>DASPVJ010000284.1:0-17000 GCA_035622435.1 Xanthobacteraceae bacterium | reverse complement strand
ACAACCAAATCGTTTCCTGCCTTGTAAGGGGGCCATGGAATAGTATCTCTCCGCGGTGAGTTGTGGAGAGAGCAGTGGCGGAATCCTTCGACATCATCATCATCGGCTCGGGGCCGGGCGGCTACGTCTGCGCCATCCGCGCCGCGCAGCTCGGTTTCAAGACCGCCATCGTCGAGCGCGAATATCTCGGCGGCATCTGCCTGAACTGGGGCTGCATCCCGACCAAGGCGCTGCTGCGCTCGGCGGAAATTTTCCACTACCTGCAACATGCCAAGGACTATGGCCTATCGGCCGGCGAGGTGACGTACGATCCGAGCGCCGTGGTGAAGCGCTCGCGCGCGGTATCGAAGCGGCTCAACGACGGCGTCGGCTTTCTGATGCGCAAGAACAAGGTCCAGGTGATCTGGGGCGAGGCGGCGATCGAAGCCCCCGGCAAGGTCGCGGTGAAGCCGAAGGGCGAGCCGCCCAAGGGCGCGCTCGGCCCGGGCAGCTACCAGGCCAAGCACATCATTCTCGCCACCGGCGCGCGGCCGCGGGTGCTGCCGGGCATCGAGCCGGACCAGAAGCTGATCTGGACCTATTTCGAGGCCATGGTGCCGGACCGTATTCCGAAAACGCTGCTGGTTATCGGCTCGGGCGCGATCGGCGTCGAGTTCGCTTCGTTCTTCCGCACGCTCGGCTCCGAGGTGACAGTCGTCGAGGTGCTGCCGCAGATCCTCCCGATCGAGGACGCCGAGATCGCCGCCTTCGCCCGCAAGGCGTTCGAAAAGCAGGGCATCAAGATCATGACCGGCGCCAAAGTCACGAGCGTCGAAAAGGAGAAGGACGCCGTCACCGCTCGGATCGAGGACGCCAAGGGGCAGAAATTCTCGCTCGACGTCGAGCGCGTCATTTCGGCGGTCGGCGTCACCGGCAACATCGAGAACTTGGGGCTCGAGAAGCTCGGCGTGAAGACCGACCGCGGCACCATCGTGATCGACGGACACTGCCGCACCAACGTCCCGGGCATCTACGCCATCGGCGACGTGGCCGGGCCGCCGATGCTGGCGCACAAGGCCGAGCACGAAGGTGTAATCTGCGTCGAGGCGATCAAGGGCCTCAACCCGCATCCCATGGACAAGCTGCTGATCCCCGGCTGCACCTATTGCCAGCCGCAGATCGCCTCGGTCGGGCTGACCGAAGCCGCCGCCAAAGAGCGCAAGCTCGACGTGCGGGTCGGCCGCTTCCCGTTTGTCGGCAACGGCAAGGCGATCGCGCTCGGCGAGGACCAGGGGCTCGTCAAGGTGATTTTCGACCGCAAGACCGGCGCGCTTCTCGGCGCCCACATGGTCGGCGCCGAGGTGACCGAGCTGATCCAGGGCTACGTGGTGGCGATGAATCTCGAGACCACGGAAGAAGAGCTGATGCACACCATCTTCCCGCACCCGACCCTCTCCGAGATGATGAAGGAGGCGGTGCTCGACGCCTATGGCCGGGTGCTGAACATTTGAAGCGCCATGAGCGTCCTTGCCTGGATCGTCATCGGGCTCCTGGCCGGCTGGATCGCGGCCAAGCTCACCCGGGCGCCGCATGGGCTCATCCGCAACCTGATCGTCGGCCTGATCGGGGCGCTCGTCGGCGGCTTCCTATTCGAAAAGCTCAACGTGGTCGTGGTCCAGGATTTCTGGGGCAATCTGATCACCGCGACCGTCGGCGCCGTGGTGTTCCTGCTGCTGTGGCAGGCGATCCGGCGGGCGTGACATTTCGGCCGTATGCGGCCTTTGCCTTGCGGCGCGCCCGCCGCCCCCGTAAGTAGGGGGCGTCCCGACCGAGACCCCCATGGCCGTCGTGATCGACACGTTTCCCTTGCCTGCGCCGCGCCATCCCGAGAAGGCGCATCGGCCGGAGACGCCGGTGTTGCGCAAGCCCGACTGGATCCGGGTCAAGGCGCCGGGCTCGCCCGGCTACGCCGAAACGCGGCGCATCGTGCGCGAGAACGGCCTGCACACCGTGTGCGAGGAGGCGGGCTGCCCGAACATCGGCGAATGCTGGGAGAAGCGGCATGCGACCTTCATGCTCATGGGGGACGTGTGCACCCGCGCCTGCGCGTTCTGCAACGTCAAGACCGGCCTGCCGGGCGCGCTCGACCCGACCGAGCCCGTAAACGTCGCCGAAGCGGTGGCGAAGCTCGGACTTGCCCACGTGGTCGTCACCTCGGTCGACCGCGACGACCTTGGCGACGGCGGGGCGGGGCATTTTGCCGAGACCATCCGGGCGATCCGCGCGCGCAACCCCGCCACCACGATCGAGGTGCTCACCCCCGATTTCCTGCGCAAGGAGGGCGCGGTCGCGACGGTGGTCGACGCGCGGCCCGACGTGTTCAACCACAATCTCGAGACCGTGCCGTCGAAATATCTCACTGTGCGGCCGGGCGCACGCTACTTCCATTCGCTACGCCTGCTGCAGCAGGTCAAGGAGCGCGATCCGCGCATGTTCACCAAGTCCGGCATCATGGTCGGCCTCGGCGAGGAGCGCAACGAAGTGCTGCAGGTGATGGACGACCTGCGCGCCGCACAGGTCGATTTTCTGACCATCGGCCAGTATCTGCAGCCGACCCGCCGGCATCACCCGGTCGTGCGCTTCGTCACGCCCGCGGAGTTCCAGGCGTACGCCACGATCGCGTTCGCCAAGGGATTCCTGATGGTGTCGTCCTCGCCGCTCACCCGCTCATCGCATCACGCGGGCGAGGATTTTGCGCGGCTACGGGCGGCACGGGAAGCGAAGAGCGCACGCTAATCAACGCCGATGCCGAGCTTCACCACCAAACGGCGCGTTCGCCACGCGGCCGCCAACATGTTCGACCTCGTCGCCGACATCGAGCGCTACCCGGAATTCGTGCCGCTGTGCCGCGGCACCAGGGTCAGCCAACGGATCGCGCGCGGCGAGGGGATCGAGACGCTGCGGTCGGAGATGACGGTCGCCTATAAGATGATCCGCGAGACGTTCGTCACCAGGGTGACGCTCGATCGGCCGCAGTTGCAAATTCACGTGCAATATCTCGAAGGGCCGTTCAGCCGCCTGGAAAACCGCTGGACCTTTCGGCCTCTCGACGAGAACGCCTGCGAGGTCGCTTTTTTCATTTCCTACGAGTTCAGGAGCCGCATGCTGGCGCTGGTCATGGGCGCGGTATTTGACGCCGCGTTTCGCCGTTTTGCGGAAGCGTTCGAGCGCCGGGCGGACACGGTCTATGGGCGACGCAAGGAGCATATAGCGAATAGCGAATAGCGAATAGCGAAGGGTCTGCATTGCTTACTATTCGCTATTCACTATTCGCTATTTGCCCTTGACCAGTTCCTCCAACATCTCCAGCGCCACCAGTACCGACCGCCGGCGCACTTCGGCGCGGCCGATGTCGCCGAAGCGGCGCTCCTGGTGCGCGTGGCGCCCGTCGCGCGCGGCAACGGCGAAGTGCACGAGCCCGACCGGCTTCTCCGCCGTGCCTCCGCCTGGGCCGGCTATGCCGGTGACCGCGACAGCGAGGTCCACGATCGATCGCCTGATCGCGCCGATCGCCATGGCTTCGGCGGTCTCGCGGCTCACCGCCCCGTGCGCGGCAAGCGTCGCCGGGGGGACGCCGAGCATTTCCTCTTTCGCCTCGTTCGAATAGGTGACGAAGCCGCGCTCGACCACGTCGGAGGACCCGGCGATGTCGGTAAGCGCGCCGGCGACGAGTCCGCCGGTGCAGGATTCCGCCGTGGCTACCTTGAGCCCGCGCGCGCGGCCGGCATCGAGCACGCGCGCGGCAGCGGCGGCGATTTTCGCATCGCTCACGGCGCCCCCCACGGCAGGCGGACCGTGGCGGTTGCGATGGCGATGATGCCTTCGCCGCGGCCGGTGAACCCGAGCCGCTCGCTGGTGGTCGCCTTGACGGCGACCCGGGCAACGTCGAGGCCGGCAATGGCGGCGATGCGCGCGCGCATGGCGTCGCGGTGGGGCCCGACCCGCGGGGTTTCGCACACGATGGTGAGGTCGAGATGGGCGATGCGGCCGCCGCGGGCGCGCACGCGCTCGGCCGCAAAGGCGAGGAACCGGTCCGACGAGGCGCCGCGCCACTGCGGGTCGCCGGGCGGGAAGTGGACGCCGATGTCGCCTTCGGCGAGCGCCCCGAGCACCGCGTCCGTGAGCGCATGGAGCGCCACGTCCGCATCCGAATGGCCGATAACGCCGCGATCGTGCGGAATCTTCACGCCGGCCAACATGACGTGATCGCCCGCCGCGAACGCATGAACGTCGAAGCCGCTGCCGGTGCGCATGTCCGACAGCGCGGCCGCATGCTCGCGCTCGGCGCGGGCGACGTCCTCGGCGGTCGTGAGCTTGGCGTTGCCCGGCTCGCCGGCAAACGTCGCGACCTTGAGGCCGGCCCATTCGGCGAGCGAAGCGTCATCGGTGAAATCGTCGCGCCCGCTGGCGGCCGCGCGGCGATGCGCGTCAAGTACCGCCTCGAATCTGAAAGCCTGCGGCGTTTGCACCGTGCGCAGGCGCGTACGGTCGAGGGTCGCCTCGATCAGCTGCCCGGATCGATCGACGGACTTGACCGTGTCGGCGACCGGCATCACCGGGACCGCGGCCCCGGTCGGCCCGACCGCCGCGATGGCGCGCGACACCAACGCCGCCGTCGCATAGGGCCGCGCGGCATCGTGAATGAGGACGAGATCGGGGCGCTGCGCGGCGAGCGCTTCGAGCCCGGCGCGCACCGATCCCTGCCGGGTCGCCCCGCCGAACACCGGCGCAAGAAGCTCGAGGTCGGCGGCCGCCGTAGCGAAGCGCGCGTGGTCATCCGGATGAATGACCGGTTGAACCAAGCTCACCTGGGGATGCCGAGCGAACAGGCGCAGGCTTGCCCGGACGGCCGGCTCGCCGGCCAGGCGCCGGTATTGCTTCGGCATATCCCCGCCGGCCCGCAGCCCCCGACCGGCGGCAACTACCACCGCAGCGACGGACGCCATTTCGCCTCCCGGAAGCCCAAATCCGACACCGCTTAAGCCCGTTGGAGACCAAGCGCAAATGGGATTCAGCTTGTGGGGAATTGTGCATCGCAGCACTTGCGTTGCAGCGAAATATGGCTAAAGTCTATGCAACTCGATGGGCGCCCAATTGGTGTGCAATTCCATGCCGGGGCACGTGACCTCCCTTGGCCGGGCCGGCCCGCTGGCAATCGGCAACGTTCTGCTGCCGAACCGGGTGTTTCTCGCCCCCATGTCCGGCGTAACCGACGCGCCATTCCGCCGCCAGGCGGCGGGCCTCGGCGCGGGCCTGGTGATTTCCGAAATGACCGCGTCGGAAGCCCTGGTCGAGGGCCGACCCGAGGCGGTCCTGCGGGCGTCGGCGCCCGGCGACGGCATCCACGTCGTTCAGCTCGCCGGCTGCGAGGCGCGCTGGATGGCTGAGGGCGCGCGGATCGCCGAGGCCGGCGGAGCGCAGCTGATCGATATCAACATGGGCTGCCCGTCCAAGCGAGTGACTACGGGATATTCCGGGTCCGCGCTCATGCGCGATCTCGATCACGCGTCGGCCTTGATCGACGCGACGGTCGGCGCGGTCAGCGTGCCGGTGACGCTCAAGATGCGGCTCGGCTGGGACGAGGGTTCCCGCAACGCGCCTGAGCTGGCGCGGCGGGCGGAGCAAGCGGGGATCAGGCTCATCACCGTGCATGGCCGTACACGCTGCCAGTTCTATGCGGGCAAGGCCGACTGGGCCGCCGTGCGGGCGGTCAAGGCGGCGGTGTCTATTCCGGTGATAGTCAACGGCGACGTGCGCGACTACGATGACGCGCAATCGGCGTTGGCGCTCTCGGCAGCCGATGGCGTGATGGTGGGTCGCGGCGCCCAGGGACGGCCGTGGTTTCCCGGCGCGCTCGCCCGCTTCCTCGCCACCGGGCGCCGCGAGCCGCCGCCGAGCCTCGCGCGGCAGGCCGCCCTGGCGGCGGCGCTCTATGCGGACATGCTCGATCATTACGGTCGCACGATCGGCGTGCGCCACGCGCGCAAGCATCTCGGCTGGGCGCTCGACCTCGCCGCGCAAAGCGCGGGCGCTCCATCCGCCTCGCTCAAGCAAGCGCGCGCGCACGTGCTCACCGCGAGCGAGCCCGCCGCCGTGCTCGATCATCTCGCGCAAGCCTATGACGCGCTGTCGCCGAGGCTTGCCGCATGAGCCCGCTCGAAGTGCGCGCGACCCCGTTCCCGGCCGGCGCGGCCGACATCGTGCTCAACGCGCTGCCGCATCCTGTGCTGATGGTCAGCGCTGACGGCAAGATCGCCGACGCCAACGTGGCCGCCGAGGCGTTCTTCGAAGTCTCCATGCCGCTGCTGCGCCGGCATGCGCTGCGCGAACTCGTTCCGTTCGGCAGCCCGCTGCTCGCGCTGATCGAGCAGGTGCGCGGGCGCAACGCCCCGGTCAACGAATATCGCGTCGACCTCTCGACCCCGCGCAATCCCGGCGAGCGGGTGGTGGACCTGCACGTGGCCCCGGTCGCCGAGCGGCCGGGCGACGTGGTGGTGATGCTGCTCGAGCGCACCATCGCCGATAAGATGGATCGCCAGCTGACCCACCGCGGCGCCGCGCGCTCGGTGATCGCGCTTGCCGCCATGCTGGCGCATGAGATCAAGAATCCGCTGTCGGGCATTCGCGGCGCTGCGCAGCTGCTCGAGCAATCGGTCGATGAGGACGACGACCGCACCTTGACGCGGCTGATCTGCGACGAGGCCGACCGCATCGTCAAGCTGGTGGACCGGATGGAGGTGTTTGCCGACGAGCGCCCGGTCGAGCGCGCGCCGGTCAACATCCACGTGGTGCTCGATCACGTCAAAAAGCTCGCGCAGAGCGGATTCGCCCGCCACATCCGCTTCGTCGAGGAGTACGATCCGTCGCTGCCGCCGATCCTCGCCAACCGCGATCAGCTCGTCCAGGTGTTCCTCAACTTGGTCAAGAACGCCGCCGAGGCGATCGGGGAGGGCGCCATCGACGGCGAGATCCACCTCACCACTGCGTTCCGGCCGGGAGTGCGCCTGTCGCTGCCGGGCAGCAAGACGCGCGTATCGCTACCGCTCGAGTTCTGCGTCAAGGACAACGGCCCGGGAATCCCCGAAGACCTGATGCCGCACCTGTTCGACCCGTTCGTCACCACCAAGCCCAGCGGGAGCGGGCTGGGGCTCGCGCTCGTCGCCAAGATCATCGGCGATCACGGCGGCATCGTCGAGTGCGAGTCGCAACCGCGCCACACCGTCTTTCGCGTGCTGATGCCCATGTTCACCGCCGCCGGTCCGGCCGGCGCGAGCTGAAGAGGATCCCATGCCCGCGGGAAACATTCTGGTCGCCGACGACGACGCCGCGATCCGGACCGTGCTCAATCAGGCGCTCTCGCGCGCCGGCTACGAGGTGCGCTCGACCGGCAACGCGGCGACCTTGTGGCGGTGGGTCAGCCAGGGCGACGGCGACCTCGTCCTGACCGACGTGGTCATGCCGGACGAAAACGCCTTCGACCTGTTGCCGCGCATCAAGAAGCTCAGGCCGGATTTGCCAGTCATCATCATGAGCGCGCAGAACACGTTCATGACCGCGATCCGCGCGTCCGAGCGCGGCGCCTATGAATACCTGCCCAAGCCGTTCGATCTCAAGGAGCTGATCGCCATCGTCGGCCGCGCGCTGTCCGAGCCGAAGGAGCGCCCGCGGGCGGCGCCCAAGAGCGACGATTTCGAGTCGATCCCGCTGGTGGGCCGCTCGCCGGCAATGCAGGAAATCTACCGCATGCTGGCGCGGCTGATGCAGACCGACCTCACCGTCATGATCGTCGGCGAGTCGGGGACCGGCAAGGAGCTGGTCGCGCGCGCGCTGCACGAATACGGCAAGCGCCGCTCCGGACCGTTCGTCGCCATTAACATGGCGGCGATCCCGCGCGACCTCATCGAGTCGGAACTGTTCGGCCACGAGAAGGGCGCCTTCACCGGCGCCAATGCGCGCAATCCCGGACGCTTCGAGCAGGCGGAAGGCGGCACGCTGTTCCTCGACGAAATCGGCGACATGCCGATGGAGGCGCAGACCCGGCTCCTGCGCGTGCTCCAGCAGGGCGAATACACGACGGTCGGAGGCCGCACCCCGATCAAGGCCGACGTGCGCATCATTGCCGCCACCAACAAGGACCTGCGCGTGCTGATCCAGCAGGGGCTGTTCCGCGAGGACCTGTTCTTCCGCCTCAACGTGGTGCCGCTGCGGCTGCCGCCGCTGCGCGAACGGGTCGAGGACATTCCCGACCTGATCCGCCATTTCCTCGCCCAGGCGGAGCGGGAAGGGCTCCCGCCCAAGCAGCTCGACCAGGCCGCGCTTGACCGCCTGCGCCGCTATCGCTGGCCCGGCAACGTGCGCGAACTGGAGAACCTGGCGCGCCGGCTGTCCGCGCTCTATCCGCAGGAAATGATCAACGCCGGCGTGATCGACGCCGAGCTGAACCAGCCGCCGGTGGCGGCGGCCGGCGAGGAGGCGGACACGGAACAGAATCTCGCCGCCTCGGTCGAGCGGTACCTCGCGCGCTATTTCGGCAGCTTCGACAACGCCCTGCCGCCTCCGGGGCTCTACCACCGCATCCTGCGCGAGGTCGAATACCCGCTGCTCTCGGCGGCGCTGGCGGCGACCCGCGGGAACCAGATCCGCGCCGCCGACCTGTTGGGGGTCAACCGCAACACGCTGCGCAAGAAGATTCGTGACCTCGACGTTCGGGTGATCCGTTCAAGCGGTTAGCTAGCAGCCAGCCGATTTTTCACGGCAAGCCTGCCCCCGAAATGTCGCAATTTTGCAACATTGTTGTATAAAAGCATCATCAGGGGGTCTTTTGGGCGCCCCCTGCCACCGACCGCGCGTTTCCGCCGCTATTCCGCAGGTCCATTGGCGTCCATGACGAGCGTCGATGAAGTAGCCGGTTCGAACATCGCCGCGCCCGGGGGGGCCGGACTGAAGCTCGCCTCGGGCATTTTCGGCCCGCTGGCGGTCGGCCTCGCGCTTTTGTCCGCGGCCGTGACCTTTCTGGTCCTGACCGGCCTCACGCCGATACAGCCCAATCACGAAGTCGTCGTGACCGTGCTGCTCGCCAATGCGGCGATGGTGCTCATCCTGCTGGCGATCATCGTGCGCGAGATCGTGCTGATCGTTCAGGCCCTGCGGCACGGACGGCCCGGGGCGCGGCTGCACGCGCGCATCGTCGGCTTGTTTTCAGTGATCGCGGCAGTGCCGGCGATTCTCGTTGCCGTCGTCGCTTCGATTACGCTCGACCGCGGGCTCGATACCTGGTTCTCCTCGCGCACCCAGACCCTCATCGCCAACTCGCTCACCGTCGCCCAGGCGTACTTTCGCGAGCACGCCGCCATGATCCGCAACGACATCATGGCGATGGCGTTCGACCTCGGCCGGGCGAAGCCGCTGTTCGATCAAGACCGCGCGCGCTTCCGCCAATTTCTCACCATCCAGGCCGCCGACCGCGGCTTGCCGAATGCGATCATCATTCACAGCGACCTGTCGGTGGTCGAGCGGACCGAGCGGCCGGGGCCGACCCGCAACGAAATGATGCCGCCCGCCGCCGGCGCGCTTGCCGACGTGAGCGATTCCGAACCGCAGATCGCGCTCTTGACCGAAGCGAAGACCGTCGCGGCGGTCATCAAGCTGCGCGGCTACGACGACGCCTATCTCTATGTGTCGCGCCCGGTCGACCCGCGGGTGGCCGAACAGCTGGAGGCGACCCAGGCAAGCGTCACCGAATATGCCAACCTGCAGGAGCACCGGCTGGGCGTCCAGGTCGCCTTCGCGCTCATGTACACGGTCATCGCGCTCAGCGTGCTGCTCTCCGGGGTGTGGATCGGCCTCAACTTCGCCAAGAGCCTGGTGGCGCCGATCCGCCGCCTGATCGGCGCCGCCGATCAGGTTTCGACCGGGAACCTGTACGTGCAGGTGCCGGTGCGTCCGGGCGAGGGCGATCTCGCTCAGCTCGGCGAAACCTTCAACAAAATGACGCAGGAACTGCGCACGCAGCGCGACGACCTTATGCGCGCGCATAATCTCATCGACAGCCGTCGGCGCTTCACCGAGGCCGTGCTCGCGGGCGCCAGCGCCGGGGTGATCGGCGTCGACGCCGAGGGGAAGATCAGCATCCTCAACCGCTCGGCCGAGAAGCTGATCGGGCGGACGGAGGCCGATGCGCTCGGTCGCCCGCTCGCCGACATCGTTCCCGAGCTTGGCGCGCTGTTTAGCGAAGCGCGCAGCGGCTTCCAGCGGCTGGTGCAGGGCCAGGTGATGATCAACCGCGGCGGGCGCGAGCGCAACCTTTCGGTCCGCGTCACCACCGAACAATCGGCGGCGGCCCAGCACGGCTTCGTCATCACGCTCGACGACATCACCGATCTGGTGACGGCGCAGCGCACCTCGGCCTGGGCCGATATCGCGCGACGCATCGCGCACGAGATCAAGAATCCGCTCACCCCCATTCAGCTCTCCGCCGAGCGGCTGCGGCGCAAGTACGGATCGGCCATTACCGACGACAAGGCGGTGTTCGAGCAATGCACCGACACCATCGTGCGGCAGGTCGAAGACATCAAGCGGATGGTCGACGAGTTCTCGAAGTTCGCCCGCATGCCGAAGCCGGTCATGACCGCCGAAGACGTGGCCGACACCGTGCGGCAGGTCGTCTTCCTGATGCGGGTCGGCCATTCCGACCTCGACATCGTGGTGGCGACGCCGGAAGGCCCGCTGATGGCCGAGTTCGACCGCCGGCTGATATCCCAGGGGCTCACCAACATCATCAAGAACGCCGCCGAGGCGATCGCGGCGGTCCCTCCGGCCGAGATCGACCGCGGCCGCATCAAGGTCGAGGTCAAGCGCGACGGCGGCGACATCGTCATCGACGTATTCGACAACGGCATCGGCCTGCCCAAGGACAACCGCAACCGGCTGCTGGAGCCCTACGTGACGACCCGGGAGAAGGGGACCGGGCTGGGGCTCGCCATCGTCGGGCGCATCCTGGAGGATCACGGCGGGACCATCGAACTGAGCGATTTGCCGGCGGGAATGTTCGGCGGGCGCGGCGCGTGGGCACGGCTGCGCTTCGCCGCCGCACACGTGGGCGACAAGGCCCAATCCGTGCCCGAAGTCCGTAAAGTCGCGAGCGAGCGGTAGGACGACCATGGGCCCCGATATTCTCATTGTCGACGACGAGAGCGATATCCGCGAACTGGTCGCGGGCATCCTCCAGGACGAAGGGTATGGCGCGCGCACGGCGCGCGACAGCGACGACGCGCTGGCGGCGATCAAGACGCGCCGCCCGAGCCTGGTGTTTCTCGACATCTGGCTGCAAGGCAGCCGGCTCGACGGGCTGCAATTGCTTGGGGCGGTCAAGGCGGAGCACCCGGACATGCCGGTGGTCATGATCTCGGGCCACGGCAACATCGAGACCGCGGTATCGTCGATCAAGCTCGGCGCCTACGACTTCATCGAGAAGCCGTTCAAGGCCGATCGGCTGGTCCTCGTCGCCAACCGCGCGCTGGAAAACTTGCGGCTCAAACGCGAGGTCAAGGAACTCAAGGCGCTGACGCCGTTGCCAGCCAATCTGGTCGGCCGTTCCACCGCCATGGGCCAGCTGCGCCAGACGCTGGAGAAAGTGGCGCCCACCAACAGCCGCATCCTCATCGTCGGCGCCTCCGGCGCCGGCAAGGAACTCGCCGCGCGCAGCATTCATTCCATGTCGAACCGCGCCAACGGACCGTTTGTCGTGATCAACGCGGCGGCCATCACGCCGGAGCGGATGGAGACCGAGCTGTTCGGCGTCGAGGCGTCGAACGGCTCGCAGGGCCGTCTCGTCGGCGCGCTGGAAGAGGCGCACGGCGGCACCCTGTTCATCGACGAGATCGGCGACCTGCCGCGCGAGACCCAGAACAAGATCCTGCGCGTCCTCGTCGACCAGACGTTCCAGCGGGTCGGCGGCACTACCAAGGTCAACGTCGACGTGCGGATCATCTCCTCGACCGGCCGCAACCTGGAAGCGGAGGTGGCGACCGGCCGATTCCGCGAGGATCTCTATCACCGCCTGTCGGTGGTGCCGATCCGCGTCCCGCCGCTCACCGAGCGCCGGGAGGACATCCCGGATCTGGTGTTCTATTTCGTCGAGCAGATTTCCCAGCAGACCGGCCTGCCGAAACGCAAGATCGGCGAGGACGCGATAGCGGTGCTGCAATCGCACGACTGGCCCGGCAACGTGCGCCAGCTGCGCAACAACGTCGAGCGGCTGATGATCCTCGCCGGCGGCGATCCCGAGGCGGTCATCAACGCCAGCATGCTGCCCCAGGACGTGGGCTCGATGGTCCCGAACATGCCGAACGGCAACGGCGGCGAGCATCTGATGGGACTGCCGCTGCGCGACGCGCGCGAAGTGTTCGAGCGCGAGTATCTGGTGGCGCAGATCAACAGGTTCGGCGGCAATATCTCGCGCACCGCCGAATTCGTCGGCATGGAGCGCTCGGCGCTGCACCGCAAGCTCAAGGCGCTGGGCATAGACTAGAGCGCCGTGCGCCGGGTGAACGGCGTCCGAACCCAGAGCGCTTTCCGATTCAATTGAAGCGGAAAGCGCTCTAGTGTTGGCGCATGATCCTTTCCCCAACGCCGGTATCCGCCCCCGATCAAGTCCGCGGCGGTCATCTTCGGGATCGCGTTGCGGGCGCCGTCGTCCTCGTCCTGGCGCTGCTTCTGCTCGCAACCCCGCTGCGGGCGCAAAGCCCGCCGAATCCGCAAACGGCGGCCGAGCAGGCGATCCGTCGGCTCGACCTGCAGACGGATCTACCGCGCGAGCTGGAAACGCAGGGCTTTCGCATTCAAGTGCCGCCGGAACTGACTTGGCTGATAGCCGCGGTCGGGGTCGGCCTGCTGCTCTACATGTTCCGCGACATGCTGCCGGCCTGGGGGCTGGCCGGGCGCGGGGCATGGGCACCGGAGGAGGGCGAGGGCGCAGGCACCGTCGCCATGCGGCCGGGCGCGGTTCTGGCGGCCGCCGACGACCTCGCCAGCCAGGGCCGCTTCGTCGACGCCATGCATGTCCTGTTGCTGCAAGGGCTCGCCGACATCCGCCGGCACCTCGGCGAACAGTTCGCCGACTCGCTGACCAGCCGCGAAATCCTGCGCAGCACCAGGCTGTCCGAGGCGGGCCGTGGCCCGCTGCGCGACATCATCGCGCGCGTCGAGTGGACCTACTTCGGCGATCATCCGGCCAAGCGTTCGGACTACGCCGCCTGCCGCGCCAGTTTCGACGCGCTGGCGCGCGCCCTGCACGGCCGGGCGGCAGCATGAGCGAGCCGGTCTTTTCCCGTCGATTGCTGATCGGGTGGATCGGCGCGGCCGTCGCCACTTTCGCGCTCTCGCTCTATTTCATGGGGCGCCCGGGGCAGCCGGGCGCGGGGGCGGTCGGCCCAAGCACCTTCTCGCGTTCGGCGATCGGACACGCCGGCTTTGCCGACATGCTGCAGCGGCTTGGCGTGACGGTCGTCAAGAGCCGCTACAATTCCGTCGACAAGCTGGGAAAGGACGGCGTCCTGGTGATCGCCGAGCCGCGGCCGACGGCGCTCAGCGAACCGGCATTGCGCGCGCTCCTCGACGCGCGGGCGATCCTGCTGGTACTGCCGAAATGGGCCGGGCGGGCGAGCGAGACGAAGCCGGGCTGGGTCAGCGCGGTGGAGGAGAAATCGGTTCCCGAGGCCGAGTGGGCGTTCAAGCTGCTGTCGGCGCGTGGCGAAGTGGTGCGCGTGCCCCAAGCCCCGGCCTGGACCACCAATGCGCTCGCGCGAACGCCGCGCCTGAGCGCGCCGGTGCAACTCGTCCGCTCGCAGGATTTGCGCCCGATCGTTGCCGGCGCCACCGGCATCCTGCTCGGCGAACTCAACCGCAACCGCGCGATTTGGATCCTGGCCGACCCGGACGTCATCGCCAACCACGGCATCGGGCAGGCGGACAACGCCGCGCTGGCGCTCGCCGCGATCGACCGCTTGCGCGGACGCGGCGGCCCGGTCGTGTTCGACGAGACCGTGCACGGCTACCTGGCGCAGCCGGCAAACCCGCTCGCGCTGCTGGTGCAGTTTCCGTTCGTTGTGGCGACGATTCAGGTGGCGGCGGCGCTCGGGCTGCTGCTGTGGGCGACCATCGCCCGCTTCGGGGCGCCGCAGTCGGCCCCGCCGCCGCTGAGCGCCGGGCGCCAGGGCCTGTTGCAGAACGTCGCGGAGCTGATCGCGTTTGCCGGCCACCAGCAAGTCATGGTCCGTCGCTACGTCCAGGAGACCGTGCGCGAGACGGCCCGGCAGCTGCATGCGCCGCGCGGCCTGTCCGCGCCGGCGCTTTCCGCCTGGCTCACGCGGGTCGGCGAAGCCCGCGGCGTTTCTGTCGACTGCGCGGCGCTCGTCGGCGAGGTCGAGACGCTCGGCGACGGGCGGCGCGCGGATCTGTCGCCGCTGGTGCGAATCGCTCGCGACATTCATCGCTGGAGACGGGAGATCATCGATGGACGTTCAAGACATTCGCGCGGTGACTGAGGCCGTGCGGGCGGAGGTGCGCAAGGCCGTCGTCGGGCAGGACGAGGTCATCGACCTCTTGCTGACGAGCCTCCTGGTCGGCGGCCACATCCTGCTCGAAGGCGTGCCGGGCACCGCCAAGACCTTGATCACCCGCGCGTTCGGCGCCGGCTTGGCGCTGCGGTTCGGGCGCATCCAGTTCACTCCCGACCTGATGCCGGGCGACGTGCTCGGCACCAACCTGTTCAACTTCCAGACCAACAGCTTCATCCTCACCAAGGGGCCGATTTTCACCCAGCTGCTGCTGGCCGACGAGATCAACCGTACGCCGCCGAAGACGCAGGCCGCGCTGCTGCAGGCGATGAACGAGCGCGCCGTCACCATCGACGGCAAGGATTATCCGCTCGGCGACGAGTTTATGGTGGTGGCGACGCAGAACCCGATCGAACAGCAGGGCACCTATCCGCTGCCCGAAGCGCAACTCGACCGTTTCCTGTTCAAGATCGTCATTCATCATCCCAGCCGCGACGAGGAACGCGAGATCGTGCGCCGGCACGGCCACCGCTCGGCCATGCCGCGGCTCGAGGACTTCGGCCTCGAGGCGATCGCCGACGCCGCCATGCTCGCGCGGATACGCGACAGCGTCACCCGCGTCCGCCTGTCCGAGTCGCTGATCGATTACATCGTCGACGTGATCCGGGCGACACGCGAGCACTCCTCGCTCGAGGTCGGGGGCTCGACCCGCGCCGCCAACATGCTGGCCTCGAGCGCGCGCGCGTTCGCGGTCCTGCAGGGGCGCGACTTCGTGATCCCCGACGACGTGAAGATTCTCGCGTTGCCGGTGCTGCGCCACAGGCTCACGCTGTCGCCGAGCGCCGAAATCGAGGGGCTGAGCAGCGACCGCATTCTGCGCGAGATCCTCGATCAAACCGCGGCACCGCGATGATCCGGCCGACCGGGCGCGCCGTCGTTCTGTTCGCCGGCGGCATTCCGCTTGCGCTCCTCGTCGCGATCGTGGAGCCGGGCCTGTGGGGGCTCACGTTCGACTATGGGGCGTTGGCCCTGGTGGTGATTGCGAGCGACGCCTTGCTGGCGTTCCCGCCGCGATTGCTCGACGTGAAGGTCTCCTTGCCGGACCGGCTCTATATCGGGGAACGTGGCGCGATCGGCGTCGCGATCGCTGGCACCAGCTATCAGCGCACGGTACGGTTCGACGTCCTCGCCGAGCAGCGCGGCGAACTCGAAGCCGCCGAAGTTGCCGCGGTCGAACTGGCGCTGGCGCAAGCGGCGCGGGTTGCGCTCAAGCTCGTGCCGCAGCGCCGCGGCCGCGTGCACGTCGGCCGCATCTGGCTGCGCTGGCGCGGGCCGCTCGGGCTCGTCGAGCACATCCGTCGCGTCGCCGTCAACCGGTCGATCGACGTGCTCCCCAACGTGCGCGGCGTGCAGGGAGCGGCGCTGCAATTCTTCGCCCAGGAAGCGATCTACGGGATCAAATCGCAGCAGCAGAAAGGGGAGGGGGCCGAGTTCGAGGCGCTGCGCGAATATTCTCCCGGCCTCGACAACCGCTTCATCGATTGGAAGCACTCGGCGAAGCACCGCAAGCTCCTGTGCAAGGAGTTCAGGACCGAACGCAATCACCACGTCATCATGGCGTTCGACACCGGCTACCTGATGCTGGAGACGGTCGACGGCATTCCGCGGCTCGACCACGCCATCAATGCCGGGCTGCTGCTCGCCTGGGTCTCGCTGCAGAGCGGCGATCTCGTGGGAACCTACGGATTCGACGCGGCGGTGCGGCACTATCTCGGCCCGATCCGCGGCGTCGCCGGCTTCGCGCGCATCCAGCGGGCGACCGGCGAACTCGACTATCACCATCAGGAGACGAACTTCACATTGGGCCTTGCCGAGCTCAACATCCGGCTCAAGCGGCGCGCCCTCGTCGTGCTGTTCACCGATTTCGTTGATACGGTCACGGCCGAGCTGATGATTGAGAGCATGCAGCGGGTGGCGAACCGCCACGTGGTCGTCTTCGTCACCCAGCGCGGCTCGGTGCTGCAGCGCGCCGTCGACGCCGCGCCCGAGCGTTTCGAGGACGTGGCCCAGGCGGTGATCGCCCACGATTTCCTGCGCGAGCGCAGCATCGTGTTCGAGCGGCTGGAACGGCTCGGAATTCATTGCCTCGACGTGCCGAGCCAAGGCTTGCCGGTCGCGCTAATCAACCGTTATCTGCTGATCAAGCAGCGCGGGCTGATATGACGCAAACCGCCGACGTGATTGACGACGCCTTGATTGCCGGCCGCGACGGCGCGCGCGGGACCGGCCCTCCGGAGCTTGTCCTCAAGAGCAGCGAATTTCGCAAGGGACGCGAGGAGGGCTGGCGCGAGCTTGAAGAGCTGGTGCGGCGCGTCGATCGGCGCGGCGTGCGCTCGCTCTCGCTCG
>DASPVJ010000283.1:0-2051 GCA_035622435.1 Xanthobacteraceae bacterium | reverse complement strand
GGCGAAATGCCCTCGCGGTGGGTGTTGGCGGTGAGGAAGGCGTCGTTCGCCGTGTGGAACAGCCGCCAGCGGTGGGCGTAGGGGAGCGCGTTCGCCGGCGAATAGGGCGTGAACGCGCCGGTGCGCTGCGACAGCCGCGGCATGCCCATCATCAGCCCGTCGGCCGCCGCCCGCTTGGGATCGCGCGCGCACACGCCGCGCCGCACGAACTTGGCGAGGTGGTCGGTGACGAGATGGAAGCCGGTGCCCTGGCCGGTGGCGAGCCCCGGCGGGCAATCGGCGCGCCGGTGCACGTCGGTCAGGCAGTCGAGCCGGTTGGTGAGTTCGGTGGTGAACGCGCCCGCCTCGGTGATGCGCTCGCGGCTCATGTGCAGGTTGGGGTGGACGTCGAGGCCGAGCGTCGGGTTGGTGCCGCACATGCCGCCGGTCTCGTCGTACTGGATCGGCTCGTAGGACGTCTGCACCACTTGCGCTGGCGCCACGCCGAAGCCGTCGCGCAGCGCTTCCTTCACCGCTTCCAGGCGGCGGTCGAACACGCGCAGGTAATTGCGCGCCACGTCCGGCCCGAACCGAATTTGCCCGCCGATCAACTTGGCGATCGGCGCGATGTCGCCTGCGCTCTCGCTGATCGCGTAGAGCGCGACGGCGGAGAATCCCACGTCGTTGCCCCCGATCGACAGCAGCACCACATCGATCGGCCGCTTGCGCTGCTCCGGCGGGCACCAGCGCATGGTGATGCTGCGCGCGCCGACGCTGGTGTCGCCGAACGAATAGGCGGGCAGCGTATAGGCCGCGGCCTTGGTGCGGGCGGCTTCCCCGCCGCGGCAGATCAACGTGCTGAGCTGGTCGAACTGCGCCGGCACCTTGTTCGAATTGGGCTTGTCGAACTGCTCGCGCGCGTCCTTCTCGAGGAACAGGCCTTCCACGGTCTCGGCGCCGGTGCAGGCGAGATGGACGAGAGTGACCGCGCGGTGGCGGTTTTCCAGCGCCAGCTCCATGCCGACGCGGAACTGATAGCCGTATTGCGAGCGGTGGCAGTCGGCGCTCATCCACTGCGCCGAGCGCCGCATGAACGCGTCGAGAAACTCCTGCGAGTTAGGCTTGAAGATGAGGCCGCGCTCCTCGTCCTCCAGCAGGCGCTTGGGCAACGCCTTCGGGTCGTAGTTGTCGTCGGCGGAGGCGAGATCGATCATGTCGCCTTTCGGCGTCGTCCGCTTGTACGAGCGCGTCGCCATCTGTTCGCGCACGTCGGTCATGACCGGGTCGTAGACCATCTGGCGCCCGGCGCTGAACGTCACCGGCCGGTCGGGATTGCTGTCGCCGGAAGCGAAGGAATCGCCCAGCCCGACCACGAGCAGGTCCTCGACCGTCACGTCGGGATTTTCCAGCTCGCGCCCGTCCGGCAGCTTCACCTTCACGGTGACGCCGGAATGGGCGTGGTTTGTCGAGTAGGGCACGCGCTCGATGGTGAGCGTGTTGGCGCACGGTTGCGCGCGCTGGCCGGCGCGGCCGCCGGCCGCGTGCGGCTGCCAGCTCCAGGCGCATTGGCCGCTGCCCGCCTCGGCGCGCAGCGCCGGCGCGAGCCACACCTGCACCGTATGGGCCTCGGGCAGGATGTAGTCTTCTTTGGCAGTGCCCCAGGAATACTTGCGGTCGCATTGCCCGGGGTAGCGGCGCGGCCGGCCGATGTTGTCGTAGCAGGCGGTAGGGAGCGTCTTCGCCGCCCAGCCGAGGCGGCTCTGGTCATAATGGGCGCGCTTGGTCGCCGCACAGTTCGCCGGCGTGCTCGCGTCCTTGCAATCCGGATCGTTGAGGCGGCGTTCGATGCGCCATATCACGTCGGGCGGAAGCGGGCCGTTCGGGTCGCCGCGCACCTCGGCAAAAGCCTTTTCGTGCAGGGCAAACGAGCTGTCGACCTTGTAGAACCGGAACGGGTTGTTGACTTCCCATTCGATGTCGGCCGCCTGGGCGTAGGTAGAACCGCCCAGCAGTCCGGACACCGACGCGATCGTCGCGATCATCCTCAGCCGCATGACGCTCCCCCCTTCAGG
>DASPVJ010000282.1:0-3017 GCA_035622435.1 Xanthobacteraceae bacterium | reverse complement strand
TCCTCGATGCTCAGCGCGGTGCGGAAGAACGGCAGGATCGCCTCGCCGGAGACGGCGGCAAGCTGATCCACGAACGCCGCGAAATCGATCGCCGTCATGCCGTCGCCGTGTGGTCGCGCGCCTTCGGCGTATCGGAGACTGACGGAGCCGGCAACGGTTAACGCCGGCGGCGGCTCGCTCATGCCCTCATCCTGGCTATGGGCGGGCAAAACGCTCCGGGCGCTCGCCCGCACCGTGCGGCAACGCGCCGCCCCGGGTCGTCTACAATTACGTCAACCAGCCTTGCCTTTTGTGCGGCGCGGTGGCATATTGCTGCAGCGCGGCAATGCGACTTGTCGCATTCCCGCCGCCCTCCTTGGGCGTTTCCTCCCTAGACTTGGGCCGCTTGCACCCGCGAGCGGCCCCTTTTTTTGCACTGCGGTCGATTTTGCGCCCGGGACGGCTTCGTTGATGAGAATTGCGTCAGAAGCAATACTGGTATGCAAATAGGGAAGGCGGATCATTCTGCCGCCGCCCGATAGGGCCGCAGCTCCTCGAGCGGGACCGCCGCCAGTTCGTCCGCCATGGTGACGAGATCGGCGGCAAGCCGCGCGAAGGTCGGGGCGCGCTCGTAGCGCTTCTCGTCCATGTAGAGCGCGCGATTGAGTTCGAGCTGGATCGAGTGCACCCCGGCGGCCGGGTTGCCGTAATGCTCGGTGATGAAACCGCCCGCATAGGGCTTGTTGCGGCTTACCGCGTAGCCGAGCCGGCGCAGGGTCGTCTCGATCGTTTCCGACACGGCGCCGACGCAACTGGTGCCGTAACGGTCGCCGAGCACGATGTCGGCGCGGTGGCGCTCGTCCTTGGTGCCGGCGGTCGACGGCATGGAATGGCAGTCGACCAAGACCGCGGCGCCGAAATCGCGATGGACGCGGGTGAGCAGGCGGCGCAACGCCCGGTGGTAGGGCTTGTACAGGGCTTCGATGCGCCGCAGCGCGTCCTCGACCGGGATGCGCTGGTCGTAGATCTCCTGGGAATCGCCGACCACCCGCGCCACCGTGCCGAGCCCGCCGGCGACCCGCATGGAGCGGGTGTTGGCGAACGACGGCAGCCGCCCCTCGAACATGCGCGGGTCGAGTTCGTAGGGCTCGCGGTTCACGTCGACGTAGCAGCGCGGAAAATGCGCCCGCATGACCGGGTGCCCGCGCCGTACCGTGCCGACGATCAGCTCGTCGACGAAGGAATCCTCGGAGCGCCGCAGGGTCGCCAGATCGAGCCGCGCCGCCTTGAGGAAGCCCTGCGGGTAGACCCGTCCGCTGTGCGGGGAATTGAATACGATCGCCCCGCGCCACTCGGCCGGCTCCAGGACTTCGAACGGCGGATCGAGCTCGGCAATCAGATGATCGGCCATGGCAGTGCGATCGAGCCTTTCGCGGGTCCCGGCGCCGGCGCGGCGGTCCGGCCGTGCCCATTGTCCACGCCGCGGCCCGATCTGCCAAGATCGCAAACGCGGTTCACCCCATATTTACCCGCGGTGGGGCTTTATGGGAGTGTTCCGGGGGATAGAGCGACATGACCGAGCCGATGCCGAAGATTCTCCTCGCCGAGGACGACAACGACATGCGCCGGTTCCTGGTCAAGGCGCTGCAGAACGCCGGCTACGAGGTCATCGACTACGACAACGGCCTGTCCGCCTACCGCCGCCTGCGCGAGGAGCCGTTCGAGCTTCTGCTCACCGACATCGTGATGCCGGAGATGGACGGCATCGAACTCGCCCGGCGCGCCGCCGAACTCGACCCCGACATCAAGATCATGTTCATCACCGGGTTTGCGGCGGTGGCGCTCAACCCGGACTCGCAGGCGCCGAAGGAAGCCAAGGTGCTGTCCAAGCCCTTCCACCTGCGCGACCTCGTCAACGAGGTGCAGAAGATGCTGGCGGCATAACGCACCGGCACTACGCGCCAGCTTGCCGCTTGTCCGTCATGCCCGGCCCCGGATCAAGTCCGGGGCAGGCTCTTGTGCCGGGCATCCACGCCTTGGCTGACCAAGAAAGGCGTGGATGGCCGGGACGAGCCCGGCCATGACGAGTCGCGGGTTTCCCGCGCTTGCCTCATCGGCGGCGAGCCGATATGACGGATTTCCCCATGCGATCGGTCGGGCGCGTAGCTCAGCGGGAGAGCACTACGTTGACATCGTAGGGGTCGCTGGTTCGATCCCAGCCGCGCCCACCATGCTCACCGCCAAACGCCGCCTCACGGCGTCACGACGGTGAGCGCCGCCTTGCGGAAATCTCCCAAACTTTCGTCGCGCGTAACCTTGCGCGACGCCTCGGTGTTCATGTTCGACACGAGCGAAAAGATCACGAAGCCGCCGCGGCCTCTGGGGACTATGAAATATTGGGCGACTCTCGATCCGGCGGAATCCTCGCAGGTGGAAAAACCGCGAAATACGACGTCGCTGTCGACCAACTCGCTGACGCGGCCCGACGCGAATTTCCCCCGGCACTGCCTGGCGTCCGATCCGGCGACCGCCGCCGCAATATCGATGCCTTTTGTGTTGCCGCGCGGGAGCAAGATGGTCACGGTTCCGGTCGCTTCATCGGATATCCAAGCGGCTCCAAAGGAGGCCAAATCAACCGGCGTTTGCGCCCGACTGAGAACCTTGGGGTTGTGCAGTTGCGTCTTTAATATGAAATTGGTGGCAAGCTCTATGGCTTCGATTTGCAGGTCGGCTGACGGCGCGGTTGTCGCAGCGGGTTGCTCGGTCTTGGCGCTGGCGACAGCGGGCGCTTGCGGTTTGGTTTTCTGGACCTTGATATGCGCCGTGACGCCGGCCTTGTTCTGGCTCACGCACTCGCTCAGAGCCGGAAGGAGCTGCGAGGTGGCATCCAGGTTGAATTGATACAGCTGGCCGTTGGCGGTGGCCGCCATGTAGGTGGATTTGCGAAACTCGGCGATAAGCGCCGAATTGGTCGGCATCGGGACGACGACAAGGGTCGGCGACGGAGAGGTCCCGAAGACGTGAAACTGGCTCTGGCC
>DASPVJ010000281.1:0-4543 GCA_035622435.1 Xanthobacteraceae bacterium | reverse complement strand
GACGCTATGATCTCGGCTTGCATGCGCTGATGCGGCTTGAGTTCGCCATGCAATCCGCGGATCGTAACCTGTTCGTCGCCCTTCAAGCCGAGCGTTTGCCACGAGGTACCCTCTTCGAATACCAGCGGCACCACGCCCATGCCGACCAGATTGGAGCGATGGATACGCTCGAATGACTGGGCGACCACGGCGTGCACGCCAAGCAATATCGTGCCTTTCGCCGCCCAGTCGCGCGACGAGCCGGTGCCGTATTCCTTGCCGGCGAACACCACAAGCGGCACGCCCTCATTCTTGTAGCGCATCGCCGCGTCGTACATCGTCATGCGCTGCTTCGAGGGATAGTGGATGGTGAAGCCACCTTCGACGCCGGGCACCATCTGGTTCTTGATGCGGATGTTGGCGAAGGTGCCGCGCATCATCACTTCGTGGTTGCCGCGCCGCGTGCCGTACTGGTTGAAGTCGATCGGCTTGACCTTGTGGGAAATGAGGTATTTGCCCGCCGGCGATTCCGGCTTGATCGAACCCGCCGGCGAAATGTGGTCGGTGGTGATCGAATCGAGGAACAGGCCGAGGATGCGCGCGTCGACGATGTCGGTGATCGGCGCCGGCGTGCGGTTCATGCCCTCGAAATAGGGCGGGTTGCGCACGTAGGTGGACTTGCGGTCCCATTCGTAGGTGGTGCCGCCCTTGACCGAGATCTTGCGCCAGTTCGCTTCGCCCTTGAACACGTCGGCGTACTTGCGGGCGAACATGCCCTTGTTGATGACCTTGCGGATGACGGCGGTGACCTCGCGGCTGGACGGCCAGATGTCCTTGAGGAAGACGTTCTTGCCCTTGGCATCGGTGCCGAGCGGGGTCTTGACGATGTCGACCTGCAGCGAGCCGGCGAGCGCGTAGGCGACGACGAGCGGCGGTGAGGCGAGGAAGTTCGCGCGCACGTCCGCGTTCACGCGCCCCTCGAAATTGCGGTTGCCCGACAGCACCGCGCACGCCACCAGGTCATTTTCGTTGATCGCCTTGGAAATTTCCGGCGCCAGCGGCCCGGAATTGCCGATGCAGGTGGTGCAGCCGAAGCCCACCAGGTTGTAGCCGAGCTTGTCGAGATCCGCCTGCAGGCCCGATTTCGACAGGTATTCGGCGACGACCTGCGATCCGGGCGCGAGCGAGGTCTTCACCCACGGCTTCACCTTCAGCCCCTTGGCCGCCGCCTTGCGGGCGAGCAGACCGGCCGCCACCATGACGCTCGGATTGGACGTGTTGGTGCACGAGGTGATGGCGGCGATGACCACGTCGCCGTGGCCGAGATCGTGGCTGCGGCCGGCGACCGGCACGCGCTTGGCGGTCTCCGCGCCCTTGCCGAACTCCTTGTTGAGCGACTCGACGAAGGCGGATTTCGCCTCCTTGAGCAGCACGCGGTCCTGCGGGCGTTTGGGGCCGGCGAGCGACGGCTCGACCGAGCCGAGGTCGAGCTTGAGCAGGTCGGTGAAGATCGGGTCGGGCGTGCCCTTGGTGCGGTAAAGGCCCTGCGCCTTGGCGTAGGCCTTCACTAGCGCCACTGTCGCCGCCGGCCGCCCGGTGTTCGTCAGATAACGGATCGTATCGTCGTCGGTGGGGAAATAGCCGCAGGTCGCGCCGTACTCGGGCGACATGTTGCCGATGGTGGCGCGGTCCTCGATCGAGAGATGATCGAGGCCGGGGCCGCAGAACTCCACGAACTTGTTGACGACGCCGCGCTTGCGCAGCATCTGCGTGACGGTGAGCACCAGGTCGGTGGCGGTGACCCCTTCCTTGAGCTTGCCGGTCAGCCGCACGCCGATGACTTCCGGCAGCACCATCGACATCGGCTGGCCGAGCATGGCGGCCTCCGCCTCGATGCCGCCGACACCCCAGCCGAGCACGCTCAGGCCGTTGACCATCGTGGTGTGCGAATCGGTGCCCACCACCGTGTCCGGATAGGCCACGTCCGCCGCGACGGTGCGGCCGTCGATCTTGACCTTGTCCTTGCGCGTAAACACGACGTGCGAGAGATATTCGAGATTGACTTGGTGGCAGATGCCGGTGCCGGGAGGCACCACGCGGAAATCCTCGAACGAGCGCTGCGCCCATTTGAGGAAGCGGTAGCGCTCCTGGTTCTGCTTGTATTCCTCCTCGACGTTCTTCTTGAACGCTGAATTGCTGCCGAAGAAGTTGACGATCACCGAGTGGTCGATGACGAGATCGACCGGCACCAGCGGGTTGATGCGGTTGGGATCGCCGCCCAGGTTGTGCATCGCGTCGCGCATGGCGGCGAGGTCGACCACCGCCGGAACCCCGGTGAAGTCCTGCATCAGCACGCGCGCCGGCCGGAACGCGATCTCGCGCTCGGAACTCCTGGTCTTGAGCCAGGCGGAGACCGCCTTGATGTCGTCCTTGGTGACGGAACGCCCGTCTTCGTAGCGCAGCAGGTTCTCGAGCAGCACCTTCATCGAAAACGGCAACCGCGCGATGCCGCGCAGGCCGTGCTGCTCCGCCGCCGGCAGGCTGTAATACACGTAGGTCTTGGCGCCGACCTTGAGGGTCTTGCGGCACTTGAAGCTGTCGAGGGCGGTCATAACGGTTCTTTCCATCGGATCGGGCGCGAGACGAAGCGCCTTCGTCGGGCCGGCGTCCCGCCGCGAGGTAGCGAATTCCCGGATGGGGCACAGGCCGAACGGCCTGCAGGCTTCGGAAATCCGCCGCGCCAATCGCGGAAGGGCGCCCGGCACCGGGGCGCAACCCCTTGGGCTTATAAGGCGTTTATTTGCGTCCCGCCACACGCAGTACACTTCTTTAGCCAGCTATTTGCTATTTTTGCCGGGCGCCCCTGCACCGAGGCAGGGCTCGACACCCAGGCAAGGGGCAAGCCGTGCGCATTTCCGCGTCGAATCTGGGCTGCGTGCGCGGAGATCGCGAGGTTTTTTCCAATGTCAACTTCGGCGTCTCCTCCGGCCATGCCCTCGCGGTCGTCGGCCCGAACGGCGCCGGCAAGTCCTCCCTGCTGCGGCTCGTTGCCGGCCTCGTCCGCGTGACCTCAGGCCGGCTCACCCTCGAAGGCGGCGACCCGGAGCTGACCGTCCCGGAGCAGGCCCATTATCTTGGCCACCAGGACGCGCTCAAACCCTCCCTGTCGGTGGCCGAGAACCTCGCCTTCTGGATCCGGTACCTTGGGACCGGGGAAACCGCCCCGCTCGACCCGCTCGAGGCCCTCGGCCTTGCCCCCATCCGCGACCTGCCGGCCGGCTACCTGTCGGCCGGGCAGCGGCGGCGCTTATCGATCGCCCGGCTGGTGGCGGTCCGGCGCCCGATCTGGCTACTCGACGAAGCGGCCGCGGCGCTCGACCAAGCCGCCCAGGCCCGCCTCATCGAATTGATGCGCGCGCACCTGGCCGGCGGCGGCCTGATCCTAGCCGCGACCCACGCGCCTCTCGGCCTCGATGAGGTCGAGGAACTTCGCTTGGGGGGCGCCTGATGCCCGCGCTCGCGGCCCTGCTCCGGCGCGACATGCAGCTTGCCGTGCGGGTCGGCGGCGGGGCGCTGATGGGCGTGCTGTTCTTCCTGATCGTGGTCGCCATGGTGCCGTTCGCCCTCGGCCCCGACCTCGCGCTCCTGGCCCGCACCGGACCGGCGATCCTGTGGCTGGGCGCGCTGCTTGCGAGCCTCCTCGCCCTCGACCGCCTGTTCGCCGCCGACCACGAAGACGGCTCCCTCGACCTGATCCTGATGGGCCGGGCGCCGCTGGAACTCGCGGTCGCCGCCAAGGCGCTGGCCCACTGGCTGACCACCGGGTTGCCCCTCGTCATCGCCGCCCCGTTGCTCGGCCTCTTTCTCAACCTCGATCCGACGGCGATCGGCGCCGTGGCCTTGACCCTTCTGGCCGGCACGCCGGCGCTGACCTGCATCGGGCTGATCGGCGCGGCGCTGGCGGTCGCGCTGCGCCGCGGCGGCCTCCTGGTTCCGGTGCTGGTGCTGCCGCTCACCATTCCGGTGCTGATCTTCGGCGTAGCGGCGACGAACGCCGCGCTCACGGGGCCGGTCCCATTCGGCACCCCGTTCACGGTGCTGGTGGCCCTGACCCTGGCCAGCGTCGTGCTCGGTCCGGTTGCCACCGCCGCGGCGCTGCGGCATGGGCTCGACTGATGGCCGCGCAACGCCAGGGGAGCCCATTCGGCCGCATTGCTCTTGGGCAGCGGCACCCTTAAGAGCCTGCCGGGAGGCGATCCATGCGCTTGACCGAACTCGCGAACCCGTCGCGCTTCACCGCCCTCGCCGAACGGGTGCTCCCCTGGCTCGTGGCGGCGACCGCGCTCGCCTTGGCGCTCGGCCTTTATCAGGCGCTGTTCGTCGCGCCCGACGATTACCAGCAGGGCGCGACCGTCAAGATCATGTTCATCCACGTGCCGTCCGCCTGGCTCGGCATGCTGGGCTGGACCTTGATGAGCATTTCGGCGCTCGGCACCCTGGTGTGGCGCCATCCGCTCGCCGACGTCGCCATGAAGACCGCGGCGCCGATCGGCGCCGCCTTCAC
>DASPVJ010000280.1:0-15670 GCA_035622435.1 Xanthobacteraceae bacterium | reverse complement strand
GAAATCCGAGCGACCCAGGAGCTCGGCGGCGACCTCGCCACGGGCAGACCGATGCGCTATGAACCCCGGCCCGGCGCCAATGCCGCCTGGGCGCGTCATCCGGGCGTTATCTGCCGAGGAACGAGGATTCCGCCGCCATGCCCAGCCCGTTGCGAGTGGGATTTGCCGCGATCGCTGCACCTGCGCGGGGGGTCCTGGTGGTCTTCGCCGACGACGGCCTGCGGCTGGGATCCGCCACCCAGACGCTGCTCGCGCCGGCCGGCGATCTCGTCGCCCGCGCCGCGGCCGCCGACGGCTTCAAGGGCAAGAGCGGTACCGCCCTCGACATCGTGGCGCCGGCCGGCCTCAAGGCATCGCGTCTGGTGGTCGTGGGCACCGGCAAGGCATCGGAGCTGAGCGACTTGGTGAAGCTCGGCGGCGCCGCCGCGGGCAGGATACCGAACGCCGCCGCGGAGGCGACGATCGTGCTCGACCTCCCCGCCGGGCCGATGAAGCCCGAGCAGGCCGCCGACGTGGCGCTCGGCGTGGAACTGCGCGCCTACGAATTCGACCGCTACAAGACCAAGCGCAAGGAGGGCGAGGAGCGGCCGGCGCAGCGGCGCTTCACCCTCGGCGTCGCCAACGTCGCGGGCGCCCGCAAGGCGTGGGGCGAGCGCGCCGCGGTGGCGGCCGGCACCCAGCTCGCGCGCGATCTCGTCAACGAGCCGCCGAACGTGCTCTATCCCGAGGAATTCGCCCGCCGCGCCGCGGCGCTGCGCAAGCTCGGCGTTGCCGTCGAGGTGCTCGACGAGCGCGCGATGAAGAAGCTCGGCATGAACGCGCTCCTCGGCGTCGGGCAGGGCTCCCGGCGCGGCAGCCGCCTTGCGCTCATGCGCTGGAACGCCGGCAAGAGCGGCGCGTCGCCGGTGGCCTTCATCGGCAAGGGCGTGTGCTTCGACACCGGCGGCATCTCGATCAAACCCGCCGCCAACATGGAGGACATGAAGGGCGACATGGCCGGGGCCGCCTGCGTCGTCGGGTTGATGCATGCGCTCGCCGCGCGCAAGGCCAAGGTCAACGCCGTCGGCGCGATCGGCCTGGTGGAGAACATGCCGGACGGCAACGCCCAGCGGCCGAGCGACATCGTCACGTCGATGTCCGGCCAGACGATCGAAATCATCAATACCGACGCCGAAGGCCGGCTCGTGCTCGCCGACGTGCTGTGGTACGTCAAAAGTCGGTTCAAGCCGAAGTTCATGATCGATCTCGCCACCTTGACCGGCGCCATCGTCGTGTCGCTCGGGCACGAGCATGCCGGGCTGTTCTCCAACGACGACCGCCTGTGCGAGCGGCTCGCCAAGGCCGGCGCGGCGACGGGCGAGCGCGTGTGGCGCATGCCGCTCGGCGCCGAATACGACAAGCTGATCGATTCCAAGGTCGCCGACATGAAGAACACCGGCGGGCGCTGGGGCGGCGCGATCACCGCGGCGCAATTCCTCCAACGCTTCGTCGACAAGACGCCGTGGGCGCACCTCGATATCGCGGGAACGGGGTTTTCCTCGCCGCAAACCGAAATCAACCGCGGCTGGGCCTCCGGTTGGGGCGTGCGGCTGCTCGACCGCCTGGTGGCGGATTACTACGAGAAATGACCTGGCGGCGGACGCCGGCATGACGGAAATACTGTTCTACCATCTGCAACGCCAGCCGCTTGAGAAAGTGCTGCCGGCGTTGATCGAGAAGTCGCTGGCGCGGGGCTGGCGGGTCGTGGTGCAGGCGTCCTCCGACGAGCGCGTCGAAGCGCTCGATGCTCACCTGTGGACCTATCGCGACGATGCCTTCCTGCCGCACGGCACTGATCGGGAGGCGGAAGCGGCGGCGCAGCCGGTCCTGCTCACCACCCGCGACGACAACCCGAACGGCGCCAACGTGCGCTTCCTGATCGACGGGGCCGACGTCCCGTCCCGCGCCGACGGCTACGAGCGCATCGTGCTGCTGTTCGACGGCGAGGATCCCGACGCGGTCGCCGCCGCGCGCGAGCGATGGGCACAGGTGCGTGCGCAGGGCCTCGCGGCGAGGTACTGGCAGGCGGACGAGCAGGGACGCTGGGAGCGCAAGGCGTGAGCGGCGCAATGGCGCGGCTTGATCGGACCCGAGAACATATGCGAAATTCGCGTCGGCTCGATCGGGGGCGACGAGACCAAACAAAAGAGTCTGAGATACATTGGCTGAAGGATCCCGACCGCTTCGCGCCGGCGGGGACGGCGACGGTGTTGGAGACGAAGGTTCGCGCGCCGGCGGCCGGCGCGGCGGCCTCCGCCGTTTCCTGCGCGAGCGCAGGCGCTACTGGATCGTGCCGATCGCGATAATGGCCGCGGTCGGCGCGATTTTGTTTCTCGTCGCCCAGGGCGCCAAGCTGGTGCCGCTGGTTCGTGGCCTGTTCTGACGCGAGCGCGTCATGAAGAACGTGTTGCAAAACGTCGCCGTCACGCTCGTTGCGACCGTCATTTCGTTGGTCGGCATCGAGGTGTCCTTGCGCATCTGGGGTCCCGAGGTGCTCACCCTCGGCAATCCCTACGCCTTCTACGAATTCGATCCCGTCTTGGGCTGGAACAATCGCCCGAACGCCAAGGGACAGATGACCCGTAGCGAGTTCAGCTTTCCGGTCAGCAACAACTCGCTGGGCATGCGGGACGTGGAAATCGGCAACAAGCGGCCCGGGGAGTACAGGGTTGCCTTCCTCGGCGACAGTTTCACGTGGGGAATGGGCGTAGCCTATGGGGAACGCTTCACCGAAGTCGTCGAGCAGCAAGATGCGCGCATCCATACCCTGAATTTCGGCGTCACGGGCTTCTCGCCGGTGCAGTATCTCCTGCAGCTGGACCGCGTGTTCGCGCTGCAACCGGACTACGTCGTTCTCGTGTTCTGTTTGGAGAACGATCTCGCCGAAAACATCGAGTACACGCCCTACAATCACCCCAAGCCTTACGCGCGGCTGTCGAGCGACGGTTCGCGCGTTGAAATCGCCGGCTATCCCTTGCCGGTCTCCTCCAAGGAGGGCCCCGCCCTGTTCGGTGCGACGTCCTCGCTTCGGATCGTCGGCCTCGTCAAGCTTGCGCTCGATACCTTCAACAAGAAGCCCGGCGGGGAAATACTCTGGGCGCTGCCTTTCCACGCCTGGCCGGACTTGGTGAGCCCGCAAGACCAGCAGGCAATCGATATGGCGTATAGAATCAACGAATTGCTGCTCGACGAGATCCGCAAGCGGGTCGATCGGGCCATCGGACCCGGCCGGTTCGCGGTCGTGCTCGCTCCGAGCGAATCCGAGTATGCCCCGCCCGACAAGCTGATGTATCCCAACGTGGTTGCCGACCGCGTTCTCGAGGGCCTGATGCGCCTGGGCATTCCCGCCGTCGACGGCAGGCCGGTGCTCACGACCGCCGACTTCTGGAAGACCGACGGGCATTGGCGCCCGAGCGGGCATCGCAAGATCGGCGAGCTGATCGCGAAATACCTGGAGTCCGTGCCGAGGCCGCCGAACGCGGCAAGCGCGGCGATGGGCGACGGATCGCCGGCGACAGGCAACGGCGAGGCCAGGCTCCCACGGCCGGTTGCGCGGTGACGCCGCTTCGGCGAGAACGCCCCGCATGCTGGTGATCGACGACCTTTGCGTGCGGGTGGCCGGACGGTTGCTGATCGAGCACGCGTCGGTGCGGGTTCCGACCGGAGCGCGGGTGGGACTCGTCGGACGCAACGGCGCCGGCAAGACCACGCTGTTCCAGGCGATCGCCGGCGACATCGCCGTCGAAAACGGCCGCATCGACCTCGCACCGCGCGCCCGCGTGCGGCGCCTTGCCCAAGAGGCGCCGGATGGTCCGGAGAGCCTCGTCGATACGGTGCTGGCCGCCGATCGCGAGCGCACGCGCCTGATGGCAGAGGCGGAAACGGCGGGCGATCCGTTCCGCCTCGCCGAGGTGCAGACGCGCCTTGCCGATATCGGGGCGCACGCCGCGCCGGCGCGGGCGGCGGCAATCCTCGCCGGCCTCGGGTTTGATGCGGCCGAGCAGCAGCGCCGCTGCGCGGAATTTTCTGGCGGCTGGCGCATGCGGGTGGCGCTGGCCGCCGCCCTGTTCGCCGAACCCGACCTGCTCATGCTCGACGAGCCGACCAATTATCTCGATCTCGAAGGCACGCTGTGGCTGCAAGATCATCTGGCGCGCTATCCGCACACCCTGATGATCGTCAGCCACGATCGCGACTTGCTCGACCAGGCGGTCGATCACATCCTGCACCTCGACCGCGGTGGCCTGGCGCTCTACCGCGGCGGCTATTCGGCGTTCGAGCGCCAGCGCGAGGAGCGCCAGGCGCTCGATCTCAAGCTCGCCAAGAAGCGCGAAGCGGAGCGGCGGCGGATCATCGCGTTCGTCGATCGCTTCCGTGCCAAGGCGACCAAGGCGCGCCAGGCGCAGTCGCGGCTCAAGCTGCTCGCCAGGCTGGAACCGCCGGCGGCACTGGTGGCCGAGGACGTGCGGCCGATCGAGTTTCCGGCGCCGGCGAAGAGCTTGTCGCCGCCGATCATCGCGCTCGACGGGGTTTCCGTCGGCTACGTTCCGGGCCGGCCGGTGCTGCGCCGGCTGACGCTGCGCATCGACAGCGACGACCGCATTGCCCTCCTCGGTCCGAACGGCAACGGCAAGTCGACGTTCGCCAGGCTGCTGGCCGGCCGCCTGAAGGCGGAATCAGGCCGGGTGGTGCGCGCCGAGCGGCTCAAAGTGGCCTATTTCGCCCAGCATCAACTCGACGAACTCGACGCGGCCGGCAGCCCGTACACGCACCTGCGCCGGCTGATGCCGGAGGCCCCGGAATCGCAGGTGCGCGCACGGGTCGGCCGCTTCGGCTTTCCCGGTGAAGCCGCCGATACGCCGGTCGGCCAACTCTCGGGCGGCGAGAAGGCCCGCCTGTTGCTCGGCCTTGCGACTTTGCCGGGTCCGCATCTCGTCATTCTCGACGAGCCGACCAACCATCTCGACGTCGACAGCCGCGCCGCGCTCGTTGCCGCGATCAACGACTATCCCGGCGCGGTCATCCTGGTGTCGCACGATCGCTACCTGCTCGATGCGTGCGCGGATCGGCTGTGGCTCGTTGCCGGCGGGGCGGTCGCGCCGTATGACGGCGATCTCGACGACTATCGCCGCGAGGTCCTGGCCGGCCGCCATGCCGACGACCTCGCCACCGTCGGTGCCGCGCCGCGCCCGGCCGGCCGTTCATCGCGCAGCGCGCGCCGGCGCTTGGCGGCGGACAAGCGGGTCGAACTCGCGCCGTTGCGGGCGCGTATCGCCGCCGCCGAAGCGGAGATGGCGCGGTTGAGCGAAGAGATCGCGCGGATCGACGCCACGCTCGCCACGCCGGAGCTTTTTGCGCGCGAGCCTACGCGGGCGGCGGCCCACGCCAAGGCGCGCGGCGAAACCGCCGCCGCGCTTGCCCGCAGCGAGGAGGAATGGCTCGCCGCCAGTGCCGCCTACGACGCCGCCTTGGCGTGAGGGCGGCGTTCAGGCCGGCGGTTCCTTCTTGACCGCCTTCTTCGGCTTCACCGCCTTGGCCGGAGGCGGCTCCTCGCCGGTGCGCTCGAGCGAAACCAGCAGGCCGGCGACGAAGCGGTAGATTCCGGGACGCTCGCCTTGCAGATAGGTCAAGGTCACGCTGCGCTGGCCGCGCTCGTTGGCCGAGATTTCGATGCGGTCGGTGTGTCCGATGGCCCGAACGACCTCGCATTCCGTCATGCCGAGCGAGATCCCGGTCCGCGCCGGTGCCGGGCCCGCCGGCGCCGGCGCAGTTCCCGCCGCCGGGCCGGTTTGCGGTCCGGCCGTGAAGTTGAGCGCCGACGGGGCCGCGGCTGGGGCAGGTTCCGGGCCCGCCTCTCCGGCGCAGCGTCCGTTGGCGCCGATGAGGTCGTCCGCCGTCACCACGCGCTGCTGCTTGGGCTCGTCCTTGGTGGACGATTTGGGCGTCGCGAACCCGAACTCGAATTTTGAATCGTTCTTCGAGAACAGGCCCGAATCGGCCGAGCAGGCGCCGAGCGCCAACGCCAGCACGAAACCGGCCGCCGCCATCGGTCCGTTCGTTCGCCCAAATCTTTCGCGCCGCAGCGGCAATGGTCCGATTCCACGCTGATCCGAGGTCATCCGATTCTGCGCCAGTTGCGACCGTCCTTCAAGCGCGCCGGCGCGCCCGCGGCGCGCCGCGCCTTGCCGCTCGCCGGCACGGCCGCTATAAGCCGCCCGCGATCCTCAATGCGATTTTCCAACCAAGGACGCTAGCGATGGCGGTCGAGCGCACCTTCTCGATCATCAAACCGGACGCGACCGAACGCAATCTCACCGGCGCGATCAACGCGGCGATCGAAGGCGCGGGCTTGCGCATCGTCGCGCAGAAGCGCTTGCGCATGCGCCGCGCGGAGGCGGAAACGTTCTATGCCGTCCACCGGGAACGGCCGTTCTTCGCCGAGCTGGTCGCGTTCATGACCTCGGGTCCCGTGGTCGTGCAAGTGCTCGAAGGGGAGGACGCCATCGCCAGGTATCGCGACATCATGGGCGCGACCGACCCGGCCAAGGCGGCGGCCGGTACCATCCGCAAGCTCTACGGCCGCTCGGTCGGCGAGAATTCGGTGCATGGGTCGGACGCTCCCGATACGGCGGTCAAGGAGATCGGCCAGTTCTTCTCCGGCAACGAGATCGTCGGCTGAGCGCGCAACGCCGATGCGCCGCGCCGCCGCGCGGGGCGCACAGGGAGACGACGGTTCGGATGGAAGAATTTCATCAGGTCGGGTTCTGGATCGCCATCTTCAAGATCATCTGGATCAACATCCTCTTGTCCGGCGACAACGCCGTCGTCATCGCGCTCGCATGCCGCAACCTGCCGCCGCGCCAGCGCCGCTGGGGCATGGCGATCGGGGCCGGCGTCGCCTCGGTGTTGCTGATCGTCTTCACCGCGGTCGCCTCCACCCTGATGACGCAGCCTTATCTCAAGTTCGTCGGCGGCTGCTTGCTGCTGTGGATCGCGTTTCGTCTGGTGGTGCCCGCCGGGGACGAGGAGGGGGGCGTCGAGGCGGCCCACGACCTGTGGCGCGCCGTGCGGATCGTGGTCGTCGCCGACGTCGTCATGAGCTTCGACAACGTCATCGGGGTGGCACTGGCGGCCGAGGGCAGATACGTGCTGCTGGGACTGGGGCTCGCGGTGAGCATTCCGCTGGTCATCGCCGGCGCCGCGCTGATCATGGCGCTGTTCGAGCGCTATCCCGTCCTGGTGTGGGCCGGCGCGGCGCTGCTGGGCTGGATCGCCGGCGGCTTTCTGGGCGGTGATCCGGCGGTGAAGCAGGTTCTGGCCGCGACGGCCAGCCTGACATTGGTCGTCGACTCCACTATCTTTGGGACGATCGGCCATCACAGCCTGGAAATCGGGCTGAACCCGGTCGAGCTGTTGTGCGCGCTGGCGGGCGCCGCGGGCGTCGTGCTGGCGGCGAGATGGTGCTTGTGGGCGCGGCGAACGACGGCCCCGGAGCCCTAACGTGGGTGCCGCAGAGAGAACCAAGCGATGAACCAAGCCGTCCGCGCCCTGCCGCTTGCGTCCGGGATCGCCGCCTCGGCCTGCCCGCACGATTGCCCCTCGACCTGCGCGTTGGAGGTCGAGGTGCTCGACGAGCGCACTATCGGCCGGGTCCGCGGCGCCCAAGCCAACGCCTATACCGACGGCGTGATCTGCGCCAAGGTGGCGCGCTACGCGGAGCGCATTCATCATCCCGATCGCCTGGTCGAGCCGCTGATGCGCACTGGCCCCAAGGGCTCCGGCGCGTTCGCGCCGGTGTCGTGGGATGCCGCGCTCGATCTCGTCGCCGAAAAATTCCTGGCGGCGGAGAACCGCTACGGTCCACAGACGGTCTGGCCCTACTATTACGCCGGCACCATGGGCCTGGTCATGCGCGACGGCATCAACCGCCTGCGCCATGCCAAGAAATATTCCGGCTTCTTCTCCACCATCTGCGTCAACCCGGCGTGGACCGGATACATCGCCGGGACCGGCCGGCTCGCCGGCCCCGATCCGCGCGAAATGGCGAAGTCCGATCTCGTGGTGATTTGGGGGACCAACGCGGTCAACACCCAGGTCAACGTGATGGCGCACGCGGTGCGCGCGCGCAAGGAGCGCGGCGCCAAGATCGTCGCCGTCGACGTCTATATGAACGGCACGATGGCGCAGGCCGATCTCGCGGTGCTGGTGCGCCCGGGCACCGACGCGGCGCTGGCCTGCGCGGTCATGCATTGCCTGTTCCGCGACGGCAAGGTCGATCAGGAGTATCTCGATCGCTATACGGACGCGCCCGCCGAGCTTGCCGCCCACGTGCGCAAGCGGTCCCCGCAATGGGCGGCCGGCATCACCGGCTGCGACGCGCGGACGATCGAGGCGTTCGCCCGGCTCGTCGGCGAGCGCAAGCGCGCCTATTTCCGCCTCGGCTATGGTTTTGCGCGCTCGCGCAACGGCGCCGTCAACATGCACGCGGCGAGCTGCATCCCGGCGGTGACCGGCGCCTGGCGCCACGAGGGCGGCGGCGCCTTCCACAACAACGGCGCGATCTACCACTGGGACATGACGATGATCGAGGGGCTCGATGCGCGCGACCCCGCCGTCCGCGTGCTCGATCAATCGCGCATCGGCCCGATCCTCGAGGGGGAGGCGGCCGACCTGCAGGGCGGCCCGCCGGTGACCGCCCTGTTGATCCAGAATACCAACCCGATGTCGGTCGCCCCCGAGCAAACGCGGGTCAAACGCGGCTTCGCGCGCGAGGACCTGTTCGTGTGCGTGCACGAGCAGTTCATGACCGAGACCGCCAAGATGGCGGACGTAGTGCTGCCGGCGACCATGTTCATGGAGCACGACGACGTCTATCAGGGCGGGGGGCATCAATACATCATCCTCGGGCCGAAGCTGATCGAGCCGCCCGGGCAATGCCGCTCCAATCATGAGGTCCTATGTGCGCTCGCCGCGCGTCTGGGCGCCGCGCATCCGGGCTTTGCCATGTCGGCGCGCGAATTGATCGACTGGACGCTCGGCCGCTCGGGTTGGGGGACGCTCGCCGAACTGGAGCAGAAGCGCTGGATCGACTGCCAGCCGGATTTCGCGACTTCCCATTATCTCAACGGGTTTGCCTGGGAGGACGGCAAGTTCCGCTTCAAGCCCGACTGGCCGAACGTGCCGTTCCCGCGGCGGGGAATGCCGGTGGGACCGCTCGACACCTTGCCGCGCCTGCCCGACCATTGGAGCACGATCGAGGAGGCGGACGCGGAGCATCCGTTCCGCCTTGCGACCTCGCCGGCGAGGTCGTTCCTCAACTCGACCTTTACCGAGACGCCGACCTCGCTCGCGCGGGAGCGGCGCCCGCACGTGATGATGCATCCCGACGACGCGGAGGGGCTGGGGATTGCCGACGGCGACAAGGTCGTGCTCGGCAACCGGCGCGGCGAAGTGCGGCTCGCCGCCAGCCTGTTCGCCGGCGTGCGGCGCGGGGTGCTGATCGCCGAGTCGGTCTTTCCCAACGCGACGTTCGAGGACGGATGCGGCATCAACACCCTGACCGGCGCCGATTCCATCGCGCCGTTCGGCGGCGCGGCGTTTCACGACAACCGCGTGTGGGTGCGCAGAGCCGCGGGGTGACCGCTACCACTTCACCTCGACGCCCACCGTGCCGATTTGCGCTTGGTAGTGATCGCGCAGCCGCGTGTCGTAGTTCACGTAAAACCGCAGCGCTTGGCTCACGCGCACCGACGCCGAAGCTCCGGCATCGAGGCCATAATGGCCCTCGGTTGCGCCCTGAACGGTCTCCGGCACGCCGGGAGCGCCGGCCGACGTCACCAGGACCGAAAAGCCGGTTTCCGACAGGATGTCGACGAAGCGCGCGTAGCCGCTGAGATCGAACAGGGTTTTGTCGGCGACCCAGGTCTGTCCAACCTCGAATCCGAGGTAGGCGCGGACGCGGTCGCTGGTCTGGGGAGCGACCGTCTCCGGATCGAAACCGCCGACCTCGGAGAAGCCGTCGGCGGCGACGCGAATCCAGTCGATTGCGACTTTCGGCACGAACCGCGCGTTGCCGAGCGGGACGAAGTAGCCGAGGTCCGCCATTGCGGCGTAGACCTTGGCGTTGTAGGCGGCAACCGACACCGACGTGGGCGGGACGGTTCCGCGGCTGGTGTCGACGTCGGCGAATCCGTAGACGCCGGCCAGGCCCAAGGTGAATTTTCCGAAGGTGATTTGGCTGTTGGCGCCGAGTTGGGTGAGGCCGTACTGGGCGGACTGCGGCAGGCCGTTGACGGCGACGTTGGTCCAGCTTTGGTCGACGGCGAACCCGACGTTCACGCTCGGCGTGACCGTGTAGCCGAACCCGCCAACGAGGCCCGCGGTCCGGCGCGAGTCGCCGATGATCCCGTCGAAATCGCTGGTCTTCGACCAGAGTCCGTAGCCCTCGCCCCAGCTGCGAAAGCGCTGCTGCACTTGATCGTTCGGCGAGGCGCCGCCGCCGGTGCTCTGGTCGCCCGTGGAGGGCGTGCCGCCGCCGTTGACCTGCTTCCACAGGAAGGACGAGCCGAGATCGAACAGGCCGGCATTGACCGAATTGTTGACGACGCCCGGCGCCTCGGTCGGCGACGGTGACGGTGGCGCGTAGCAGAAGTTGCCGCAGATTTGCGCCGTCGCCGCATAGGGCAACGCGCAGCCAAGCGCGACCGCTGCCGCCAACGCAACTCTCAGCCGGCGCATCGTCGACCCCCCAATCGGTCCCCGCTGGCACCGCCCTACCGCCGCGACATTGGTACGGAATTGCGGGCTGCGTCAATCGCTTGGGCGCCCCTCGCGAACGACACCGGTCGAGCGTTGCAAGAAGGACACGCCCGGCGTCGCACGCATGGCTCCCGCGCATTGCCATGCGTGCGGCCGCGCTCGCCTTGCTATAGCCCCATTTTTGGTGTTGGTGGCTGGCTGCAATCTGATTTTGGCCGTTCCGGCCCGCGTGCCCTGGGGGCGCGATCGCTTCGGACCTCTCCAAAAACCGGGTTGTGGCGCGGCGTGCGGCGCGCACTGCCACGTGAGGATCGGCTTAAATACCAGGAGACCGACGATGCAAAAGGGCACCGTCAAGTGGTTCAACCCGACCAAGGGCTACGGGTTCATCAGGCCCGCAACCGGAGACAAGGACGTCTTCGTCCACATCTCGGCTGTCGAGCGGGCGGGCCTCGGCACGCTCAATGAGGGCCAAGTGGTCGAGTACGAGCTTGTCACCAATCGCGGCAAGACGTCCGCGGAAAACCTCAAGGTGAGCTGACGCATTCGCCGCACCGCGGCGACCCGGCAGCAGGCTGATTGCCTTCCCCCGGCCGCCAGGCCGGCGTTATTTTTCTCGAATCGGAAGCGCAGGTTTTGCCGCAACCGTGCGGGCCTTGCGCGCGCGGTCGGCACGGCCGCCCCGGCGATCGGATCAGGCGCCCTCGATCCGGCAGCGGCCGCCGGCGACCTGCACGCGACCTTGCGCCAGCAGCTTGAGAGCCCGCGGATAGAGACGGTGCTCGATTTCAAGCACGCGCGCGCTCAGCGTCTCCACGGTGTCGCCCTCGCGCACCTCGACCGCTTCCTGGGCAACGATCGGCCCGGAATCCACGTCCGCCGCCACCAAATGCACGCTCGCGCCATGGACCTTCACGCCCGCGGCCAACGCGCGCCGGTGGGTGTCGAGCCCCTTGAAGGCCGGCAGCAACGCCGGATGGATGTTGAGCATGCGCCCCTGCCAGCGCTCGACCAGCCACGGCGAAAGCAGCCGCATGAAGCCGGCAAGGCAGACGAGGTCGATCCGGTGGGCCTCCAGCAGGGCCTGGAGCGCGCGCTCGAACGCCGCGCGGTCCTTGCCGTAGCCGGTGTGATCGACCACCGCGGTGGCAATTCCCGCGGCCTTCGCCCGCGCCAATCCGGCGACGTCCGGGCGGTTCGAAATCACGAGGGCGATCTCGGCCGGATAGTCCGCCTCCTTCGCCGCCTCGATCAGCGCCGCCATGTTGGAGCCGCGGCCGGAAATGAGGATGGCGACGCGCTTGCGGATCATTCCTTTGGCTTCGGCATGGGCGAATTTGCCGTGCCGCCACGGCCCGGCATCGCCGCCAAGAACATGCGCCACTCGACATGTTCCAGGCAGCGGTCCTACGGCGGAATCGCCGGCGGCGCAATGCCGCGCAACCGCCGCGGCGCGCGCTTGGCAAGACGCGCTCGCCGGTCTATTGCCATGATCGAGCCTGCCGGGGGCGCCGTTTGAGCATTCCCAATCTCATCACCCTTGCGCGCATCCTCTCGGTTCCGGTCATGGTCTGGGCGATCGTGACCGGCTGGATGTTGGCTGCGTTCCTGCTGTTTCTCGCCGCCGGAGTGAGCGACGCCATCGACGGCTATCTCGCCAAGCGGTTCGGCATGACGAGCGAACTCGGCGCCTATCTCGACCCGCTCGCCGATAAGGCGCTGATCGTCTCGATCTACGTCACGCTCGGCATCAGCGGCGACATTCCGCGCTGGCTCGTCATTCTGGTGGTTTCGCGCGACATCATGATCGTCGGCGCGGTGCTGCTCTCCTGGCTGGTCGGCAAGCCGGTGCCGATGCGTCCGCTCCTCGTCTCCAAGCTCAACACCGTTGCCCAGATCGTGTTTGCCGGGCTCGTCCTCGCCGCGCTCGGCTTCCGCTTCGAGGCGCGTTGGCTGGTCGACGCCGTCATGGCCGCGGTCGCGCTCCTCACGCTCGCCTCGGTCGCCGCCTATGTGCGCGAGTGGGTCCGCCACATGGGGTCGGACGCAGCGGTGGGGTGAGAGCGTCGGGGCGGGCGCGCCTGATGCCGCGGCGCGAAACCCGGTTTCTTCCCGGCGCGTTCCTGCCGTAGTGTCGGCCGGCGAGGGTCGCACCGGCGGACGAGGCGATGGGCGTTGCGCGGCGGGTTTGGTTCTGGCTGTTGATGGTCGGCGCATTCGCCGGCGCGCTCTGGCTGTTCAAAGGGATTCTCCTGCCCTTCGTCGCCGGCTTGGCCCTTGCCTACCTGCTCGATCCGATCGCCAATCGCCTCGAGCGCATCGGCGTCAATCGCATTGTCGCCGCCCTGCTGATCGTCGGCGTATTCGCGCTCGCTTTCGTGGCGCTGGCGATCCTGATCATCCCGCTGCTCGCCGCGCAGCTTGCCGCCTTCATCCACAAGCTGCCCGACTACGTGACGCGACTGCAGAGCCTGGCGACCGATCCGAATCGGGCGTGGCTGCGCGACATCGTCGGCGAAGGCTTCGCCGACGCCACCAAGTCGACCGGCGACTTGGTGCGCCAGAGCGTGGGGTGGCTGGCGACGTTCCTGCAATCGCTGTGGTCGGGCGGGCGCGCGCTGGTCTCGTTCTTTTCGCTCGCGGTGGTGACGCCGGTCGTCGCCTTCTATCTCATCTGCGACTGGAAGCGCATGATCGCGACGCTCGACGGTTGGATCCCGCGGCCTCAGCTCGCCATCGTGCGCAGGCTCGCCGGCGAGATCGACGCGGCCATTGCCGGCTTCGTGCGCGGACAGACCGCCGTCTGCCTCGTGCTCGGCACCTACTACGCGGTCGCCCTCACGGCCGCCGGGCTGAACTTCGGCCTCCTGATCGGCCTCATCGCCGGGCTGATCACCTTCATTCCCTATGTCGGGTCGCTGACCGGGCTGCTGCTCGGCGGCGGCGTCGCGGTGGTGCAATTTGCGCCGCATTACGGTTCGATATTCGTCGTCCTGGCGATCTTCCTGGTCGGTCAATTCCTCGAAGGCTACGTGCTGTCGCCGAAACTGGTCGGGGAGCGCGTCGGCCTGCACCCGGTCTGGCTGATGTTTGCGCTGTTCGCGTTCGGCTATTTGTTCGGCTTCGTCGGCCTTCTGGTGGCGGTTCCGCTGTCGGCGGCGGTCGGCGTGCTGGCGCGCTTCGCCGTGCACCAATATCTCGCCAGCCCCCTCTATACCGGCGTTGCGACCGCCGCCGCGGATTCGGCCGGGGAGGGCGCCGGAGCGGCTCCTGAGGGTCGGTCCTGATGCCGCTGATGCCGCCGCGCCAGCTCGCCCTTGCGCTCGGCCACCACCCGAGCTTCGCGCGCGAGGACTTCCTCGCCGGCCCCTCGAACGCCGCGGCGCTCGGGCTGATCGAACGCTGGCCCGACTGGCCGGATCGCCTGCTCGTGCTCGCGGGTCCGGAAGGATCCGGCAAGAGCCACTTGGCCGCGATCTGGGCCGCGGCCGCCGGCGCGCGGTTCGTGGCGGCGCGCGCGCTCGGCGAGGCCAACCTGCCGGCCGCGCTGTCGACCGGGGCGCTGGTGATCGAGGATGTGGCCGGCGAGGCCGTCGACGAACGCGCCCTGTTCCACCTGATCAACCTGGCGCGGGAAGAGGGGGCGTTCGTGCTGCTGACCGCGCTGACCCCACCGGCCGGCTGGACCTTGCGCCTTGCCGACCTCGCCTCGCGATTGCGCGCCCTGCCGGTCTTGGTCCTTGGTCCGCCCGACGACGCGCTGTTGCGCGCGCTCTTGGTGAAGCTTTTTGCCGACCGCCAGCTCAAGGTCGACGAAAGCCTGATGGCCTACCTGATGATCCGCATCGAGCGCTCGTTTGCAGCCGCGCGTGCATTCGTCGAACGGCTCGACCGCGAAGCGCTGCGGCGACGCCGCCCGGTCACCCGCGCGCTGGCGGCGGAAATGCTCGGACGAGACGAGCCTTGACGGCCCCCCCGGGTCAGGCGCCATCATGTCGCCAAAGGACCGCAGGACCCTGCTTATTTCGCCCGCGATTCGTTAAGGTTCCACATGGCCGATCGGCTTGAAGCCATTGAGTTTACGGAAGAGTTGCCGCTGGTCGGACCGCGCCCGGACGGCGCCTCGGCGCCCACGGTGGTTCCCTTCGACCTGACTGCGAGCCCGGACCGCTACATCAATCGCGAGTTGTCGTGGCTGCATTTCAATCGTCGCGTGCTCGAAGAAGCCGCCAACGAGGGGCACCCGCTGCTCGAGCGCGTTCGGTTCCTGTCCATCTCGGCCAACAACCTCGATGAATTTTTCATGGTGCGGGTGGCCGGCCTCAAGGGCCAGGTGCGGGCAGGCATTGCCGACAAGAGCCCGGACGGGCTCACGCCGGTCGAACAACTCGTGCGCATCGCCGAGGCGGTGGCGAGCCTTGCCAGCGACCAGCAGGCACGCTGGCGCGAACTGCGCAAGGAACTGGTGGGCCAGGGCGTGGTGCTGGTCGACGGGCCGGAGGTGACCAAGCACGAACGCGCGTGGCTCGAGGACCACTTCCTGCACCACATTTTCCCCGTCCTCACCCCGCTCGCCATCGACCCGGCGCATCCGTTCCCGTTCATTCCCAACCTCGGGTTCTCGATCGCGCTGCATCTCGTGCGCAGCAGCGACGGCAAGGCGATGAACGCGCTCATCCGCGTGCCCAACCGGATCGAGCGGTTCATCCGGCTGCCCGCGCTCGCCGACAGCGCCGTCGCCCGCCTGATCACCCTCGAACAGGCCACCGGCCTGTTCATCTCGCGCCTGTTCCCCGGCTATTCGGTCAAAGGGCAGGGCGCCTTCCGCGTCATCCGCGATTCGGAGGTCGAAATCGAGGAAGAGGCGGAAGAC
>DASPVJ010000279.1:0-10146 GCA_035622435.1 Xanthobacteraceae bacterium | reverse complement strand
GTCGGTCTCCATCATCGGCGGGCCGCTGACCATGACGTTCATCGCGCTCGAGAGCACCGGCGACCTGTGGCTGAGCGCGGCCGTGCTCATCGCCGTCATCATCTCCGCCCAGGTCACGCGCGAGGCGTTCGGCTATTCGTTCGCGACCTGGCGCTTCCATCTGCGTGGCGAGACGATCCGCAGCGCCGCCGACGTCGGCTGGATTCGCGACCTCACGGTCGGGCGCATGATGCGGCGCGATTTGCAGACGGTGCCGGTCGACACCTACGTGGCGGATTTGCGCGAGGCCTTTCCGCTCGGCTCGACCGGGCAGGTGGTGGCGGTCGACGAGGACGGGCGCTACGCCGGGCTGGTCATCGTCGCCGAGGCGCACGCCAAGGAACTCGCGGATTCGCTGCCGCTTCGCGACATCCTGCACCACGCCGACGACATGCTGCTGCCGGAAATGACCGTGCAGCAGGCGGTGGCGGTGTTCGACCGGGCCGAGACCGAGGCGCTGGCGGTGGTCGATGCGCCGAGCACCCACCGCGTCATCGGGCTGCTCACCGAAGCGCACGCGCTGCGGCGCTACACAGAGCAATCCGAACTGCACCGGCGCGAGTTGCTGGTGGACGCATGATCCCGCGCGTCATACTGGCCCGCCCTCGGCGCGGCTGCTATCCTGCCGAGGCCATCGGGGACGTGGGGCGACAGTGGAGGCGCCCATGCAGTTTGCCGTCGGCTTCAAGCTGCAGGAGAAGACCGGCCACGTCGTCGTCGACGGAGAGGACGCGCTGATCGCCGCGCTCAAGGTGAAGATGCAGCGGCCCGACGCGTCGATCACCTATGTGCGCCGGCAGAACCGGCGCGGCGACACGCGCCATCCGGCGGGCGCGCTCGGCGGCGAGCGGCGCTGAGGCCGTCGGCCGCTTTCGGGTCGGGCGATGAAACAGCTTTCGTTGCGCCGGCTTCGACCGATCTGCTTGGCGCTGCCGGAAGCCGAGGAGCGGGAGACCTGGGGCGAGGCGACGTTTCGCGTGCGCGACAAGATTTTCTGCATGCACATCGACGATAGGGACGAGCCGGCGCTGTGGTGCAAGGCGCCGCTCGGCAGCCAGGACGTTCTGGTCGGGGCCGATCCCGAGCGCTTCTTCGTGCCGCCCTACGTGGGCCACAAGGGCTGGGTCGGCATGCGGCTCGATCGAAGGGTCGACTGGCGCGAGGTCGCGACGCTGGTCAAGCGCAGCTACCGCATGACCGCGCCGAAGAAGCTCGTCGGCCGATTGACCGGCGATTGAGCCATCACACGGCAAGCAACGGAGGAAGACATGCCTGAAGTCTACGTCTACGCGGTCGAGGGGCGCACGCTCGAGCAGAAGCGCAGTCTGGTCAAAGACATCACCGACGCGGTGGTGCGCAACTTCAAGGTGCCGGCGGACGCCGTCATGGTGCAGATCATGGAGACCGCGAAAAGCACCAAGGCCAAGGGCGGCGTCCTCTTCAGCGACCGCCCGCCGGGGTAGGCGCCCCGAATAGCCGGGCGTCGAACTCAACCGTTTGGCTAGCCACGAGGGCGACCCCTGCGGCGTCGGGATGCAGCGGATTGAGCAGATAATTATAGGCCTCAGGCACGATGACCGACGGGACGCGCAGGAGCGCGGTGCGCCGTTCGCCAAACCAGGCGCGTGTGAGCCTGCGCGTTTCCTGCGGCGTTTGCCGCCAGTTGACGACGCGGGCGGCGAGTTCGGCCTCCGTGAGGTCCTCGACCGCAACACCATCCGGAACGTCGACGGTGAGCAACCGGTAATGAGAGGGAAGGTCTTCCGGGTCGATTTCGAGATGGACCAGAGTTTCGAGGAGGGCGAGGGCGGCGTGTTCGGCCAAATAGACCGCCGGCCGGCCGCGCTCGTGCCAGCGGCCCGCGACGCGGCGTCCGCCCTCTCCCGATAAATCCGCGTGGTTTGAGATGCGCCAGAGCCGCATCTGTCAAGAAATAATGCCGCTGTCGATGCGGTAGAGCATCTCCTCGACGACCCGCGCCCCGGCTTCGCTGGCGAGATAGGCGAGGGGAATCGCGCGGCCGAGCGCGCGCTTCGGCTTGCGCAGCCATCGATGTGCCTTCGACGTATCGCCGAATACCTGCTCCGCAAGGTCCGCGACGCGGGCGAGCCGGATCGCCCGGTCGGTTTCCTCGACGGTTAGCGGTTCACGACGCTTCAAGCGACGCGCAAAGGTCCGCCGCGGCAGTACCAGGGCGAAAATCTCGTCCTGCGAATAGCCATGCGCTTCGAGCGAGCGGAGCGCCGCCGGCGTCGCCCGCGCGATGGGCGCCTGTGGAGGCCCCTCGGCCGGGATCGCCTCCATGAGCAAGGCTTCGCCGTGATCGTAGGCGGATATGGGCGAGCGAAAACCCGTGAATCCGCGCTCGCCCTCGGCTGGCACGGGGCCGCCGGGTTTTGCCGCCGCGCGCGGTCGGCGTCGGTCTGATGCTCTGGGCTTCTTCATGCTATGCCACTTTGCGATATCACTAGGCAAAATGGCACAACGTCCGGCGCGTGTCGAGGCCCGGTTCCCGTCGAGACGTCAACGGCCGAGCGTCGCTGGGGGTGACGAACGCCTATTTCCCGTCGTCGATCGCGGCGAGCACCTTCGGCGGCGACATCGGCAGCTCGGTCAACCGCTTGCCCGTCGCGCGCTCGATCGCGTTGGCGATCGCCGCCATGGGCGGGCAGATGTTGACCTCGGCGACGCCCTTGGCGCCGTAGGGGTGGCCGGGATTGGGCACCTCGACCACCACCGGCTCGATCATCGGCAGATCGGAGGCGACAGGGATGCGGTAGTCGAGGAATCCGGCGTTCTCCATGCGGCCCTTGGAATCGTAGATGTACTCCTCGTTGAGGGCCCAGCCGATGCCCTGCACCACGCCGCCCTGGATCTGCCCTTCGACGTAGCTCGGGTGGATGGCGCGGCCCACGTCCTGGGCGGCGACGTAGCGCAGGATCGTGACCTTGCCGGTGTCGGGATCGACCTCGACGTCGCAGAAGTGGGTGGCGTAGCCGGGCGCGACCGCCATCGGGTTGACGCCGGCCGCCGCCACGATCGGCCCGCCGGTCTGGCCGCGCTTGGCGGCGATCTCCTTGATCGACATGGGCGGAAACTCGCCGACGTTGCTGCTCGCCGGCTTGGCGTAGCCTTTCTCCCACACCACGCCGTCGGGATCGACCTTCCACAGCTTGGCGGCACGGGTGCACAGGTCGGTGATGACCTTCTTGGTGGCCTCGACCACCGCCATGCCGGTCGCAAAGGTCACGCGCGAACCGCCGGTGACGTGGGTGTAGCCGACCGAGGCGGTGTCGGCGATGATCGGGCGGACCCGGTCGTAGTCGACGCCGAGTGTCTCGGCCGCCATCAGCGCCATGGAGGCGCGCGAGCCGCCGATGTCGGGGCTGCCGGTCGCCACCGTCACGGTGCCGTCCTCGTTGACGTGCACGGTGGCGCTCGACTCGCCGCCGCCGTTGAACCAGTAACCCGAGGCGACGCCGCGTCCCTGGTTCTTGCCGAGCGGCTTCTTGTAGTCGGGATGGCTGATGAGCGCCTCGATCGTGTCGGCATAGCCGTCGTGATTGAGGGTCGCGCCGTACAGCATCTTGGTGCCCTTGCGCGCCGCGTTCTTGAGCCGCAGCGCCAACGGATCCATGCCGATCTTCTGCGCCAGCACGTCGAGCACGCTCTCGACCGCAAACGCGACGATCGGCGAGCCGGGCGCCCGGTAGGCGGCGACCTTCGGCCGGTTGCACACCACGTCGTAGCCGACCGTGCGCGCATCTTTCAGGTCGTACGGTGCGAACGCGCACATGCAGCCGTTCATCACCGGCGAGCCCGGGAAGGCGCCGGCCTGGTACTTCAGGACGGCGTCGGCGGCGACGATCGTGCCGTCGCGCGTGACCCCGATCTTCACCCACATGGAAGAGCCCGAGGTCGGCCCCGAGGCCTTGAACACGTCCTCGCGGCTCATCACCACCTTCACCGGGTGGCCGGACTTGCGCGCCAGCGCGACGGCGACCGGCTCGATGTAGACGACGGTCTTGCCGCCGAAAGCGCCGCCGATCTCCGCCGGATAGACGCGCAGGTCGCCCAGGTTCATGTCGAGCAGCTGGGTCGTGTACGAGCGCACCACGAAGTGTCCCTGGCTCGAACTCCACAGCTCGCTCTGGCCGTCGGCGTCGAAGCGCGCGACGCACGCCTGCGGCTCGATATAGCCCTGGTGCACCGGCGCGGTCTTGAACGACATTTCGACCACTTCGTCGGCGGTCTTAAACGCGGCGTCGGGATCGCCGAGCTTGTATTCGACGCGCTTGGAGACGTTCGACGGTTTCGTCGGCGGCGGATCGATGCCACGGGTTATCATGTCGTCGAACAAGAGCGGCGCGTCCGGCGCCATGGCGGCGTCGACGTCGATCACGTGCGGCAGCACCTCGTAGTCGACCTCGATCAGGGCGAGCGCCTCGTCGGCGATCGAGCGACTGATCGCCGCCACGGCGGCGACCGCGTGGCCCTCGTAGAGCGCTTTCTCGCGCGCCATGATGTTGCGGGTCATGTGCCAGAAGTTCTGGGCGACGCGCTCGGGCCCGACGTACGCGAACTTCTGCTCGGGGAAGTCGGCGCAGGTGATCACCGTCTTGACGCCGGGGAGCGCCGCCGCCTTCGCCGTGTTGATCGAGCGGATGCGCGCATGGGCGTGGGGCGAGCGCAGGATGCACCCGACCAGCATGCCGGGCATCGCAAAGTCCGAGCCGTACAGCGCCGTTCCGGTCACCTTCGGCACGCCGTCCGGACGGATCTGCCGGGTGCCCACCCATTTGTACGGCGTTACGGTGTCCTTCTGGTAAGTCTCGTTCATGGCTGCCTCGCCTCGTCGGCCCGTTGGATGGGTGACGGTCGCGCGGAAGCCGGCGGAATGCAAGCGTTTCCCGGCATGCCAGCTACGCGGAATCGTCGCTCCGCCTGGACCGCGGAGCGGCGATAGACTAGTTTCGCCGAAAATCGTGGCCCGGATGACACCCGCGAACGCGGGCGGAAATCCGGGCTGCTACAACCAACGACAATCGTGGGAGATGCCATGCTCGCCTACACTGCTCCGTCGACCGTCGAGGAGGCGTGCCGCGCCCTTGCCGGGGCTTCCGGCGTTGCCAAGGTCCTGTCCGGCGGCACCGACCTCCTGGTTCAGCTTCGCACCGGCCGGGTCAAGCCGGACCTGATCGTCGACACCAAAAAGATCCCCGGCATCTTCGGCATCCGCGAGGAGGACGGCGCCTTCGTGATCGGGGCCGCTACCTCGGGGGCCGAGATCGGCGAATGCGCAGCGCTGGTGCGGGCTTGGCCCGGGGTGGTCGAGGCGGCAAACCTGATCGGCTCGACCCAGATCCAGGGCCGCGCCACCCTTGCCGGCAACCTGTGCAACGCCTCGCCGGCGGCCGACAGCGTACCGGCGCTGATCGCCGTGCGGGCGACCTGCGTGGTCGCGGGCACCAATGGCCGGCGCGAGGTCCCGGTCGAGACGATCGCCACCGGCCCGGGGCGCACCTCGCTCAAGCGCGACGAATTCATCATCGAGTTCCGCTTGCCCAAGCGTCCGCCGCGCGCGGCGGACGCCTACCTGCGCTTCATTCCGCGCACCGAGATGGACATCGCCGTGGTCGGCGCCGGGGTGAACCTCACCCGCGATGCCGGCGGCGTGTGTACCGACGCACGGGTCGTGCTCGGCGCCGTAGCGCCCACCGCGGTCATCGTTGCCGATGCGGCCGCCGCCCTGATCGGGCGCAAGCTCGACGACGAGGCGCTCGCCGGACTCGACCGGGCGGCGCGCGCCGCCTGCAAGCCGATCGACGACAAACGCGGCACGATTGCCTACCGGACCAAGGTCGCCGGCGTGCTGGCACGCCGGGCAGCGGCCATCGCCTACCAACGCGCGGGAGAGCGTCAGTGAGCAAGCATCACGTCTCGACTACCATCAACGGTGAGCCCACCGAGTTCCTGTGCGAGCCGCAGCTGACCCTGCTCGACGTCCTGCGCGACGAATTGCGCCTGACCGGCAGCAAGGAGGGATGCGCGTCCGGCGACTGCGGCGCCTGCAGCGTGACGGTCGACGGGCGTCTCGTCTGCTCGTGCCTAATGCTCGCGGTCGAGGCCGAAGGCCATGCGATCGAGACCATCGAGGGCATGGCCAACGGTCAGGAGCTTCACCCGCTGCAGCAGAAATTCCTCGAGCATGCGGCGCTCCAGTGCGGCTTCTGTACGCCCGGCATCCTGGTCGCCGCCAAGGCCCTGCTCGACCGCAACCCGGACCCGAGCGAAACCGAGACGCGCTACTGGCTCGCCGGGAATCTCTGCCGCTGCACCGGCTACGACAAGATCGTGCGCGCCGTCCTCGACGCTGCCGCGGAAATGCGGGGACAGCCCGCCTAGATCGGGTCGCAAGCCCGCGACGAAGGTCGAGCCATGAACGACCGCTACGTCAAGACCGGCATTTTTCTCGCGCCGTTTCACGCGCTCGCCGAGAATCCGCTGCTCGCCATCGACCGCGACATGGAGCTGTTGGAGCATCTCGACCGGCTGAACTATCACGAGGCCTGGATCGGCGAGCACCACTCGGGCGGTTTCGAGATCATCCCCTGCCCGGAAATGTTCATCGCCGCCGCCGCCGAGCGCACGCGCCACATCAGGCTCGGCACCGGCGTCGTCTCGTTGCCCTACCACAACCCCTTCACCTTGGCCGGGCGCATGATGCAGCTCGATTACATGACGCGCGGCCGCGCCATGTTCGGCGTCGGGCCGGGCTCGCTCATCTACGATGCGGTCAAGATGGGGCTCAAGGCCGAGGACCAGCGGCGCAAGCTCGACGAGTCCCTCGACGTCATCATGGAGCTGATGCAGGGCCGCATGGTGACGAAGAAGACCGATTGGTTCGACCTGCAGGAGGCGCGCCTACAGCTCAAGAGCTACTCCCAGCCGATAATGGAGATGGCGGTCGCCTCGTCCCGTTCGCCGACCGGGGCGCTCGCCGCCGGCAAGCACGGCATCGGCATGCTCTCGATCGGTGGCACATCGGATGATGCGCTCAAGGCGCATGCGAGCAACTGGGGCGTCTACGAGGAGAGCGCGCGCAAGCACGGCAAGACGCCCGACCGCAAGAAGTGGCGCATCGTCACGTTCGCCCACGTGGCGGAGACGCGCGAGCAGGCACGCGCCGACGTGAAGTTCGGCCTCGAGGACTTCAAGCGCTACTTCAGCGAGGTCGCGACCTTCCCGATCATTCCGCCCGACGTCACCGGCGACCCGGCGGAGTATCTGGTGTCGACGGGGCTTGCGTGCATCGGCACGCCCGACGACTGCATCCGCCACTTCGAGCGGTTGTGGAAGGGCTCGAACGGTGGCCTCGGCGGCATCCTGTTGCTGGCGCACAACTGGGCCGACTGGCCGACGACCAAGAAGAGCTACGAGCTGATGGCGCGCTACGTTCACCCGCACTTCCAGCGCAATGCCAACGAGCTGCGCGACTTTAGCTACGACGACGCCAAGGCCAAATACGAGACCGCCGGCCAGCAATCGAAAGCCGCGGTGCAGGCGGCGATCGACCGATATCAGGCACGCAGGGCCTGACGGCGCGGATCTTCGCTAACTCGCCAGCCGGGCAGCCGCGGCCTCGACCGCGGCGCGCCGTTGCGCCGCCGTCGGCGCCATGCGCTCGCGCACGCGCGCCAGGATCGCGGGCGGCGCGGTTTCCGGAACGCCGGCGTCGAACGGCGGCGCCGGTGCATATTCCATTTGCAGCTGGATCGCCTGCGCCGTTTCCGGCCCGGCGAGTTCGGCAACGACGCTGAGCGCGAAATCGATCCCGGCGGTGACGCCGCCGCCGGTGACGACGTTGCCGTCGCGCACCACCCGGGCCGGATCCGGGATCGCGCCGAAGGGGACCAGCAGGTCGCGCCACGCCCAATGGGTGGCGGCGCGCTTGCCGCGCAACAAGCCGGCCGCCCCGAGCACCAGCGAGCCGGTGCACACCGAGGTTACGAACCGCGCCGTCGCGGCGAGACGGCGCAATTCGGCGAGGAAGGCGGCGTCATGGATGGCGTTGTCGGTCGAGCCGTGGCCGCCCGGGACGCACACGACGTCGCATGCCGGGATATCGGCGAGCCGGCGCAATCCGGCAAAGGTCATCCCGGCGGTGGTGATCGAGCCGCCCTGGGCGCTCGCCAGGATGACGCTCGCGCCGGGCAGCGAGGAGAACACTTGGTGCGGCCCGGTGAAATCGAGCTGGGTGACACCGGGAAACAGCGCAAAGACGATGACCGGCTGGCGGTCGCTCATGGGAACCCTCCATTGACGCCGGCATGGTAGCCGGGATAGGTTTCGTCCGAAATGACCTATTTCCCTTAATTACTGCCATGACCCGTACGATCGCCGTGTTGATCTTTCCCGACTTCCAGCTGCTCGACGCGGCCGGGCCGATAACCGCGTTCGAGGCGGCCGGCCGCGAGACGGTACCGCCGGGCTACCGGCTGCGGGTGATCGCCCGCATCGCCGGGCCGGTCGTCAGCTCGTCGGGCGTGCAATTGATCGCCGAGCCGTTGGTCGACGACCCGCTCGACACGCTGATCGTCGCCGGCGGCTGGGGCACGCGCCAAGCTTCCGCGTGCCCCGAGACCCTGGCCTATGTTCGGGCCGCTTCGCGCCGTGCGCGGCGCACCGCGAGCGTGTGTTCGGGCGCCTTCATCCTTGCCGCGGCCGACTTGCTCGACGGCAAGCGCGCGACCACCCATTGGGCCCGCGCCGCCGAGTTCGCCCGGGCGTACCCGCAAATCCGCGTCGAACCCGACCGCATCTTCGTTCGCGACGGCGCGGTATGGACGTCCGCGGGCATCACCGCCGGCATCGATCTCGCGCTGGCGCTGGTCGCGGAGGATCTGGGGGAGGCCGCCGCCAAGCGGGCCGCCCAGCAGCTCGTGGTCTACCATCGCCGTCCCGGCGGGCAGTCGCAGTTCTCCGCGCTGCTCGAAGCCGATCGGCCCGGCAGTAGGTTTTCTCCGCTGCTCGCCTGGGCGCGCGAGCGGCTCGACGAGCGGCTTCCGGTCGAGCGGTTGGCCGACCGCGCTGGCATGAGCCCGCGCCATTTCGCCCGGGCGTTCGCCGCCGAGACCGGCATGACGCCAGCGAAAGCGATCGAGCGCCTGCGGCTTGAAGCCTCGCGCGAGCGCATCGAGAGCGGCTCGGAACCGATCGAGCGGGTGGCCGCGCACGCCGGCTTCGGCGATCCCGAGCGCATGCGCCGCGCCTTCATCCGCGCCTTCGGACAGCCGCCCCAGGCGCTGCGCCGCGCTGCCAGGATCGGCTCGGCGCCGGCCGCTCGGTGAATGGGCTGCCGGCTACAGCGATACGCCGCCGTCGATCGAAACCTCGGCGCCGGTGATGTAGGCGCTCTCGTCGGAGAGGAGGAACAGCACCAGCTGCGCCACTTCCTCGGCGCTGCCCATGCGCTTCATCGGTACCTGTTGCGTGCGCTGGCGATTCTGCTCCTCGCTGCGGATCTTGATCATCTCGGTGTCGATCGGGCCGGGGTGCACCGAGTTCACCCGGATGCGGCGCGGCGCAAGATCGATGGCCGCGGCCTTGGTCATGCCGCGCAGCGCCCATTTGGTCGCGCTGTAAGCGAACGCGCCGGGTGAACCGCGCAAGCCCGCGACCGAGGAAATGTTGACGATCGAGCCGCCGCCCGAACGCTCCATGGCGCCGACCACCGCCTTCATGCCGAGGAAGCAGCCGAATTGGTTGATGCGCACGTGCCGCTCCCACAACGCCGCGTCGGTCTCGAGCAACGTGCTCGGAATGAAGATGCCGGCGTTGTTGACCATGCCGTTGAGGCCGCCGAAACTTTCGGCAGCCGCAACGACCTGCGCCCACTCGGCCTCGCTGGTGACGTCATGGCGAATGAACGTGGCCATGTTGCCGAGCTCGGCGGCGAGTTTCTTGCCCTCGTCCTCGCGCACGTCGCCGATCACGACCTTGGCGCCTTCGGCGACCAGCATGCGCGCCTCCGCCGCCCCTTGCCCGCGCGCGCCGCCGCTGATCAGGACGACCTTGCCGTCAAAGCGTGCCATCTTGTCCTCCCTG
>DASPVJ010000278.1:0-3253 GCA_035622435.1 Xanthobacteraceae bacterium | reverse complement strand
GCGCGCGTCGCCCGGCGTGTCGGCGTTGGCGCGCACCTTGAGCCGGCGCACCTTGTCGGCCCAGCCCATCAGGGTTGCGAACTCGCCGGACAACTCGGGCTCCTGCATCGGCACCTTGCCGGCGAGCACTTGCCCGGTCGAGCCGTCGATGGTGAGCGTGTCGCCTTTCTTGAGCGTCGTGCCGGCGGCGGTCATGGTCTGGGCAGTGTAGTCGACCCGGATGGCGCCGGCGCCCGACACGCACGGCTTGCCCATGCCGCGCGCCACCACGGCGGCGTGGGAGGTCATGCCGCCGCGGGTGGTGAGGATGCCCTCGGCCGCGTGCATGCCGTGGATGTCCTCGGGCGAGGTTTCGACCCGCACCAGGATCACCTTGCGGTTCTGGCTCTTGAGCAATTCCGCTTCGTCGGCGGAGAACACGATTTCGCCGGCGGCGGCGCCGGGCGAAGCCGGCAGGCCGCTGGCGAGCACCTTGCGCTCGGCGTCGGGAGCGATGGTCGGGTGCAGCAATTGGTCGAGCGCCGCCGGATCGACCCGGGTCACCGCCTCCTCGCGGGTGATCAGGCCCGCTTGCGCCAGCTCGACGGCGATCTTGAGCGCCGCGCGCGCCGTGCGCTTTCCCGAACGGGTCTGCAGCATCCACAGCTTGCCGTTCTCGACCGTGAACTCGAGGTCCTGCATGTCGCGGTAATGCCGCTCGAGCGCGTTCTGGATGCGCTTGAGTTCGGCGAAGGCCGCCGGCATCGCCTGCTCCATGGACGGCTTGTCGGACGACGCGGCTTGGCGAGCGGCCTCGGTGATCTCCTGCGGGGTGCGGATGCCGGCGACCACGTCCTCGCCCTGGGCGTTGATGAGGAACTCGCCGTAGAGCTCTTTCTCGCCGGTCGACGGATTGCGGGTAAAGGCGACGCCGGTCGCCGACGTCTCGCCCAGGTTACCGAACACCATGGCCTGGACGTTGACCGCCGTGCCCCAGCTTTCGGGGATGCGGTGGAGGCGGCGGTAGGTGACGGCGCGCGCGTTCATCCACGAACCGAACACGGCGTCGATCGCCCCCCACAATTGTTGGTGCGGGTCCTGCGGGAACGGCTCGCCGTGCTCGCTCTCGACGTGCCCCTTGTAGCGCTTGACCACCGCGACCCAGTCGTCGGCGGAGAGACCGGTGTCGAGGCTGTGGCCCTCGCGGTCCTTGTAATCCTCGAGGATTTCCTCGAAATGATGATGCTCGATGCCGAGCACCACGTTGCAATACATGGCGATGAAGCGGCGGTAGCTGTCGTAGGCGAAGCGGCGGTCGCCCGACTGTCGCGCCAGTGCCTCGACGGTTTCATCGTTGAGGCCGAGGTTGAGCACCGTGTCCATCATGCCGGGCATGGAGGCGCGCGCGCCCGAGCGCACCGACACCAGCAGCGGATTGTCGGCATCGCCGAAGCGCTTGCCGGCAAGCTTGCCGAGCCGTTCGAGCGCGGCGGTCACCTGACGGTCGAGGCGCGGCGGATAGGCTTTGCCGTTGGCGTAGAAATGGGTGCAGACCTCGGTGGTGATGGTGAATCCGGGCGGCACCGGCAGGCCCAGGTTGGCCATTTCGGCAAGCCCCGCGCCCTTGCCGCCGAGCAGGTTCTTCATGGCGGCGCGGCCTTCCGCCTTGCCGCCGCCGAAAGCGTAGACCCATTTGCCCTTCCCCGCATGCGCCCCGCCGCTTGCGCGTGCCGGAGCCTTGCGCACGGATCGCTTGCGCGCGGACAACCGGTGTCGCGGTTTCGCGGCCGGCTTGCGGGAGCGGGATTTGGCGGGCATTTCGAGCCGAGCCTGAGTCACGGGAAAAGCGGCCCCTATCTGCCAAATCGACCTTGCGCGCGCAACCGAGGCGTCAACGCGGCAAGGGAAGGCCGAGTTCCGGCCGCGAGCGCAGGTCCGTTCTGCTATGAATGCATTGATGGAGTTCGACCCGCAGGCGATCCGCGCGTTCGAGCACGCGAGCTGGGAGCGCGTGGCGCCGCGTTACGGCGGCACGTTCGCGGCCGCCACTGCGGAATTCGTCGAGGCGCTGCTTGATGCCGCGGGCGTCGGCGCAACGACGCGCGTGCTCGACGTGTGCTGCGGGCCCGGCACCGTCGCCGCCGCCGCCGCCGCGCGCGGGGCCGACGCCGCCGGCCTCGATTTTTCGCCCGCCATGCTCGACATCGCCCGCGCCGCCCACCCGCGGCTCGACTTTGCGCACGGCGACGCGGAGGCGTTGCCCTTTCCCGACCGATCGTTCGCCGCCGTGGTGGCGAACTTCGGCATCCACCACGTGCCGCGCCCGGCGGCGGCGCTCGCTGAGATGCACCGCGTGCTCATGCCCGGCGGCCGCGTCGCCTTCACCATGTGGGCGCGCCCGGAGCGAAACGCCGCCTGGCAACTTCTGTTCGACGCGATCCGGCAACACGGCGACGCCGATGCGACCAAGGCGCCGCCCTCCGGCGGCTCCGGCAACAACGAAGACGATTGCTGCGCGGCGCTCGCCGCGGCGGGCTTTCGCGATGTCGACGCGCGGCTGGAGCGGCGGGCGTGGCCGGTCACGAGCGCGCACGAGCTGATCGCCGCGTTCCGCAACGGCACCGCCCGCACGGCGGCGCTGATCGACGCGCAGGACCCGGCCGCGCTGCCGGCGATCGCGGCGCATCTGGCGGCGCAGGCGGAGCGCCACCGCGCGGGCGGGCACCTGCGCATCCCGATCGCGGCGATCCTGGCGTGGGGGAGGAAGGGCGCTTAATCTCTCCCCCGAAGGGGGAGGGTGGCGACGCCCGCGGCAGCGGGCGGAGCCGGGTGGGGTCGGCAAACAGTGACCAGTAATCAGTGATCGAATAGAACTCGCAAGACACTGATTACTGACCACCGATCACGGGTTGCTCGGTTTATTGCTGACCGCCCCACCCGGCCGCGCGCTGTGCGCGCGGCCACCCTCCCCTTTCAGGGGAGGGATAAGAAAATCAATTCCGCGCGGCGGCGACGCCGTCCTTGAGCGCGCGTTCGCCGCGCGCGCCCAGGATCACGCTGTCGCCGATTACGTAGCCGGGCGTGCCGTTGATGAGAAGCGCCTTGCCAAGCCGCATCGACTCCTCAATCGACGTCGCGATCTCCTCGCTCGCCAGGTCGCGCTCGAGCCGCGCCATGTCGAGGCCCGCGTCTTCGGCGGCGGCGAGCGCGCGCGCCTTGTCGTTGTGGCCGCGGTTCTCCAAGAGCGCGCGGTGGAAGGCGAGATAGCGCGCCC
>DASPVJ010000277.1:0-4308 GCA_035622435.1 Xanthobacteraceae bacterium | reverse complement strand
CCGCCCGAGCCGGACGCGGAGACGTCCTGGGAAGTCACGCCCTGGGGGCGGCCGACCACGGTGACCAGCATCTTGGCGTCGAGCAAGCGCTTCGCCATCCGCTTCGCATCGGCCGCGGTCACCGCATCGATCAGGCCGTTGCGCTTGTCGATGTAGTCGATGCCGAGGTCGTCGAGCTGGATTTGCACCAGTTGTGAGGCGATCTTGGTGGAGGTGTCGAAGTAGAGGCCATAGGTTCCCTTGAGGAACGATTTGGTCTTGGCCAGCTCTTCCTCGGTCGGCCCGGTCTCGGCAAGGCGGCGCATTTCGCTGTCGATCAGGGCGAGGGTATCGGCGGTGCGGTCGGCGCGGGTTGCGGTGCTGCCGATGATGAGCGCAGCGTGGGCGAACGGCGCCAGGCCGGTCGAGACGCCGTAAGCGAGGCCGCGCGTCTCGCGCACCTCGTGGTAGAGGCGCGAGGACATCGACCCGCCGCCGAGGATGTGATTGACCATGTAGGCGGCGAAGAAGTCGGGATCGTTGCGGGCGACGCCCTCGCCGCCGAACATGATCACCGCCTGGGGCACGTCGAGATCGAGGACGAGGCGGCGGCCGAGCCCCTGCGGGGTCGCGGCCGGGACCGGCGCCAGCTCCGGCTTTTCCGGCAGGGCGCCGAACGCCTTGTCGATGAGGGCGCCGGCGGCCGCCGCATCGATGTCGCCGACCACCGCGACCTTGAGGGTCGAGCGCGCGAACACGCGGCGCGTATAGGCCTTGAGATCGGCAACGCCGATGCGCGGCACCGTTTCCAGCGTGCCTTGCAGCGGCAGGCCGTAGGGGTGGCCGGGGAAGGCGGTGCGCCACCACAGCTCGCTGACGAGGTCGTTGGGCGCGGTGGTGGCGCGCCGCAGGTCGGCAAGAACCTGGGTGCGGATGCGCTCGACCGCCTCCTCGTCGAACCGTGGAGCGGTGAGCGAGAGGCGCAGCATCTCGAAGGCGAGGTCGCGGTTGGCGCTGAGCGTGCGCAGCGAACCGCGGAAATGGTCGCGGTTGGCGGCGAACGACAGTTCGATGGCGTTGTCCTCGAGACGCTGGTGGTAGGCGTCGGAATCGAGGTCGCCGGCGCCCTCGTCGATGAGCGAGGCGACCATATGGGCGAGGCCCGCCTTGTCCGCCGGATCCTCGTTGGCGCCGCCGACCATGGCGAAGTCGAGGGCGACCAGCGGCACCGACGGCTGGCGGACGAGCCAAGCTTCGATGCCGCCCGGGCTCACCACCCGCTCGATCGAGGTAGCGGCCGCGGGGCCGGCGGCGAGCCCGGCCAAGACGGCCGCGAGCGCGAAGCGGCGGACGAGGCCGCATCCCCAATCGAGCCTCATGAGCGCTTGTCCTCGCCTTGCTTGAGATCGTGCACGAGATAGCCGGTGACCGACCGGCGCGGGTCGAGCCAGCGCCGCGCCGCCTCCTGCACCTGATCGGCGGTCACGGCGCGGATGCGCTCGGGCCGCCCCTGCACCTCCTCGACCGTCGAGCCGGTGCTCAACGCCGTCCCGTAGAGCCGCGCCAGCGAAGCCTGATTGTCCTGGGCGTACACATAGGCGGCGATGATGCGGTTCTTGGCGCGCTCGATCTCCTCGGCGGAAATGCCCTTGTCGATCACCTCGGCGATGACGCCGTCGATGGCGCCTTCGAGCTGACGGAGCGTCACGCCGGGCCGCGGCGTGCCGTAGAGGCCGAGCCGCGACATATCGAGGGCGGCGTCCTGATACCAGGCGCCCGCGTCGGCGGCGATGCCCGTCTGGGCCACCAGCTCGCGATAAAACCGGCTGGTCGAGCCGCTGCCGAGCACGTGCGCGAGCACCTCGATCGCCTCGGCTTCGCCCGGCTTGGCGGTCACGATCGACGGCACCAGATAGCTGCGCTGCAGGCTCGGCTGGGCGACGCGCGGGTCGGCCAGCGTGACGTGGCGCACCGCGCTGGGCTCGGGCTCGACCGGCCGCACGCGCGGGCCGATCTCGGCGCGGGACGCGACCTTGCCGTAGGTCGCCTCGGCGAGCGCCTTCGTTTCCTCGGCCGTGACGTCGCCGGCGATGACGACCACCGCGTTGTTCGGCGTGTAATAGCGCCGATAGAAGGCGAGCGCTTCCTCCCGATTGAGCTTCACGATCTCGTCGTGCCAGCCGATCACCGGGCGCTGGTAGGGATGGTTGAGATACAGCGCCGCCGTCACCTGCTCGCCCAGGCGGGCGGCCGGATCGTTGCCGACCCGCACGTTCCACTCCTCCAGCACCACCTGCAGCTCCGGCAGCACGTTCGCGTCGCTGAGCACGAGGCCGGTCATGCGGTCCGCCTCGAACTCCATCAGGGTCGCGAGATGCTCGCGCGACGTGCGCTGGAAGAAGGCGGTGAAGTCCGTCGAGGTGAACGCGTTTTCCTGGCCGCCGATGGTGGCAAGCGTCCGCGAGAACCGGCCGGCCGGGTTGTTGGCGGTGCCCTTGAACATCAGATGTTCGAGGAAGTGGGCAATGCCGGATTTTCCCGGCGGCTCGTCCGCGGAGCCGACCTTGTACCAGATCATGTGGGTGACGACCGGCGTGCGGTGGTCGGGCACGACCACCAGCTCCAGCCCATTCGCCAATGTGTAGTGGGCGACGGTCGCGGCCGGCGCGGTCTCCGCCGCGACGGGTCGGGGCGCGAAATCGACGGCAAGGAGGCTCGCGACCAAGAGGATCGTGCGGAGCGGCGCTGTGCGACTAAGCCTCAATGTGATCAAGCCCTCATCCGGCGCGAACGTCTTGAACGAACGCGCCACAGATCCGCTGCGAAAGGAAACGTGACATCTAGACGCGCGTGCCGGCAGCGGTCAGTTGCCCTCGCCTCCAACGGCGATGTCCTTGACCCGGTCGATATCCTTGACCGAGTTGTTGGTCGGGACGCCGATGCCGTACGGATAATTCGGCGACGGGGTTTGGTATCCGATCGGCGGCTGAGCCAGATTGGTGCGCGCGGGCTCCCCGGTGAACGGCCGCTGCTCGGCTTTGTAGCCGAACATGCTGCCGAACATGCTGTTGCTGAACCCGAGTTCGGGCGGCGAAAGGACGCGGCCCGGGTCCTTGTTGGCGTTCGGGTCGGGCGCGTTGACCGTGGTGCCGGGCGCTGCCGGCACCTCCGGCATCTTTTCGAACTCGGGCGATTCCATTCTCCGGGTGGCGATCGACCCGTTCTCGAACGCCTTGGCCTTCTTGACCGGCTTGCGCAGGTCCGGATCGTTCGGCCACGCCGGGTTGTTGATCTTGGTGGCGTCCTGGGGCGGCGGCAGGTCGCGCGTCGGCGGGATCACCAGGGGCGAGCGCTCGCGATAGTCGATGCCCGGGCGGTCGACCTCGGCGCCGAGCCCGCGCATGATCCCCTTGATGGCCTTCATTTCGAAGGTGTCTTCGTCCTCGTCTTCCCCGGCGATCGCCGCGGTCCCGGCAGCAAAGACCAGCATGACGCCGATGAGGCCGCCGGCGGCGGCGCGCGCGATAGGTTTCATCCTCGACCTCGTCCGCATGAGCATCATCCCGTTACGGTACGGAGAGTGCGGGCGGATTTCCCCCCGCTGCGCAGTCCCCTGGTCGGCGCCATGCCACCCCCGATACCCCGCAATAGGTTGCGATCAGGGCACTTTTGCGGCGCGATCCGGGCGCACCGATTCATAAAGCAGCCCGGCCACCCCGGCAACGATGGCTGCATCCGCAAGGTTGAACACGTACCAGTCGTGGTCGACGCCGGCCACGGCGACGTGCAGCCGGATAAAGTCGACGACCGCGCCGTTTTGGGCGAGCCGGTCGATGGCGTTGCCCAGCGCGCCGCCGATGATGAGGCCGAGCGCCGTCGCCGACAGCCGGGAGGCGACGCGGGCGAGCCACGCCGCGAGCAAAACCACCGCCAGCGCCGTGACGGCGACCAGCGCCCAGCGGGCCGAAGCTCCCAGCCATTGGAACCAGCCATAGGAGATGCCGTAATTACGTACCAGCACCAGTTCGACCACCGGGCCGAGCGCAACCCGGCCCCGGGCGGGAAGGTCGAAGCCGTAGAGCAGCCACAGCTTCGAGGCCTGGTCGAGGAGGCAGATCGTCAGTGCCGCCGCCAACCCGGACCGGGTGAATGGCCCGCGGAACCGGGACAGCAGGTCTCGCACGACCTCACCCACCCCAGCAGGGCAAGGTTAAGGAATCATTGCGCGGCATGGCGTAGGGCGTCCCATTCGCGCAGCGCCTGGGCGTCGCGCGGCGACACGTCCGGATAGTCCGGGTCGGAGCCGACCGTCGGCAGGATTTTCCACGA
>DASPVJ010000276.1:0-2418 GCA_035622435.1 Xanthobacteraceae bacterium | reverse complement strand
AGCTCGCTTTCGCTCAAGTGCGGCACGGTGTCGGCCTTGGGACCCGCGAACCAGCCGGTGAGCACCGGATATCCGGCGGGATGCTGGGTCCACCAGGTCGGGACCGTCGCGCTGGAGAACAGGAACGACAGGTCGGCAAGGTCTCGCCCGCCGTGATCGGCCCACCATTTCTTTTTGAACCGCAACAGAATTTTGACGACGTTGCCGAAGCCGATGTCGGCAAAGGCGGCCGCCTTCGCGCGTGCGGCCGCAGGCAGCGCGATTTCCGCCAGCAGCGGCAGCGGCACGGTGAGGATCGCGGCATCGCCTTCGTGGACGGTGCCGTCGCGACGGCGTGCGGCAATGCGCCCGCGGCGCGCATCGATCGCCGTCACCGCCGCGCCGAGATGGATCGCGGCGCCGTCCCGCCGGCACTGCGATGCGAGAAATTCGATCAGCGCGCCGTAGCCTTCGGCGATCCGGCCCTGCCGGCCGAGCCCGTGGTCCATCCACTCGTCGCGCAGGGCGAAGGTGCTGGCGCGCGCGGGGTCGGCCGCGTCGTAGCCCTCGAGCATGCGCGTGACCGCGCGCCGCAGCTCCGCGTATCGCGGATCGGCCAAATGCGTCGCCAGGAATTCGGCGACGGGCACATCGGTTTTCAGCTCCGCCAGCGCCTGGCGCAGCCGGCCGGCATGGGGAATCCGGGTCACGTCCGGCGCCAATGTCCCGCCGCGGGCAGTCCATGCGGTACCGTCAAGCGGCGCGAGCGACAGCCGCGCCGCGCGCATCACGGCGCGGGTGACCGGCGCGGCGCCGTGGACGAACTCGGCGCCGCCCTCCGCCGGGTATCCGAATTGCCGCGCCGGCAGCGGGTCGATGCGTCCGCCGCAGCGCTCGCGCGCCTCCAGGACGGTCACGCGCGTGCCCGCCCGGGCAAGCTCGCGGGCGGCCATCAGGCCGGCGGCGCCGGCGCCGACGATCAGCACATGGCGTGGACGCGGAGGCATCACGGCATTTGCGCGGCGCTAAAGCGTGATGGCTTTCCTTCGAATCGCCATCCCGCTTTAGGTTGTTGTTGGAGCATGATGTTTTCCGAAAACCGGTACCCACTTTTCGGCATCATGCTCTAAGGCCATCACGCTCTAGCGGCCGGGCGGCGGATAGGCGGCGTCCAACGTCTGCAGGTCGTCCGGCGTCAGCGTCAACGCGAGCGCGGCGGCGTTCTCCTTCACGTGCGCGACGGAGCCGGATTCGGGAATTGCGATGACGTTGCCGCTGCGGATCGCCCAGGCGAGCGCAACGGCGGATGCCGAGCAACCGTGCGCCGCGCCGAGCCGCGCCAGCGCGGGATCGCGCAGCAGGCCGGCGCCGGGGCCGCCGAGCGGCGAATAGGCCATCACCGGCACGCGGTGCCGCTCGCACCATGGCAGCAGGTCGCGTTCGATGTGGCGGTCGCCGAGGTTGTAGGGAACCTGATTGGTGGCGCAGCGATCGCCGTGCGGCACTTTGAACAGATCGTCCATTTGGCGGGCCGAGAAGTTGGACACGCCCCAGGCGCGAATCTTCCCGCCCGCCCGCAAACTTTCGAACCCCGTCACCACCCCGGCGAAGTCGCTGATCCCGTCCGGCCAGTGCAGCAGGTAGAGGTCGAGATGATCGGTGGCGAGACGGGCGAGGCTCTGTGCGCAAGCCCGCGCGATGCCGTCGCCCGCCACATGGTCGGGCCAGACTTTCGACACCAGGAACACGCGATCGCGCTGGCCGGCAATGGCGTGGCCGATCAATCGCTCGGCGTTGCCGTGGCCGTAGATCTCCGCCGTGTCGATCAATGGCATGCCGATCGACAGGCCGGTCTGCAGCGCCTCTTCTTCGGCGGCGGCCGCACGCCGTCCCTGCCCGAGGCCGGCGGAGCCCTGACCGAGCGCCGGGACGGTGGCGCCGTCGGGAAACCGGACCGTTCGCCCGCCGCCGGTCGGGGCATCGAGCGCCGGCGCGCGCGAGGAGGCCGCGAACGAACCAAGCGCAAGGCACAGGGCGCCGAATTCGCGCCGGTTGAGCCCGCTCGTATGGCTGGTCTTCACTTGAGGATTCCTTCCGCTGCGCCAATCATGCGTTGGCGGTCGAGGCGTCGCCGCATTTGCGCGCCGCCGAGGCCGCCTCGTCAAGGGTCGCGGCGCCGCTGCGCTAAAGCGTGATGGCTTTTCTTCGAATCGCCATCCCGCTTTAGCTTATTGTTCGAGCATGATGTTTTTCCGAAAACCGGTATCCACTTTTCGGCATCATGCTCTAGGGAGGAACCGCCATGAAGATCGCCAGCTCCGAATCCGCCATCCTCAACATCCCGGAGGACGATCCGCTCGCGAACATGCCGGAGGAGGCCGGCCGCACCCGCCCGATCGTGATCCTGCGGCTGCGCACCGACGCCGGCATCGAGGGCAT
>DASPVJ010000275.1:0-4846 GCA_035622435.1 Xanthobacteraceae bacterium | reverse complement strand
GCGATCTCCCGCAGCAGGGCATCGCCGGCCTGGTGCCCCATCGTGTCGTTGATCGGCTTGAAGCCGTCGAGATCGCACAGCAGCAGCGCGAACGAACCGTTGCCGTCGGCGCACGCCCGTTGCAGCGCCTGTTCGAAGGCGCGGCGGTTCGGCACCCCGGTCAATGCGTCCTCGGTCGCGTTGCGGCTGAGCGCCTCGATATCGATGTTCTCCACCACCGCGAAGGCGGCCTGGCGCAACCGCTGGAAAGCGGGATGCACCATCGCCTGCGCGGCGGCAAATCCCAGCAACGCGGCGGTCGCAATGCCGACCGTCGGCACGAGGACGCCGGCGAAGATCTGCAACGCCGCACCGACGGCCGTCGCCCCGAGGACGGCGGCGGCGCACAGCGCCGCTGCCGCGAGCGTCCGGCGCCGCATGCACCAGAGCGTGGCAAGGCCGGCGAAGGCGACAGCGCCCGCTCCGGATAGCCACGCCGGAAGGGCACGAATGGTGCGTCCCAGCGCCAGCGTCTCGGCGGCGAGCGCGGTGACCTGCGCACGGGAGAGTTCGTCATAACGCGGCACCGGGGCTCCCTTGCCGGCTGCCGGCGGGTAGCCGGCCACGATCACATTGGCGTCGGCGAGCCCCGTCGTCCCGCCCTGCAGGATTGTCGCCGCGTCGATGTGCGGAATGCGCGCAAGGTTGATGCCGAAGTCGATGCGGAAGACGTCCGGCGCCTCATCGCGGCGCGGCTGCGGGCCGTTGAGCCAGACCGGACTCGGGACGAGATGCGGCAGGCCGGAATCCTCGATGCCGCTGCGGCGAATCCGACCGTCACGGTCGAGCCCGAGATCGGAGGCCGTTCGCGTCGCGTGCCGCGCGAACCGCTCCATCACCACCGACCGTCGCCAGGTCGTCTGGTTGACGGTGATGACCGCGTTCATCGTCAGGCCGACCTTGCGGCCGAGCCTGGCGAGCGCGCGTTCCAGGGCATTGTCTTCGGGCGGGCTCATCGGCTCGGCCAGGCCGATGTCGACCAGGATGCGGGCGGCGCCGGCGGCGTCGAGCCGCATCAACAGGTCGGCGACCTCGCGGCGCGAGACCCGCCTGGCGCCGCCAAGCGGGCCCGGCGCATGGTCGAAGGCCACCACGACCGTGCGGCCGCTCGGCGCCACCTTGGCGAGACCGAACCATGCGTCGGAAAGGCGCTGCTCCAGCGGCTCGAGGATGCCGGCCACGAGCGCCAGCAGCATGACGAGCGCCGCCGCCATGGCGGCAAGCTGCCTCGGCATCGTCCGCGCCAAGGACCTCAGTGCACCGAGGCCAGCGCCCGCGGGCCGAGCCGGCTTCGATCGATCGGTCGGGACCATCGCCATCCTCCCCGACCCGACAAATACTCGGAAAATTTTGACGAATACGCCTGCCGAAGGACGCAACGCTAATCAAGTTGCACAGGCTTCGTTAACCAGCGTTAAAGCGTGATGGCTTTTCTTCGAATCGCCATCCCGCTTTATCTTATTGTTGGAGCATGATGTTTTTTCGAAAACCGGTACCCGCCCCGCTATCCAAGTGCGGGGCAGGCATTTTCGGCATCATGCTCTAGTGGCCGGCAACGATCATCGTGGCGCTCAGCATCAGGAAGCCGCAGAAGGCGAGCTTGAGTTTCTCCGCCGGCAGCGCGTGGGCGGCGGCGACGCCGGCCGGAACGGCGACCAGGCTGCCGAGCGCCATGGCAAGCCCCATCGTCCAATCGACCGCCCCGGCGCGGGCGTAGACGGCGAGCGCCACGATCGTGCCGGGCGCGATCATGGCCAACGCCAGCCCTTGCGCGGCGGTTTGCGTCAGCCCGAAGAATCCGGTCAGGGCGGGCGGCGCGATGGTGGCGCCGCCGACGCCGAACAGGCCCGAGAGCAACCCGCCGGCGGCGCCGACCAGCCCGGAGAACGGCCAGCGCAGCGCCGGGCGCGGATCTTTGGTCCCGGCGCGGTTGCGCGCTTTCCAAACGAGATACCCCGCCATGATCACGAGAAACGCGCCGAAGGCCGCGCGCAGCGCGTCGCTCGGCACCAGATTGGCGATCCGCGCGGCGAAGTAAGTGGCGAAAACGGCGGTGGCGGACAGCAGCGCCGCCATGCGCAGATCGATAGCGTTGCGCTGCCGGTATTTCCAAAAGCCGACGAGCACGCTCGGCAGAATCATGACGAGGGCGGTGCCTTGCGCGGACTGCTGGTCCATGCCGAACAGCAGGACCAGGACGGGGATCGCGATGATTCCTCCGCCGACGCCGAGCAAGCCGCCAAATCCGCCGAACACGGCGCCCAGACAAACCATCTCCAGCATCGCCGCAGCGGACATCGGTCGACCCGCGGTTCGACTCACCCTTGCGCCGCGCCGGCCAGCGCCGCGGGACGCGCGAAATTCGCAGGGGCCGGCATCAACAAGCTGCCGAGCACCGCCACCTCGCAATCGAAGCGGTAGACGTCGGAACGGACGAACCACCAGACCCGTCCGTCCCACTGGCTGATCAACGGTCCCGGTTTGCGCGCCGCCAAGTCGGCGTCGGCGCGATCGGTCCACGTGACCCAGTAGTATCCCGGCTCTCTGTTCGACATCGGTGTGCTCCGTGTTGAGGCTCGTGCCGCGGGGCCGCGGAACTTACGCTCGCCAAAACGGCTTGGATTTCTCCGCCGCGGCCTCGGCCGGGTAGCCGATGTCCTTGAGGTCGAAGTGCGGCAGATCCGCGAGCTCGCGGCGCGAGCGCATGCGGCGCCGCCACTCCCAAACCGTGGCGCGGAGCGCCCGCCACAGGGAGGCGACCGACATCGCACGTCGTCCGACGGCGGACGACGCCGGCACCATGGCGTCGAGGAAAGCGGGCTGATTCATGATCATGCTCCGGTTGGGCGGCGGAAGCCCGACCCCTGCGGCGACCATGGCGCCGGGCATGGGCCGCGTTCAGTGAAGCTATTCACGCAAGGCCACGATCGGGTGGCGGCGGGCGCAAATCCGGACGAAATCCCTTGCCACAGGCGCCAGCAGTTGATCGGCAACAGCGTGGCGTGCAGCAGGCACACGGGAACGAGGCCGAGCGCCACGCCATAGGTCAGAAACGCAACGTTGCTGCACACCGCGACGAGGCGCAGCGCGGTCATGCTCTTCATGCAGAAGGCCGAAACCACGAGGCCGGAGGCGAGATATCCGACGGCGTCCGAGGCGATCATGGCGGTGCGGTCCCCGTGACCCACGCGGAGCAAAGAGTCCGCGCGGCGCCTATCCGCTAGGCGGTCGTCGAGGGGCCAATCCGGCGACCGGGCTTGAATTATTTTTTTACGATGCGGAGCCGGAACGGCGCCGCGCCGGCCGTCCTAAAGCGTGATGGCTTTTCTTCGAATCGCCATCCCGCTTTATCTTATTGTTGGAGCATGATGTTTTTTCGAAAACCGGTACCCACCCCGCATCAAGTGCGGGGCAGGCATTTTCGGCATCATGCTCTAGCGCGATGACGTGCCGACCCGGGCCGGCGCGCGGCAGCCGTGGCGGGCGATCAGTGCCGATGCGGCGCCAGCTCCTGCGGACGCGCCCGGCGCGTCAGCCCGCCCTCCTCGATCCAGTGCTGCGCCGAGCGGGCGCCCCGCTCGATCAGCTCCGCCGCCGCCGAGAAATCGAACGGCGAGACCGCGAGCGGGCACAGCGTCGGCACGATGTGCACCTCGACGTCGCCGGGAATCCGTTGCAATTCATGCATCAGCTGCCAGGTGATCAGCAGCGTGATCGCATGCAGCGCCTTGCCGACGGCCCGCGTCGGCGGCTCCTTGAGCGCGCAGGCGTAGCCGGTCGGCAGGATGATGATGCGCGACGCGCCCAGTTCGGCGGCCAGCAGCATCGGCGTGTTGGCCGCGATGGCGCCGTCCATCAACGCCTCGCCGCCGATCGGCACCGGCGGAAACACGCCGGGGATCGCCGTGCTCGCCAGGATCGCCTCGACCGCCGGACCGGCGCACAGCCGCACGGGCTGTCCCTGTTGATTGGTCGCCATGATGTTGAGCGGAATCCGCGCGTCCTCGAGCCGCGGGTACGGCAGGTTCGTCTCGATCAGACGCCGCAGCCCGCCCGGATCGACGAGATTGCCGGGATGCCGGAGCAGGCCCAACGCGCTCGCCAGGGTGAAGGGAAAAATGTCCGAGCGCCGCAGCCCCGACCAGATGCGCTCCAGGGCCGCCACGCCCGCGGCGTCGGGAGCGCCGGCGAAGTAGCTCGCGTTGATGGCGCCGACCGACGCCCCGACCACGAAATCCGGTCGCACGCCGGCCGCCAGCAACGTGCGCAACATGCCGACCTGGACGGCGCCAAGGCTGCCGCCGCCGGCGAAGACGAATGCGGTTTTTCCTGCGGTCGCGATCATGCGGGCCTTCAGCGCACGCGGCTAAACGTGCAGCCGCCTCTGCCGCTTGCTTTAGTTTTAATCCTTGAACGCATTCGGATCGAACAACGTGAGCGTACTGACATCGCCGGCCGACAGACCGAGGCCGCGCAACTCGTCGACCGAAAGTGTCGCCAGCGGCTCGGTCCTGGTCGCGTTGGCGACGCGCTCGCGCGCCGCCTTCTGAGCCGCTTCCGGGTCGCTGTCGGCCACGAACACGAGATGGTGCTTGCCGTCGGCGTCGGTGGCGCGGATCTTCCATCCGAAGGTCATGCCGTGTCCTCGACAGCGACAGCGGAGACGGGAACGCCCCTTCTTCTGCTCCAGTATAAAAGTATAACGGCTGCGACGGCCTTGCGCAGCTCTGCCGTTGCCTTGCGCCAGCGAGAGCGCCAGCCGGACCGAGGCCGGCCCGGACCGGTGCCCGGCCGCGCCGGCGTCAGA
>DASPVJ010000274.1:0-13473 GCA_035622435.1 Xanthobacteraceae bacterium | reverse complement strand
TGGTCCGGCGGCGATCTTTGGCATGACGGGCAGAGCATGCTGCATCTGTGCGCCAACCGGAACAAACGCAGCGTCGCGCTCGACCTGAAAGCGCCCAAGGGCCGCGACATCGCGCTCAAGCTCGTCGACGGCGCCGACGTGGTGGCGGAGAACTTTCGTCCCGGCGTGATGGAGAAACTCGGCCTCGGCTACGACGTGCTCAGGCGCCGCAAGCCGTCGCTGATCTACGCCTCGGCCACCGGCTACGGCCCGGACGGTCCCTATGCGCAGCGGCCGGGTCAGGACCTGCTGGCGCAGGCGCTGTTCGGCATGATGGCGATCACCGGCCAGTCGGCGACCGGCCCGCGGCCGGTCGGCGTGTCGGCGATCGATCACCACGGCGCCGCGCTCCTCGCCATGGGGATTCTCGCCGCCCTCGTGCGCCGCGCCCGCACCGGACAAGGCTGCCGGGTCGATGCCAGCCTGATGCAGGCCGCGCTCGACCTGCAGGCGGAATCGCTGTTTGCCTGGCTCAACGCGGCGCAAAAGCCGGACGCAGTTCAGGCGCACCGCCACGTGGCCGGCTGGTATTTCGCGGCGCCCTACGGCGTCTACCCGACCGCCGACGGGCACTTGGCGCTGTCGCTCTCGCCGCTCGCGACTGTTGGCGAAGCGATCGGCGAGCCGCGCCTTGCGACTTTTTCCGACCGCGATGCCTGGACCCGCAAGGACGAAATCGGCGATCTGATCGCGCAACGGCTGAAATCTAAGACGACCGCCGCATGGATCGGGCCGCTCGAACGCGCCAAGGTGTGGCATGCGCCGGTGCAGGACTACGCCGCCATTCGCGCCGATCCGCAGGTCGCCCACATGGGTTCGCTGGTTACCGCTGCGGGCGCGACCGGCGCGCCGGTGACCTTCGTCAACCATCCGGTGCGCTACGACGGGCAATCGGCCGCGGTGCGCCGGCCGCCGCAGCCGCTGGGCGCGCAGACCCGCGAGGTGCTCGCCGAGCTCGGCTTCGGCGCCGCCGAGATCGCCGCGTTGGCGCGTGACGGCGTGATCCGGATGCCTGGGGAGGGAGAGGCGCGATGAGCGGCTTCTACGTCAACGTCGGCGACAGCGTCGCCTTCGCCAAGACCGTCGGCGAGAGCGACATTTATCTGTTCGCTGGCATCACCGGGGACTTCTCGGTCAACCACGTCAACGAGCAGTACATGGCGCGCTCGAAATATGGACACCGCATCGCCCACGGCGCGCTCATCGTCGGCTACATGTCGACGTGCTCGACCATGATGATCGACAAGTGCGCCGGCACCGCCGGCGACGAAACGCCGGTCTCGCTCGGCTACGACCGCATCCGTTTCCTCGGGCCGGTGTTCATCGGCGACACGGTCTCGCTCACCTACACCATCGCCGAGGTCGATGCGGCCAAGCGGCAGTCGCGCGCCGAGATCAAGGTCGTCAAGCAGGACGGGACGCTGGTCGCCGTGGCGCAGCACCTCATCCGGTGGGTGAAGGACGCGGGGTGACGGAAGCCCACTGCGCCCGTCATTGCGAGGAGCCCGAAGGGCGACGAAGCAATCCAGAATCCAGCTGTCGCGTGCTTTTCCTGGATTGCTTCGCTGCGCTCGCAATGACGAATCAAGCAGCGTGCGAGCCGACGATTTCCTCCTCCACGTCGCGCAAACGGTCCTTGCCGAAGAAGATCTCGTTGCCGACGAAGAAGGTCGGCGAGCCGAAGGTACCGCGCTCAACCGAGCTTTGCGTGTTCTGCAGCAGCCGGTCCTTGACCGCGGGCTCCTGGGTGCGGGCGATGAGGCGCGCGCCGTCGAGGCCTGACTCCTCGAGCGCGCCGCGCGCGACGTCGGGGTCGTCCATCTTCTTCGGGTCCGCCCACATGTGGCGGAACACCTCGTCGACGTAGCGGGCGAACACGCCCTCCATCTGCGCCGCGACGGCGCCGCGCATGATCATCAGCGTGTTGACGGGAAAGAACGGGTTGAAGGCGAACCGCGCGATGGCGTGCCGTTTGATGAAGCGCTGCATTTCCAGCCGTTGATACTCGAGCTTGTTCTTGACGCCCTGAAAGCTCTCCATCGGCGAGCGGTTGTTGGTGAGCCGGAACACGCCGCCGAGCAGGACCGGCACGTATTCGAAGGTGGCGCCGGTGCGCTGCTCGATCGCCGGGATCAGCAGGTGGCTGAGATAGGCGTTGGGGCTGCCGAAATCGAAGTGAAATTCCACCTTGGCCATGGCTCACCAAACCTCCCGGTAGGGGCGGAGATCGAGTTCGAACGTCCAGGCGTCGCGCGTCTGGCCGTAGAGCTGCCAATACGCCTCGGCGATCGATTGCGGGTTCATGAGCTGATCGGCGGGCAGGGCCTTGAGCGCCTCCTCGCCGCCGCGCTGGCGGATGCGCTCGCGCACGAACGCGGTGTCGACGCCGGCGTCGATGACGAGGTGGGCGACGTGGATGTTCTTCGGCCCCAATTCCCGCGCCATGCTCTGGGCGACCGCGCGCAATCCCGCCTTGGCGCTGGCGAAGGCCGCGTAGCCGATGCCGCCGCGCATGCTGGCGGTGGCGCCGGTGAAGAAGATGCAGCCCTGGCCGCGCGCGAGCATCAGCCGCGCGGCTTCGCGCCCGGCGAGGAACCCGGCGTAGCACGCCATTTCCCACACCTTGCGAAATACGCGCTCGGTGGTCTCGACGACGGGAAAATTGACGTTGGCGCCGACGTTGAAGACGCAGACTTCGAGCGGCGCATGGGCGTCGGCCGCGCGCAGGAACGCCGCGATGTCGTCCTCCTTGCGCGCGTCGAGCGACCGCCCGACGATTCTGCCGCCCGCGGCCTCTACCTCCGCCACCAGCGGCGCGAGCTTGTCGCCATTGCGTCGCCCGGCGAACACGGTGAAGCCCTCGGCGGCGAATTTCTTGGCAATGGCCGCGCCGATGAAGTCGCCGGCGCCGATCACCGCCGCAGTCGCGTTTCGTTCTGCCAACGCCTGCCCTCCGGGTCACCCGTTGCCGGCTGCGCCGATCCCAGTTCTGAAAAAGAACCTTGACCGCGGTGAGATTAAGTTCTAAAATAGAACTTGTCAATCGCATTCGACGGACGGCCGCGAGGTTGCGCCGATGCGCTGGAACGATCTGCGGATGGAACCCTGTTCGGTGGCGCGCACCGTGTCGGTGATCGGCGACCGCTGGACCATCCTGATCCTGCGCGACTGCTTCCTGCGGGTGCGCCGGTTCGAGGACTTCCAGGCGCGGCTCGGCATTACCCGGCACGTGCTCGCCGACCGCCTGCGCAAGCTGGTGCGCCTGGGCGTGCTCAAGCGCGCGCTCTATCAGCATAAGCCGCCCCGCTACGAATACCGTCTCACCCCCAAGGGGCTCGACCTGCAGCCGGTGCTGCTGGCGCTGGTGCGCTGGGGCGACACCCATATGGGCGACGAACGCGGCCGGCCGGTCCTGCTCGAGCATCGCGACTGCGGTCAGGTGTTCGACCCGGTCGTCGTCTGCTCGCAGTGCGGCGGGCCGGTCGACGCCCATAACGTGCGCACGCGCCCGGGCCCGGGCGCGCCCTCCGCCCTATCGGCAGCCTCCGCGCCCGCCGACCACGCCGCCCATGGATGAGAGGAGACGACGGTGAACCAATCGCCCGCCATCCGCGCCGATCGCGCCGCGTCGGACGCCGCCGTGCGCACGCGCACGGTCACCTGGGAGGACCCGCTCGCGGCCGCCCGCGCCGGGGCTTCGCTCAGCGGCATCGCGTTTCTGCGCGCGGTTGCGCAGGGACAGATTCCGGCGCCGCCGATCGCGCTGTTGCTCGGCTTAGACATCGATGAGGTCGAGGAGGGGCGGGTCGTGTTCACCTGCGAGCCGGACGAATATCACTACAACCCGATCGGCGTCGTGCACGGCGGACTGGCGGCCACCTTGCTCGATTCGGCGATGGGATGTGCGGTGCATTCGCGCCTGCCGCAAGGGCGCGGCTATACGACGCTGGAGATCAAGGTCAACTACGTGCGCGCGATTACGCGTGAAAGCGGGCGCCTGCGCGCGATCGCGAGCGTGGTCCACATGGGCGGCAAGATCGCGACCGCCGAAGGCCGGATCGTCGATGCCGCCGGGCAAATCTACGCCCACGCGACCACGACCTGCATCCTGCTCGGCGGCTCGCCGGGCGCGGGTTGATCCTGCTGGAAGCTTCAGGCGAAGCCATGAGTTATAGGCGCGCGGCCTATAACTCACATCGCCCGGTTTCGATTAGTTATAGCGACCCGCTTATCCCTCGGAAGGCGCAATGATGACCGCCTACCGCAAGCACACCGCCTCGACGTTGTTGCCGTCCGGATCGAGCAGGAACGCGGCGTAATAGGTCGGCCCATAGTCGGCGCGCAGGCCGGGGCCGCCGTGGTCGCGGCCTCCCGCCTTGAGGCCTCCCGCATGGAAACGGTCGACCGCGGCGCGGTCCGGCGCGTTGAAAGCGACGTGCGTGCCGGGCCCCGCATCCTCGGCGCGGTAGAGCCACAAGGCCGGCGCGCCCTTGGGACCGAAGCCGGCTCCGGCGTCGTCGTGGGAGCCGAGCACGTGACCGAGCGGCGCCAGCGCCGCCTGATAGAAGCGCACGCTGGCGGCAACGTCCTTCACCTTCAACCCGATGTGATCGTACATGATGACCTCCGTTGATCGGAGGCCGTGTCTAAGCGCAGGCGGCAAGCCGATCTTGGAAGATCTTGCGGTCGCCTTTGGCCGCCCGGCGAAAGCGGCGCGGCGAAACGCCGGCGGCGCGACGGAAGGTGCGCACGAAATTGGAGAGGTCGCCGAACCCTGCCTCGTAGGCGACGATCGTGATCGGGCGCGCATCCTCGGCCAAGAGACGCGCGGCGCGCCGCAGCCGCGAGCGCACCACGTATTGATGCGGCGTCACGCCGAGCACGCGGGCGAACAGGCGCAAGAAGTGGAACGGGCTCAGCCCCGCCTCCTTGGCCGTGCCTTCGAGATCGATCGGCTGATGCGAGCACGCGTCGATGCGCAACGCGGCTTCGACCGCGCGGCGACGGTCCTGCGCCCGCGCCGGCGGCGGCGCGTGCTTGCGTCCGGCGACGATGTCGAGGAAGCGCGCGGCAAACAACAGCCCCGCCTCGTCGACGCCGATGTCGCTGCGGCCGTCGGCGGCGGCCTGCGCCAGTTCGCCGAGCACGATGAGTTCGGGCAGCGGCGGCAAGCAGCCGGTGCGCCAAAGTTCGGCCCGCGCGCCGAGCGCCTCGAGCTGGTCCGGAGCGAACTGGAACGACAGGCATTCGTCGCCGCACACGTGGTCGTGGGTGCACACGTATTCGTCGCCGGCGTGGCCGACCAGGACCGAGCCGGCTACCAGCTCGAACGACCGCGCGCGGGCGCGATAGCCGAAGCTGCCCTTGCGCACGTAGGAAAGGGAGAAGCCGTGGTGCCGCTCGACCGCCGCAGCGTCGGCCGGCCGCGCGTCGCACCGGTAGTCGATCACCGAGATCGTTGCGCGCTGCAAGAGCGTGGTGGCTGGCATGATCGGTCGATTCTAGCCGTGGCGACGACGGCGGACAATGAATGGAGATTCGATTGGCGCAGCGTCGCACTACCCCTGCGCCGCGAGATCGAAGAGGTCGGGTGCGTCGCTCGTGCGCGCGCCTTCGATGGCGAGGAGCCGGCGCTTGGTGGCGACGCCGCCGGGCGCCGAGAAGCCGCCGAGCTTGCCCCCCGCGGCGAGGACGCGGTGGCACGGCACGATGATCGGAATGGGATTGCGTCCGAGCGCCTGGCCCACCTCCTGCGCCTCGCCGGGCGCGCCGAGCCGCTTGGCGATCTCGCCATAGGTGAGCGTGGCGCCGTGGCGAATGGTGCGCGCCACGTCGTAGACGCGGCGGTGAAACTCCGGCACGCCCGCAAGGTCGATGGTCACGGCGGAAAAATCGGCCTCTTCCCCACGCAACAGCGCGACGATGCCGTCGATCGCGCGCCGCACGGCATCGGGCGGCGGCGTTTCACGGGCGGTCGGAAACCGCCGGCGCATGCGCGCGCGGCTCTTCGCTTCGTTCCCTTCCGGCAGCTGCACGCCGATAACCCCGCGCGCGCTCCACGCGATGGCGCAGCGGCCGATGGCCGTGTCGAACAGGGTAAAACCGGGTTCACTCATGATTCATCGCCAATCTAGCATCGCCGAGGCGCCGCACTTGGAGAATATTGCGGCGGACGTGCCCGCATTCCACCCGGTTTGTCGGAGAATTCGGCACCATGCTACCGGCCCGGTTCCGCCGGCAGAAAATGGCCCTCGGTCTCGCCCGAATTTTACGATTTTGGCCACGATATCGCCACGCGACGCGTCTTTTTTCGCCGTTGGAAGGGGGGAGGTCGTGGTGCATGCAATAGCCTTCAGCGCGATTGCGGTGCTGGTCGCCGCGGTGTTTCCGCTCGTGGGGATCGTGCGGCGTCGGCTCGGGTTCGAGACCTACCGGCCCGAACTGCATTACATGCGCGGGCCGGGCCCGAAGTGGCGCGAGAAGCACCTCGCGGACAGTCGCGGCCGAGCCTGAGCTACCCGCCCCACACCTCGCGCGCGGTCTCGACCACGAGCGCGAGCTTGCGCCGCTCGTCGTCGATGGTCAGCGGGTTGCCGGCAAAATTGCTGGCGAAGCCGCACTGCGGGCTCAGGCACAAGCGGTCGAGCGGTACGTATTTGGCGGCCTCCTCGATGCGCCGCTTGAGGTCGTCCTTCGCTTCGAGCTTCGGCGTCTTGGTCGAGACGAGGCCGAGCACGATCTTCTTGCCCGCTGGGACGTGGCGCAGCGGGCGAAAATCGCCGGCGCGTTCGCTGTCGTATTCCATGAAGACGTTGGCGACGGCGATCTTTCCGAACAGCACCTCGGCGATCGGTTCGTAGCCGCCGCTGCCCATCCATTTGCCGCGGTTGTTGCCCCGGCACAGGTGCATGCCGATGGTCATGCCGGCGGGCGCGCCGGCAACGATGCGGTTGAGGACGTCGGCGTAGGTGTCGAGAACCTTGGCCGGATCGTCGCCGCGCCGGCGCAGGGCCGCGCGCGCCCGCGGGTCGCACAGGAGCGGCAAGGTCACGTCGTCGATCTGCACATAGGTCAAGCCGAGCGCGTTGAGCGCCGTGATCTCCGCAACCCAGATGGCGACCGCATCGGCCCAGAATTCATCGAGATGCGGGTAGACCTTCGCGTCGATGGCCGCGCGCCCGCCCCAGAAATGCAGCATGGTCGGCGAAGGGAGGCTCAGCTTGGGCGTGCGCGTGGTGACGTTCTTGAGGAACTTGAAGTGCTCGGTGAAAATGCCCTTCGGGCGCGAGAGTTTCGCGCGCACCTCGATGATGTGACCGGGGAGCTTGTCGCGCGACGTTCCGTCCTGAAACGGCAAGGCGGCCGACACGGTCTCGCTCGCGTCGACGAAGGTGATGCGCGTGCCCGACAGCGCCAGCAGGAAATCCTGGAACCACGAGCGGCGGCGAAACTCGCCGTCGGTCACGACGTTCAGTCCGACCTCCTCCTGCAGGCGGACCGCGTCGCGGATCGCCGCGTCCTCGATCTGCGCGAGCCCGGCGTAGATCAGAGGCCTGCTCGCCGGCCGGTATTGGTCGCCCTCCGCCGCCGCCCGCGCCTGCAGCAGCGCCTGCGGCCGCAGCAGGCTGCCGACGTGCTCGGCGCGGAACGGCGGGGCAGGGCTCATGCGGCGATCATGCCAAGCGATGCAACGGCGAGATCAATTGCCAAGCGCCGTTTGTTTGCGGTCTAATGCCGCGGAACGCAAGGGGAGAGACCGATGCGGACGTTGCGCCGTGCGTGCCTGACTGCCTCCGTCATGCTGGCCGCCGGAGCGAGCGCGGCGTTCGGCGGCGACATCATCAAGATCGGCGCGCTCCTGCCCATATCGGGACCCGGCTCCTACTTCGGCGTCCAGGACAAGCAGGGCATCGAACTCGCGCTCGAGGCCCTCAACAAGTCGGGCGTCAGGTTCGAGGTGCAATACGAGGATTCCGCCTGCAGCCCGCTGCCCGCCACCCAGGCGGCCAAGCGCCTGCTCGACCAGTACAAGCCCGACGTGGTGATCGGCGAGGAATGCTCGGATGCGACGCTCGCCGTGATGCCGGTTTTGGCGCTGGCCAAGGTGCCCCTGCTCAACGCCGGCTCCTCCTCGATCAAGGTCACCGAGCCCGGCAACCCATGGACGTTCCGCATCATGCCCAACGAGGTGATGCAGGGCGTCGACATCGCGACCAACGCCTACGAGCGGCTCAAGGCGCGTACCGCCGTGCTGCTCTACGAGAACACCAACGCGGGCATCGGCAACGCCAAGGTGTTCGGCGACACCTTCGCCAAGCTCGGCGGCACCATCCTCGCGGACATCGGGTTCGGCCGCGACGTCAACGACTTCACCGCGATCGCCACGCGCGTCGCCGGCCTCGGCAAGATCGACGTCATCCCGACCTATACGCTCGAAGGGCAGGGGCTAAAAATCACCCAGGCGCTGGCGCAGGCGGGCGTCACCAAGGGCGGCGGCGGTGGCGCGATCCAGCTCGGCACCATCTGGCTGCCGTTCGGCTTCGAGCACAAGGCCGGCAAGGCGGCGCTGGGCTACGTCCGCATCGTCCAGTTCGACCCGACCGACAGGCGCGACCAGGTGCGCGGCTTCATCCAGGCGTTCAAGGCGAAATACGATCAGGATCCGACCCACCTCAACGCCCACGCCTACGACCAGATCATGCTGATCGCCGACGTGGTCGCCCGCGGCGCCAAGGACGCGCAAAGCATCCGCGACGGGCTGGCGGCGACGCAGAGCTTCACCGGCGTCACCGGCAGCGTCGCCTTCGATGCGCACAACCAGAACACCAAGATGGACACCATCCACTACATGGAGACGCTCGACGACCTGTCGTGGAAGGCGCTGGCGTGGAATTGACCTGAACGAACGCGATGGTCACCGTCGCCCTCCAACAGGGCATCAACGGGTTGGTGCTCGGCAGCCTGTACGTGCTGGTCGCGCTGGGGCTGACGCTCATCTACGGCGTGCTGGTGCAGATCAATTTCGCCCACGCCGACATCGTGACGCTCGGGGCGTTCGCCGCCTATTTCTTCACCCACGGCCTTGGCGGCGGCTACCTGCCGAGCATCGGCGTCGCGCTCCTCGTCGGCGCGGCGCTCGGGTTCCTGATCAACGCCGCGGTGTTTGCGCCGTTGCGCGAGCGCGGCAGCGAGCTGTTGCCGCTGATCGCGACCATCGGGGTCTCGGTCATGCTGGAGAACGTCATGCTCGCCTGGTTCGGGCCGATCCCCTATGCGTTCGATTCGCCCTACAGCGAGCAGGTCATCCGGCTCGGCGGCACGTTCTTCACCGTGCAGAGCCTCCTGATCATCGCGGTATCGACGGCGGCGATCGGCCTGCTCTACGCGTTCATGAAGTTCACTTTCCTCGGCAAGGCGCTGCGCGCGGTCGCCCAGGACCGCGAGACCGCCGGCCTCATGGGCATCGATCCGAATCGCCTGATCATGCTCACCTTCGTGATCGCCTCGGCGCTCGCCGGCATGGGCGGCGCCATGCTCGGCCCGGTGCTGGTGCTCACCCCGTTCGCCGGCGCCTCGGTGATCGTCAAGGCCTTTGCCATCGTCATCATCGGCGGCTTCGGCAACGTCGCGGGCACGATCATCGCCGGGCTCATCGTCGGCCTGATCGAAAGCTACACGACGCAAATCCTCGGCCCCGGCCTGATCGACATCGTGGTGTTCGCGTTGCTGCTCTTGATGCTGGCGGTGCGGCCGACCGGGCTGATCGCCGAGCGGCGCGAAGAAAATGTCTGACGCCGCCCTGCCGCTGCGCTTATCCGGCGCGTCGCGCTGGTGGGGCATCCTCATCGCTGCCGGCGTCGTCGCCGTGCTGCCGCTCGTTTTTCCCGACTCCTACTGGCGTACCAACCTGATCGTCTGCGCGCTGAACGTGATGCTGGCGATCGGCCTCGATTTCGTCCTCGGCTACGCCGGCCAGCTCAATCTCGGCCAGTCGGCGTTCTACGGCATCGGCGCCTATGTCTCGACTCTGCTGATCATGCGGCTCGGCCTGCCGTTCTGGGCCGCCTTCGCTTGCGGCGTCGTCGTCGCCGCCGCCTCCGGCATGGCGTTGTCGCTGTTCGCGGTGCGCCTGCGCGGTCATTACCTCGCCATCGCCTCGCTCGGGTTCGCCGTCATCACCTACCAGGTGCTGCTCAACTGGATCAGCCTGACCCAGGGCCCGCTCGGCATCTACGCCATTGTGCCGCCGCCGCCGTTCGCGCTGCCCGGCCTGCCGCCGATCGATTTTTCCGACCTCGCCAATTTGTTCTATCTCGTCGCCGGCGCGGCGCTCGTTTCCTACCTGCTGCTCGACCAGCTGGTGCGTTCGCCGATCGGCGCGACCTTGACTGCGATCCGCGAGGACGAAGTCTCCGCCGCTTCGCTCGGCATCGATTGCCGCGCCTGGAAGGTGTTCGCCTTCGGGATCGGCGCGGCCGTTGCCGGCGCCGCCGGCTGCTTCTACGCGAGCTTCGTCGGCACCCTCGTGCCCGACGCCTTCTTCATCACCGAATCCTTCACCATCCTCGCCATGGTGATCGTCGGCGGCATGGGCACTTTGAGCGGCCCCGTGTTCGGCGCGATCCTTCTCACCGTCCTGCCCGAACTCTTGCGCGGGGTCGGCGACCTGCGGCTCGTGGTCTACGGCCTGGCCCTGACCCTGGTGGTGCTGTTCATGCCGGGCGGCTTCGCCCAGGCGGTCCGCCTTGCCCGCGTGCGCCTTTCGTCCGCGCATCCCGTCGCGGGCATCCGCCGATGACCGAGGCAGCCGCCATCTTTCGCGCCCGGGGTCTATCCAAGAATTTCGGCGGCGTGCGCGCGGTCAACGACATTTCGCTAGCGGTCGCGCCCGGCTCCGTGCTGGCGATCATCGGCCCCAACGGCGCCGGCAAGTCGACCTTACTCAACCTGATGAGCGGCATTCACCGGCCCGATGCCGGGACGATGACGTTCGACGATGCCGACGTGACCGGCCTTTCGACCCACGCGCGCGTGCGCCGCGGGCTCGCTCGCACGTTCCAGAAGATCCGCCTGTTCAAGCAGCTCTCGGTCCTCGATAACGTGGTCGCCGGATTCCACGGCCACCATCGCATTCCGCCATGGCAATACGTGTGGCACGGCGGCGCCTTCCGTGCCGACCGCGCGCGCTGCCGCGCGCAAGCCGAGGAACTTCTCGCCTTCGTCGGCCTCGATCGGCGCGCGCACGCGCTCGCCGGCGCGCTCGCCTACGGCGAGCAGCGCATGCTGGAAATCGCCCGCGCGCTCGCGACCGCGCCGCGCCTGCTGCTGATCGACGAGCCCGCCGCCGGCCTCAACGGGGCCGAGGTCGAGACCCTGCTCGACCGTATCCGCGTGCTGCGCGGGCGCGGCATCGCCGTGATCGTGGTCGAGCACAACATGGACCTGGTCATGAACGTCGCCGACCGGGTCATGGTGATGGACTACGGCGAGCGCCTGTTCGAGGGTACGCCGGCCGAGGTGCAGGTCCATCCGGGCGTGGTCGCCGCCTACCTCGGAGGCGAGCCGTGACGGCGCTGCTCGAAGCCGAGCGGCTCGAGCTTGCCTACGGCGAGGTCGCCGCCTGCCGCGATCTTGCCTTCGCGGTCGACGCCGGCGAGATCGTCACCTTGATCGGCGCCAACGGCGCCGGCAAGTCGACCACCCTGCGCGCCGTCGCCGGCGCGCTGTTGCCGCGGCGCGGCGCCATCCGATTCGGCGGACGCGACGTGACCCGCATGCCCTCGCACGAGCGCGTCGGGCTCGGCATCGCCCTCGTCCCCGAAGGCAGGCGCGTCTTCCCCGCGCTCAGCGTGCGAGAAAACCTGGAGCTCGGCGCCTTCAAGCATCGCGCCGACAAGGCGCGGGTGCACAGGCTGCTGGAGCGGGCCTTCGCCATGTTCCCGCGCCTCGCCGAACGGTCGGCGCAGCACGCCGGCACGCTGTCGGGCGGCGAGCAGCAGATGCTGGCGCTCGCGCGTGCCATGATGTCGGAGCCGCTGCTGCTGTGTCTCGACGAGCCGTCGCTGGGCCTCGCCCCGCGCGTGGTGCAGGACATCTTCCATACCATCCGCGCGATCAACCAGGCGGGCACCACCGTACTGCTGGTCGAGCAGAACGCGCGCTACGCGCTCGCCACCGCGCGTCGCGGCTACGTGCTGCAGACCGGCACGATCATCGCCTCGGGGCCGTGCGCGGCGTTGCGCGAAGACGCGCGCGTGCGCGAAGCCTACCTCGGCCGCGGCGCGACCACGCGCGCGGCGCTGTGACGGCCCGCCGGCCGGCGGTTCAAGTCAGAGAGAACAGCGTCAGCAGCGCCACCACCACGGCGCCGGCGCTCACCAGCAGCAACTCGACGGTTCGTTCATCGAGAGTCCGGCCAAACGCGTTCATGGTCCACCCCTTCCCGAGTCGGCTTGTCCCTGAGGCAGCGTCCACCCCGCCTGGGGCAAGATTATGACCGCGCGGCGGGCGCCGCGCCCTTGAATCTTCCGGGCCGCTGTCCTTATTACCGAACGTCAGGTCGCCTCGGTTGGCGCCGCAGGGGAGGAAAGTATGATCCGATCGGGCCTCGTCGTTCTGGGGTTGATCTTCGTCGCGATCGCCATCGTCTACTGGTTCGTTCCGGCCGGCTCGCTGCCGGGGTTCGTGCCGGGGTTCGAGGCGGGCTCGACCCACGTCCACACGAAGCACGGCGCTGCGGCGCTCGCGGTCGGCGTCATCTGTTTCGTCGTGGCGTGGTTCCTCGGCCGCTCGCAACTCGGCAGGCTGTGAAGCGGCGCCTGCTGCAATCGGGATCCGTCGGTGGAAGTGAGCGCCGGAACGGTGCGGTCCCGATCGGCAGGGGGCAACCTGGGCGGCCGGGACCGCCCGGCCGGGTGACTGAACAATTCCCACCCCGACCTTCGCACATTCGCCGGTCTTTGTGGCGCATCGAAGGACAAATCTGTGAAAAATGCCGGCGCAACAGGGGTTTTTTCGCCGCGCGAGCAAGGCCCTGGACGGGCGGCTTTACTGATCGAGCGAGCGCGGTCGACGAAAATCAGCCGGATGTTTGCAAGTTGAACCGGAGGAGAACGCCGTGAACAATTCGCCGCTCGCCGGAAAAGTCGCCATGGTGACGGGCGCGGGAAACGGCATCGGCCGCGCCATCGCGGAAACCTTCGCCGCGGCCGGCGCCGCGGTCGCCTGTATCGATCTCGATGCCGACGAGGCCGCGGCGGTCGCGCAAGCGATCGAACAATCCGGCGGCCGCGCGCTCGCGCTCGCCTGCGACGTGAGCCGCGAAGCCGACACGCTCGCGGCGGCGCAGTCGGCGCAGTCGGCGCTCGGCGCCGTGCGCGTCCTCGTCAACGCCGCCGCCACCATCGATCCCAACGGCAGCGTCTTGGAAATCGC
>DASPVJ010000273.1:0-6359 GCA_035622435.1 Xanthobacteraceae bacterium | reverse complement strand
CGGCCGCTTCCTCGAGCACGGGCGCATCTTCTGCTTCGGCGCGGGGCATGGCCTGCCCCATCCTCGCGCGGCGGTCTACATCTCCTCCGCCGACCTCATGCCGCGCAACCTCGACCGGCGGGTCGAGGTCTTGTGCCCGATCCTTAATCCGACCGTGCACGAGCAGGTGCTCGGCCAGATCATGATCGCCAACTTCAAGGACAACGAGCAGAGCTGGAAGTTCTTGCCAGACGGCACCTCGGTGCGCATAAAGGCCGCCGTCGGCGAGGAGCCGTTCAATGCCCACAAGTATTTCATGACCAATCCGAGCCTGTCCGGCCGTGGCAAATCCCTCAAGGAATCGCCTCCGCGCAGCCTCGTCCGCCAGCGTGACCGCGCTTAAGCGGTCGGCGCCGCCCGAGCCCGACGCGCAAGGCCGCCTCGACCACGGCCCGCCGATCGCCGTCATCGACATCGGCTCGAACTCGGTCCGCGTCGTCATCTACGAAGGCCTCGCGCGCAGCCCGACCCCGATCTTCAACGAAAAGGTGCTGGCCGGGCTCGGCCGCGAGGTGCAGTCGACCGGCCTCCTCAACGCCGAGGCGGCCGACAAGGCGCTGCACGCGCTGCGCCGCTTCCGCGCGCTCGCCGACACCGCGGGCGTGCGTAAGCTGTGGGTGCTCGCCACCGCCGCCTGCCGCGACGCCACCAACGGCCGCGCGTTCATCGCCGAGGCGGCGCGCGTCTGCGGCGTCGAGATCGACGTGCTGTCCGGGCGCCGCGAGGCGCACTACTCCGCTCTCGGCGTCGTTTCCGGCATTCACCGGCCCGACGGCATCGTCGGCGATCTCGGCGGCGGTTCGCTCGAACTCGTCGACGTGCACGGCACCCGCGTGAAGGCCGGGGTGACCTTGCCGCTCGGCGGCCTCGCCTTGCAGGACGTTTCGGCAAAATCGCTCAAGAAGGCCGAGAAGATCGTCAAGCAGGCGCTCGACGACGTGCCGGCGTTGGCGGCGGGCGAGGGGCGGACGTTCTACGCGGTCGGCGGCACGTGGCGCGCGCTCGCCCGGCTGCACATGTGGCAGACCGGTTACCCGCTGCACGTGATGCACGGCTACCGCATCCCCGCGCGTGAGGCGCTGGAGTTCTCCCGCCTCGCCCACCGCATCGACCCGGCCATGCTCTCGCGCATCGAAGTCGTGTCCGACGCGCGGCGCCCGCTGCTCGCCTACGCGGCGCTCGTGCTCGAACACGTGGTGCGGTTGGCGCGACCGCGGGACGTGGTGATCTCGGCGCTCGGCGTGCGCGAGGGCCTGCTTTATTCGCTGCTCGACCCGCAGGAACGGATGCGCGACGCGCTGCTCGCCGCCGCGCAGGACCTCAACCTGCTGCGCTCGCGCTCGCCCGCGAACGGCGAGGAGCTGATCCGCTGGACCGACCGGTTCATGGCGACCTCCGGCCTCGACGAAACCGCGGACGAAAGGCGCTACCGCCACGCCGCCTGCCTGCTCGCCGACATCGGCTGGCGCGCGCATCCGGACTATCGCGGCGAGCAGTCGCTCAACATCATCGCCCACGCGGCCTTCATCGGCATCGACCATCCGGGCCGCGCCTACCTCGCGCTGGCGGTGTTCTTCCGTCATGCCGGCCTGATCGACGACGAACTCTCCCCGCGGCTGCGCGAACTGGTGTCGCCGCGCTTGCTCGACCGCGCCCGCGTGCTCGGCGCGGCGCTGCGCGTCGGCTACCTCGTCTCCGCCGCCATGCCGGGCATCCTGCCGCGCACCCCCATGGTGGTGGAGCGCGGCCGGCTGGTGCTGCGCCTCGAGGACGAGCTTGCCGCGCTCGCCGGCGAGCGGCTGTTCAACCGCCTGCGCCAGCTCGCCCGCCTGGTCGGCCGCGAGCCGGTCATGGTGACGGGGTGACAGGGGTCAGGGGTCAGGAATCGGGGATCAGGGATCAGGAAATCGGGGATCAGGAAATCGGGGATCAGGAAATCAGAGATCGGGACTACCCGCCTTGCTAAATTAGCCTGATGCCTGATTCCCGATGCCCGATCCCTGCCGTTCGACGGCGACTACCCGCCCGTTTTCGATCGCCAGCGCCAATCGCCCGTGCTTGAGGGCGAGCGCCTTTTCCCCGAACAGTTCGCGCCGCCAGCCCTTCAGCGCCGGCACCTCGGCGTCGTCGCTCGCCGCGATGCGATCGAGGTCGTCGACCGTGGCGATCACCTTGGCGGCGACCGCGTGGCGCTCCGAGGTCATGCGCAGCAACACCTTGAGCAGTTCGACGGTTGCCGCGCCGTTGGCGCCCGCCTTGGCGCGGTCGAGCCGCGGCAGGGACTTCAAGTCGCGCGCGAGCCCGCGGGCGGTGGCGGCGAGGATCGCCTCGCCCCATTTCGAGCGCTCGAATCCCCGGGGCAGCGAGCGCAGGGCGCCGAGCTTCTCGGCCGTGGTCGGCGCGTGCAGCGCAATGTCGGCGAGCGCGTCGTCCTTGAGCACCCGCCCGCGCGGCACGTCGCGCGCCTGCGCCTCGCGCTCGCGCCACGCCGCCAGCTCGATCAGCACCGCGAGGTCCTTGGGCTTGCGGGCGCGGGTTCTCAGGCGTTCCCACGCATTGTCGGGATCGAGACGGTAGGTGTCGGGCGAGGTGAGGACCTCCATTTCCTCGCGCACCCAATCGGCCCGCCCGCGCCGCTCCAGATCCGCCGACAGGGCGAGGTAGACGTCGCGCAAATGCGTCACGTCGGAGATCGCGTAGGCGATCTGCGCCGCGGTCAGCGGACGCCGCGTCCAGTCGGTGAAGCGGTGCGACTTGTCCAGCGTGTCGCCGGTGATGCGGTGCACCAGCTGGTCGTAGGAAATCGAATCGCCGTAGCCCAGCACCATGGCGGCGACCTGGGTGTCGAACACCGGATGCGGGATCAGCCCGGCCTGATGCCAGACGATCTCGATGTCCTGGCGGGCGGCGTGGAACACCTTGAGCACGCGCTCGTCCGCCATCAGCGCGAAAAACGGCGTGAGGTCGATCCCCTCCGCGCGCGCATCGACGACGACCGCTTCCTCGGCGCTCGCCATTTGGGCGACGCACAGGATCGGGAAATAGGTGGATTCGCGCAGGAACTCGGTGTCGACGGTCACGTAGGGGTGCCTGGCCAGCCGTGCGCACGCCTCGGCCAGGCGCTGAGTCGTCGTGATCAGATTCATGGATGGCTATTTGCGCAGCCGCGGCAGGCTGTCGCAAGTCGAAAGACGCGATATGGTCGGCACCGCCGCCGGCACGGGAGCGATCGGGTCGGATTGCGGCAAGGTCTCAACATCATGGGTCATGCCGTTGTTATCGCGGTTCTTTCGCGGCTTGGGGCGCTTCGGTGACCGGCTCAAATCGCGGATCCGGCATGGGCGCGGCCGGGGCGTCGGCGAGCATGCGCGGCGCCGTCGTACTTTTGCTCGTTCTCGCGCTCCTCGCGGCGTTGGCGCTCGCCATTGCGGTCGGGCCGTTTCCGCTGACGGCGGCCGACGCCGCGCGCGCCGCTTGGCGGCTCGTCGGCTTCGGCGAAGGCGCGCCGAGCGGCGGCGAAATCGTGCTCACGCGCGTGCGCCTGCCGCGGGTCGGCGCGGCCGCGCTGGTCGGCGTGGCGCTCGCCGGCGCCGGCACCGCCTACCAGACCCTGTTCCGCAACCCGCTGGTGTCCCCGGACATCCTCGGGGTCGCGACCGGCGCGGGACTGGGCGCCGTGCTCGGCATATTGCTCGCCCTGCCGGTTGCCGGCATCCAGGCGCTGGCGTTCCTCGCCGGGCTCGGCACCGTCGTCCTCGTCTATCTGATCGCCGCGGCGTTGCGCCGCCACGAGCGCACCCTGGTGCTGGTGCTCTCCGGGGTCGTCATCGGGGCGCTCGCCGGCGCCTGCATTTCGCTGGTGAAGATCCTGGCCGATCCCTACGATCAGTTGCCGGCGATCACGTTCTGGCTGCTCGGCAGCCTGGCCGGGGTGAAAATCGGCGACCTCGCGCTGGCCGCGCCGCTGGTGCTCGCGGGCCTCGTGCCCCTCGTGCTGTTGCGCTGGCGGATCGGCGTGCTCGCGCTTGGCGACGACGAGGCGCGCGCGCTCGGGGTCGACGTGGCGCGGCTGCGGGCGTTGGTGATCATGGCCGCGACCCTGATGACCGCCAGCGTCGTCGCCATCTCCGGCGTGATCGGCTGGGTGGGGTTGATGGTCCCGCATATCGCCCGGATGATCGTCGGGCCGAATTTCGGCCGGCTGCTGCCCGCCGCCATGCTGCTCGGTGCCGCTTTCATGCTGGTAGTCGATCTTCTGGCGCGCAGTCTCGCCCGGGTCGAGACGCCGCTCGGCATCCTCACCGCCGTGCTCGGCGCCCCGTTCTTCCTGTGGCTTCTGGCGCGCGACCGTGGCGGGTAGGGCGTAATAATGCGGCTCGTCGCCAACGATCTTTCCATCGGCTATCGCGGCCACCTGGTCGCCCGCGACATCGCGCTTGCGCTCGCGCCGGGCGAGGTGCTCTGCCTGCTCGGGCCCAACGGTGCTGGCAAGACGACCCTGTTCCGCACGCTCTTAGGCCTGCAGCGTCCGCTCGGCGGCGCCGTGCTGATCGACGACCGGCCGCTGGCGCAGCTCAAGCCCGCCGACATTGCCCGCGCCATGGCCTATGTGCCGCAGGCGCATGTGACCGAATTCTCCTTCACCGTGCTCGACGTCGTGCTGATGGGCCGCACGGCCCGGCTCGGGGCGTTCGCGAGCCCCGGCGCGGCCGACGAGCGCATCGCCCGCGACAAGCTCGCCGGCCTCGGCATCGCCGAGCTTGCCGGCCACGACTACACCCGCATTTCCGGCGGCCAGCGCCAGCTCGCGCTGATCGCCCGCGCGCTCGCCCAGGAGGCGCCGATCCTGGTGCTCGACGAGCCGACCGCGAGCCTCGATTTCGGCAACCAGACCATGGTGCTCGGCCGCATCCGCGATCTCGCCGCCGCAGGCTACGGCATCGTGCTCTCGACCCACGATCCGGATCACGCGCTGCTCGTCGCGAGCCGCGTCGCCGTCATCGCCGACGGCGGCTTGCGCGCGCTCGGGGCGCCGCACGAAGTCGTCACCGCCGAAATCTTGTCGGCGATCTACCGCACGCAGGTGCGGGTCGAGGAAACGCAATCCGGCCGCCGGGTGTGCGTGCCGGCGTGGAGCGGGACTTGGCAATAATCGATCTGTCGAAGCTCGCCGTCGGCCGGAGCGGCGCGGCGGAAATCGTCGTCGGCGAAGAGCACACGGCGCCCTTCGTCGGCAGCGGGCGGGTGCGGGTGCTGGCGACGCCGGTGATGATCAACCTGATGGAAGCGGCGGCGCTCGACGCGGTGGAAAAGCTGCTGCCGGCCGGCCACCAGAGCCTCGGCATCCGCCTCGACGTGCGTCATTACGCGGCGACGCCGGTCGGCATGCGCGTGCGCGCGACCGCCGAACTCGTCAACATCGACGGCCGCACCCTCGACTTCCGGGTCGAGGCGCGCGACGAGAAGGAGCCGATCGGCGACGGCCTGCACCAGCGCGTCGTCGTCAACGTCGCGCGGTTCGACCAGCGCGTGCAGGATAAGATCGGTAAATAATGTTGCGTGCGAGTATTTACGCTTTACGTAAAGCATAATCTGAGTGAGAAATAGCTCAATGATCGTGAGCTATCGGGACAAGAAAACTGAACGATTCGCTCAGGGCGAACGCGTCAAGGAGTTCTCCGGGTTCTCACGACAGGCGGAACTTCGGCTTGATCGACTGGAGGCGGCAACGAGCCTGAAAGATCTCGCAGCCATTGGCGGCAATCGGCTGGAAGCTCTTTATGGCGACCGCGCGGGTCAATACAGCATCCGCATCAACGATCAGTGGCGAATTTGCTTCGAATGGCCTGCGGGCTCGCCTGGCCCTGTCAACGTCGAGATTGTCGATTACCATTAGGAGGCAGCATGGCGCGCACACCGATTCATCCCGGCGAACACTTGGCCGAGGAGCTCAAGGAACTTGGCATGTCGGCTGCCGAGCTGGCACGGCAACTCGACGTGCCGGTCAATCGCGTAACCGGAATCCTCAATGGACAACGCGGCATCACGGCCGACACGGCCTTGCGCCTAGGTCATTGGTTCGGGACCAGCCCGGAGTTTTGGCTCAACCTGCAGACGCTCTACGAGTTGCGCTTGGCGCGGCGGGACGTCGGCGAGCGGGTGAAAAGGTTGCCGACGCTGACGGCCCGCAAACCCAGGCGCGATCCCGCCCGGGCACTGGGTTGAACGCCGGCGCTCACCCGCCGCGCACCCTTGGCAGGAAGATGAACTCCCACGGGCTCGGCAGCGGGCCGACCGGCACTTCGATCAAGGTCGGTCCG
>DASPVJ010000272.1:0-12012 GCA_035622435.1 Xanthobacteraceae bacterium | reverse complement strand
GCGGCGCGCCGCGCCGGATGCGCCGCGCCGGGCCGTTCAGTCCGCGCCATCGCGGCCTTCTCCCTTGAGCGCCAACGCGCGCCGGTAGACCTCGCGGCGCGGCCGCCCGGACACCCCGGCCACCTCTTCGACCGCGTCCTTGACCGAGAGGCGCGCGAGCGCGTCGCGCAACATGGCATCGACGTCCTCGGCCTCGGCCGGTTCCTCGGCCGCCGGCGGAGCCACCACGACGACGATCTCGCCGCGCGGCGCCGGCGGTTGCGCGCAGCTTGCGGCGAGCGCATCGAGGGTGCCGCGGCGCACCTCCTCGTGCAGCTTGGTCAACTCGCGGCAGACCGCGGCGGCGCGGTCGCCCAGGCCCGCCGCCAGGTCGGCAAGGGCGGCGGCAAGGCGCGGGCCGGTCTCGAACAGCACCAGCGTGGCCGGCACGCGCGCCAGCGCCGCGATGCGCGCGCGCCGCGCCGCCTCCTTGGCGGGCAGGAATCCCTCGAAGAAGAACCGGTCGGTCGGCAGTCCGGCGACCGCCAGCGCGGCCAGCACCGACGAGGCGCCCGGCACGGCGGTGACCGGGTGCCCGGCCTGCTGCGCCGCGCGCACCAGCCGGTAGCCCGGGTCGGACACGAGCGGCGTGCCGGCGTCCGCCACCAGCGCCACGCTCGCGCCGGCGGCGAGCCGGGCGAGGAGCTTCGGCAGCGCCGTCGCGGCGTTGTGGTCGTGATAGGGCGTGAGCGGCGTTGCCATTCGATAATGGGCGATGAGCTTGCGGGTGACGCGGGTGTCCTCGCAAGCGATCACGTCGGCGGCGGCCAGAACCGCGAGCGCCCGCAACGAGACATCGCCCAGGTTGCCGATCGGGGTGGCGACCAGATAAAGCCCCGGCCCCAGCGGTCGCGCCGCCATCGTCTGCCCGGCGAGCGCATAGGCGCGCGGCGCGGCGCGGTGCGCCGGCGCCATGCGGTCTCGACCTGCCGTAGCCCTCATGGGCGTAACCTTAACGGCGGCCGCGGCCCCCGTCATGGTCCTGCGAAAGCATAAGTTTTTGACTTGGTTGGGGTTCGCCCACATTATGACGTAGTGGACCGGTGAATTGACGACGACGCGCATCGTGGCGTCGAGGAGGGTGGACGTGTTGCCAGCCGGCGACCGTGCGCGTTCGGCGATCAGGCGCCTGCGGATCGCGACGGCCGCCGCGGCCGCCATGCTGGTCGCCGCCTGCTCCGGGTTTCCCGGCGGCGACATGTTCAGCTTCGGCGGCAGCAGCACCAGCGCGCCGCCGCCGCCCCCGCAGGCGCCGCAGACGGTCGGCACCGGACAAACGAAAGTCGCCCTCATCCTGCCGCTGTCGGCCGCCGGCAACGCCGGGCTCGCCGCCCAGTCGATGAAGAACGCCGCCGAAATGGCGCTCGCCGAGTTCAAGGACCCGAATATCCAATTGCTGATGAAGGACGATGCCGGCACCGCCCAGGGCGCCCAGCAGGCGGCCCAGGACGCGGTCGCCGAGGGCGTCGAGGTGATCCTCGGACCCCTGTTCGCCCACACGGTGAGCGCGGCCGGATCGAGCGCGCGGGCGCGCGGCATTCCCATGATCGCGTTCTCGACCGACGCCAACGTGGCGGCGCGCGGCGTTTATCTCTTGAGCTTCCTGCCCGAGTCCGACGTCGACCGGGTGGTCGACTACGCGGTCGCCAGCGGCAAGCGGTCGTTCGTCGGGCTGGTGCAGGACAATCCGTACGGCAGCGTCGTCGAGACGGAGTTCCAACAGGCGGTTGCGCGCAAGGGCGGCCGGGTGATTGCGCTTGAACGCTATCCGACCGACAAGGCGCAAATGCAGGAAGCGATTCGCCGCGTCGCCGAGGCGGCGCAGCAGGCCGATACGGTCTTTCTTCCCGGCGGCGCCGACGCGGTGCCGGCGGTCGCGCAAGCGCTCGCCGCCAAGCGCCTCCAGCTCATCGGCACCGGACTGTGGGACGATCCCCGCATCTTCGCCGAAGGATCGATGCAGGGCGGCTGGTTCCCGGCGCCGGACACCGCCGGGTTCCGCAGCTTCTCCAACCGCTATCGCGCGCGGTTCGGCCAGGACCCGGTGCGCACCGCGACCCTCGCCTATGACGCCGTCTCGCTCGTGGTCGGCTTGGTCAAGGCGAACGGGCCGCACCACTTCACCGACGAGGTCCTCACAAATCCGTCGGGCTTTGCCGGCATCGACGGCATTTTCCGCTTCCGTCCCGACGGCACCAATCAGCGCGGGCTTGCGGTGCTGCGCGTCACGTCGTCGGGCGGGCAAGTGGTGAGCCCCGCGCCGAAGGCGTTCAGCGGATCGGGCACGTAGGCCGGATTGTCGCAACCTCGCGTCGCGACGGCGCGGTTGCGGACAAGTCGCGCGGCGAATTTAACGCAATAGGAACGTAATTTGGTGTCGATAAATTCGACGCCCGCCGCATGTCACGATGTCTGGTCAACGCCGCCAATTGGAGCGATCATCGCACGCTCGCGCGACAATTGGACGAAGTGAAGGGCTCTCGGCGAATGCCCATGTCAGGCGGCGTGGGGCGCAGGATCGCCGGCGACGACGGCTGAGGGCGGAAAGTAGTTGCGTCCCCGATGAGGCATGAACGCAAGGTCGGCGATCTTCCGAGCGCGCAGGAGATCCGCGCCGCGCTCGCGCGCGTCGTCGCCAGCGACGTCATGCGCGCGTCGCCGCAACTGACGGCGTTTCTGCGCTTCGTCGTCGAAGCGGTGCTCGAGGGCCGCAGCGACCGCATCAAGGGTTACGTCATCGCGGTCGAGGCGCTCAAGCGCGACTCCCGGTTCAATCCGCAAATCGATCCTATCGTTCGGGTGGAGGCGACCCGCCTGCGCCGGACCCTCGAGCGCTATTATGCCGGCGCCGGCGCGCACGATCCGATCGTCATCGCGCTGCCGCGCGGCACCTACGCGCCGACGTTCAGCCGCCGCGGCGGCGCGCGCGCCGACGCGGCGCCGGCGGTCGGGCAAACGCTGCCGCCGGGCGACGGCATGCCGGTCCTCTCGGTGCAGCCGTTCGAGGTCGCCGGAACGCCGGGGCCGCGCAGCATTTCGGCCACAGCGTTGCAGCAAATGCTCAGCGACGCCTTCGCCCGCTTCGACCTCGTCAATATCGTGGACGAAGCGGCGAACGGCGCCCGGTCGCGCGCGCCCGGCGTGGCGGGGCCGGCGGAATCGCCGGTCGACTATCGGCTGTTCGGATCGGCCGACTACGACGATGAGACGACGCACCTGCGCTTCCGCCTGGTCGACGCCGCCGACGGCAACGTGGTCTGGACGCGCGCGTTGGATATTGCTGCGAGCGCCGATCCGGCGGCCGCCCAGGAGGCGATCGTGCGCGAGCTGGCGGCGAGCCTGGTTCAGCCGTTCGGCGTCATCTTCGCGCACGGGCGCGCCAAGAGTCTCGCCGCCGGCATCGGCGACCCGCGCTACCGCTGCCTTCTCGAAGCGGCCGAATCGTTCCGCTCGTTCGACCCGGCGCAGCACCGGCACGCGCGCGCCTGCCTGGAACGGCTGACGGCGGTCGATCCGAGCTTTGCCCTCGGCTTTTCCTACCTGGCGGCGCTCTACGTGCGCGAGTATCTCTACGGCCTCGACGTCCATGCCGCCGACCTGCCGCCGCTCGAGCGGGCGTTGCGGGCGGCGCGGCGCGGGGTGGAGCTCGATCCCGAAAGCGCCCGCGCCTACGAGATGCTGTCGTTCGCCTTGTTCGCGCGGCGCGACTTGGCGGCTGCGTTCGCCGCCGGCGACAATGCCATCGAGCGCAACAAATACGACATGCGGCCCCTGGGCGGTTACGGGCAGCGCCTGGTCGCGATCGGCGAAATCGACCGGGGAATGGATATGCTGATGCGGGCGGGCGACGATGGCGGCGTTCGCCCCGGGGTCGATCAATTCTTCCTCTTCCTCGGCAGCTACCTGCGCGGCGACGCGGCGGCCGCGGCCTTCCATGCCGGCCAGCTCACCAGCGACACGTTTCAACTCGGGCTCGTTGCGCGCACGCTGGTCGCCGGCGCGGCCGGCGAACGCGACGCCGCCGATGCCGCGCTCGACCGGCTGGCGGCGCTCAATCCGGCGTGGCGGGACGATCCGCGCGGCGAGTTGGAGAAGTTCTTCCCGGCCGCCTTCATCGTCGATCGGCTGGCGGCGGGCCTTGCGGCGGCGCGATCGGGCGCACCCGGTCGCTCCGCAAGCAATTGATGTAACTGCGATTTAACCGCAAATTTCGTCCCGCCGCGCGCGTTTTTCTTCCCTTCCGGCGCCTGCGTCATCGATATGTCGCACAACGGCACCCGCCACGGGAGCTACCCGCATGGAACAACGAAATGAACAACTGCGAATTCCCGCCGTCCGACGACGTCTTCTGGGTCGACGGCCCGGCCAAACCTTCGGACGCGAGTTCGGATGAACTCACCTATTCGATCGGCGACTTAGCCAAGAAATTCCACGTCAGCCTGCGAACGCTGCGATTCTACGAAAGCCGCGGATTGCTCAGCCCCGGCCGCGAGGGCCGCCGGCGGCGCTACGGAAGCAAGGACGCCGATCGGCTCAACGTCATTCTCAAGGCCAAGAAGCTCGGCTTCACCCTCGGCGAGATTCACCAAATGATCGCCGCCGAAGGCGGCGAAGCCTCGCGCCATGCGCTGAGACTCAGCCGGGAAAAGTGCCTGGAGCAGATCGCCGTGTTCGAGCGCAAGCTGGTGGAAATCCAGGAGGCGCTCGGCGAGCTGCGCTGGATCTACACGTCGCTCTCGGCGCGCGCGGCGGAGCCCAAGCCGCCGGGCGACGAAACCGCCTGAGCTTTATTCTTGGAGCATGATCTTTTCCGAAAACCGGTACCCACTTTTCGGGATCATGCTCTACGCCGCCAGATCCGCCACTACCGCATCGAGCACCGGGAATCCGGACGGGGTGACCCGCAGCCGGCGATCCGGCGTCGACGCGACGAAGCCGCTGCGGATAAGGTCGGCGATGCGCTCGGGGTCGAGCGGCTTGCCCGCGCGGTCGGCGTAGCGCTGCATGTCGATGCCTTCGGCAAGCCGTAGCCCCATCAGCAACAGCTCGTCGGCTTTCTCCGTCCGGGTGAGCGCGTCGTCGACGACGAGACCGTGGCCGCGCGCCTCGACCAGATCGAGCCACCGCTCGGGATTCTTTTCCGTCGCAGTGGCGCGTCGCCGGCCGTCGATGTCGAGCCGGCCGTGGGCGCCGGGCCCGACGCCGGCGTATTCGCCATAGCGCCAGTAGATGAGGTTGTGGCGGCACTCGCCGCCCGGCCGCGCGTGGTTCGATATTTCGTAGGCCGGCAGACCGTGGGCGGCGCACACCTGTTGGGTGGCGTCGTAGAGCGCGCGCGCCGCGTCGTCGTCGGGGATCGCGAGCTTGCCGGCCGCCTGCAGGGCCGCGAACGGCGTGTCCGGCTCGATCGTCAATTGATAGAGCGAGAGATGATCGGCCGCCTGCGCAATGGCGCGCGCAAGCTCGTCGCGCCACGCCGCCACGGTCTGGCCCGGCCGCGCGTAGATCAGATCGAAGGAATAGCGCGGGAACGCGGCGCGCGCGATCGCCACCGCCGCCAGCGCCTCGTCCGCCGAATGCAGTCGGCCGAGGGCGGCGAGCGCCCCGTCGTCGAGCGCCTGCACGCCGAGCGACACGCGGTTCACCCCGGCCGCCCGATAGCCGCGGAACCGCGTCGCCTCGACCGAGGTCGGATTGGCTTCGAGGGTCACTTCGACGTCGCGCGCCACGCTCCAGTGCCGCGCGATCGCGTCGAGGATCGCGCCGACGGTCGCCGGCTGCATCAGCGACGGCGTGCCGCCGCCGAAGAAAATGCTCGCCGCCTGCCGGCCGGGAACGCGCTCCGCCGTCGCGGCGATCTCATGGGCGAACGCGCGCACGAAGCGGGCTTCGTCGATCGCCGCGTGGCGGACGTGGCTGTTGAAATCGCAATAGGGGCACTTCGACAGGCAGAACGGCCAATGCACATAGACGCCGAACCCGGGCGCTGCGCCGGCGTCGCCGCGCGCGCTCGTCGCCGCAACCGCGTCAGCGATCGTCAAGGCACGCCTCCGCGAGCTTGAGAAACGCCCGCGCGCGGTGCGACAGCCCGCGGCCGCGCGGCGGCAGGCCGTGCTTGTCCGCGCGCGACATTTCCCCGAACGTCCGGGCGTGGCCGTCGGGCAGGAACATCGGATCGTAGCCGAAGCCTTTGTCGCCGCGCGGCGGCCACACCAAGGTGCCGTCGACCGTCGCCTCGAACTCTTCCGTGTGCCCGTCCGGCCAGGCCACGCACAGGGCGGAGACGAAATGCGCGCGCCGCGCCGCCGGGTCGAACGCGTCGCGCTCGCGCAGCATGCCCTCGACCTTTTCCATTGCGTGGCGGAAGTCCTTGCGCTCCCCGGCCCAGCGCGCCGAGTGAATGCCGGGGGCGCCGTCGAGCGCGTCGACCATGAGGCCGGAATCGTCGGCGAAGGCGGCAAGTCCGCTCGCGCGCGCGGCGGCCTCGGCCTTGATCCGCGCATTGGCGCGAAAGCTCGCGCCGGTTTCCGCCGGCTCGGCGAGCCCGAGGGTGTCCGCCGCGACGGCTTCGATGCCGAACGGCTCCAGCAATTCGCGCATCTCCCGCAGTTTGCCCGGGTTGTGGGTGGCGATGACCAGCCGACCGGCGATCGGTCGGTGCATGCGCGTGTGCACGGCTTCGCTCACACGACCGCAAGCTTCTGCAGGTCGACGAGCTTGGCGATGCCCTTGCGGGCGAGCGCCAACAGCGAGACGAACTCTTCCTCGCTGAACGGCGTCTTCTCGGCGGTCGCCTGCACCTCGACCAGCCGGCCGTCGCCGGTCATGACGAAATTGGCGTCGGTGTCGGCCTCGGAATCCTCGGCGTAGTCGAGATCGAGCACCGGCGTTGCCTTGCAGATGCCGCAGGAGACCGCCGCGACGTGGCCGCGCAGGGGCTCGCGCCGCAGCATGTCGCGCGCCTTCATCCAGGCCAAGCAGTCGTGCAGCGCGATCCAGGCGCCGGTGATGGCGGCCGTCCGGGTGCCGCCGTCCGCCTGGATCACGTCGCAGTCGATGGTGATCTGCCGCTCGCCCATGGCCTCGAGTTCGACGACCGCGCGCAGCGAGCGCCCGATCAGCCGCTGGATCTCCAGGGTGCGGCCGGTCTGGCGGCCGCCCGACGCCTCGCGCCGCGTGCGCTCGAGCGTCGCGCGCGGCAGCATGCCGTATTCGGCGGTGATCCAACCGCGCGCCTGCCCCTTGAGCCACGGCGGCAGCCGGTCCTCGAGGCTGGCGGTGACCAGCACATGGGTGTCGCCGAACTTCACGAAGCAGGAGCCTTCGGCGTATTTCACCACCGCGCGTTCGAGGGTGACGCTGCGCAGTTCGTCGGGCTGTCGGCGGCTTGGCCGCATGAAACCTCCGGGGCCCGGCGGAAAACCCGGCGCCGCGCTCGCTTGCCTTTTAGGGGCGCCTCTCGCCGGCGACAAGGCCCGAAGGCCCTGGTATCCTTGCATTGGGGAGCGTGAATGGACAATTCTGGTCGCGTGAGAGAGCTGCGCCACATATCCCACGACGTGCCGATCGGCTCGGCCGAGATCAGCCTCGCCCAGCTCAACGAACGCTCGCGCGAGATCTTCCGGCACATCGTCGAATCCTACCTGGCGACCGGCGAGCCGGTCGGCTCGCGCAATATCTCGCGCCTGATTCCGATGACCTTGTCGCCCGCCTCGGTGCGCAACGTGATGTCGGATCTGGAGCAGCTCGGCCTGATCTACGCGCCGCACACGTCGGCCGGACGGCGGCCGACCGAGCTCGGCCTGCGCTTCTTCGTCGACGCCCTGATGGAGATCGGCGACGTGAGCGAGGCGGATCGGCGCTCGATCGAGGCGCAGGTCGCCGCCGCCGGCCAAGCGAAGTCGATGGAGGCGCTGCTGACCGAGGCGTCGGTGCTGCTCTCCGGGTTGACCCGCTCGGCCGGGGTGGTGCTGGCCGCCAAGACCAACACCCGGCTCAAGCACATCGAGTTCGTGCGGCTCGAGCCCGAACGCGCGCTGGTGATCATGGTGGCCGAGGACGGGCAGGTCGAGAACCGCGTCGTCAACCTGCCCAAGGGCCTGCCCACGTCGGTGCTCACCGAGGCCACCAACTTCCTCAACGCGCGCATTCGCGGCCGCACCCTCGCCGAGGCCAGGACCGAGCTTGAAGCCGCCCTCGAAGCGGGCCGCGCCGAGCTCGATCTCCTGACGCGGAAGATCGTTTCGGCCGGGCTCGCCAGCTGGTCGGGCGGCGAGAGCGAGGAGCGCAAACTGATCGTGCGCGGCCACGCCAACCTGCTCGAGGATCTCAATGCGCTCGAGGATTTGGAACGGGTGCGGTCCCTGTTCGACGACCTGGAAACCAAGCGCGGGATCGTCGACCTGCTCGGCCGCGCCGAACTCGCCGACGGGGTGCGCCTGTTCATCGGCTCGGAGAACAAGCTGTTCTCGCTCTCCGGCTCCTCCACCATCATCGCGCCCTATCGCGACAGCGCCGGCCGCATCCTCGGCGTGATCGGGGTCATCGGGCCGACGCGGCTCAACTACGCGCGGATCATCCCGATGGTCGATTACACCGCCAAGGTGGTGAGCAAGATGCTCTCGGGCTAGGGCATGATGCCGAAAATGCCTGCCCCGCACTTGATGCGGGGTGGGCACCGGTTTTCGGAAACCATCATGCCCCAACAGTGAGCTAAAGCGGGATGAAGATTCGAAGAAGCGCCATCCCGCTTTAGTGGCCGGCCGCTTGATTTTTTCGCCTCAAGCCCTGATATCCGGCCCGAATCGACCTGAATTGGAAGGGATAAAAGCCTATGGCGGACGCGGACACTCAGGTGCCCGGAACCGAGCCCGCCGGGGGAGAGACGCCCCCGGCGGAGAGCGATGCGATCGACGCGGCTGCGGCGCCGCCGGACCTGGCGGAGGCGCTGTCGCGCGAATCGGCCGATCTCAAGGATCGGCTGTTGCGGGCGCTCGCCGAGATGGAGAACCTGCGCCGGCGGACCGAAAAGCAGGTGGCGGACGAGCGCGTCTACGGGATCGCGTCGTTTGCCCGCGACATGCTTGCCGTTGCCGACAACATGCGCCGCGCCCTTGACGCGGTCGGCCCCGAGCTCAAGGCCACGGCCGATGCCGGCGCGAAGGCGCTCATCGAGGGCGTCGAACTGACCGAGCGCGAGCTTCTCAAGGTGCTCGAGAAGCACGGGGTCAAGAAGCTCGAACCGCTCGGCGCCAAGTTCGATCCCAACCTGCACCAGGCCATGTACGAGGTCCCGGACGCGTCGGTGCCCGCCGGCACCGTGGTCCAGGTGGTGCAGCCCGGCTACACCATCGGCGAGCGGGTATTGCGCCCGGCGATGGTCGCCGTCGCCAAGGGCGGCGCCAAGCCGGCGATGGCGCCGGCCAACGATAACGCCGGAGATCAGATGACAGATGACAGATGACAGATGTCGGAGAGTTACGTCATCTGACATCTGTCATCCGACATCCGGTTACTTCGGCTCGATGCCGTCGCGTATCGCCCGCATGCGCGTGAACACGCTCGGCCATGCGTCCGTGCGGGCGAGCCCGAAAATGTGCAGGAAGCGGCCCGGCCCGAAGCGCATCCATTGCACCATGGTGACGGCGATGCCGCTCGACTCGTCCTTGGCTTCGGCGACGACCTCGTGGCCGGGCTGGCCGCCGATCCGCAGCGGCTCCGACCGCACGATGCGGATTTCCCGCACGCCCGGCGTTGCGGCCAGAAGCCGCCGGGCGAAGCCTTGGCGCTCGTCGGGTTGCGGCGCCTCCACCGGCGGTATCGCAATCAGCACGTAGGGCTGGTCGGCAGCCTTGATGACGTCGTTGGGGCCGTCGGTCAGCAGGGCCGAGCCGTCGGCGAGCGCCCGCACGATCCGAAACCCGGCGAGGTCGCGCAGCTCGTAGGGCAGCAGCGCCAATTGCTCCGAGGTCGGCACCTTGGCGCGCACCACGAAACTCGCCAGCGACTCGCGGCAGGCCGCGTCCGGGTAGATGCCGGCCGCCGCTTCGGGCACCTGCAAGGTGACGATGGCGGTCAACGCGTCGGTGCCGGCGATCAGCGCCCATTTGCGCAGCGCGATGCCGTTGGCCTGTTGGCGCGCAACCACGATGAAGCCGTGACCCTCCTTGAGCGCCACGTCTTCGCGGCTTTCCGCATCGATACCCCTGGCCTTGAGCGCTTCGATGGTGAACGCCTGGTCCATGGCCGGGTAGGCGTCGGCCGGCATCTCGCTCAAGATCATGGCGACGCCGCGGTCGCGGTCCTCGAACCCCTGGAACGTCGTGCTCGCCAGCAGTCCGGGCGGCGGGACGATGCCGATCCGCAGGCCTACGGGGAATATCGGCTCGGCCGCCTGGGCCGCCGTGGCGCCCGCAAGGGCGCAAACGAGGATCAGCCGTTTGATCAAGCCGGACATGCCTGCGCTCCACCGCCGCCCCACGAGCGATGCCGCGGAATCGGGCCAACATATGGCGCCGGCGGCGGGCGCCGCGCATCTCCCTCACGGCTTGCGCACCCGCCGCAGCGTCAGATTGATGCGTCCCCCCTCCGGCAGCAGGGTCGAGGTGCCCGGCATGATGCGGTCGACCCCGTGGAAGGCAAGCCGCGCCGTCCCACCGAGCACGACGGCGTCGCCGGATGCAAGGCGAAACGACCGGGTCGGGTCGCTCCGCTCGGTGCCGCCGATGCGGAACAGGCAGCTATCGCCGAGGGAGAGCGACAGCACCGGCGCGGAGAAATCGTCCTCGTCCCGGTCCTGATGGAGCCCCATGCGGGCGGCCGGCGCATAGACGTTGATCAGGCACGCCTCGGGCGGCGGCCCGTAGCCGGCAAGCTCGTGCCAGGCGCGCAGCGCGAGATCCGGCATGGGCGGCCATGGCCGGCCGGTCTGCGGGTGGGTCGCCTGGTAGCGATAGCCGCCCGCGTCGGAGACCCAGCCCAGCGGGCCGCAATTGGTCATCCGCACCGAGAACGGCTTGCCGCTGCGCGGCATCGTCGGGGTGAACAAGGGCGCCTGCGCGATCGCCTCGCGCACCACGGCGAGCAGCGCCTCCTGGCCGGCGCGGTCGAGATAGCCGGGCCGCAACGCGACACCCTCGACCATGGGGGCTGCCGTTCTCGTTGGATTCATCGGTCGCAAAGGTCCCGTTAACCGCGACCTGCATGGCACGCGGCGGGCCGGGTTGCCACCGCGCCGGGGGCCCGGATTCCCCGGCCCATGACTTGCGGCCAAAACCATGGTCCTTATATGAACGACGACCGCCGTTCCCCACGCGGCGGATCGCATATGAGGGGGTCGCGTGAGGGGCGGTCCGCGGACGCGAAGCGATCCGCCGGTGCTTCCTTCCGGGCGCTGTCGAGGCCCGGCCGACCTGCCGAAAAGAAAGGACGGATCATGGGTAAGGTCATCGGTATCGACCTGGGCACCACCAATTCCTGCGTCGCCGTCATGGAAGGCGCGACGCCCAAGGTGATCGAGAACGCGGAAGGCATGCGCACCACGCCGTCGATCGTCGCCTTCACCGACGACGGCGAGCGGCTGGTCGGCCAGCCCGCCAAGCGTCAGGCGGTCACCAATCCGGAAAAGACCTTCTTCGCCGTCAAGCGCCTGATCGGCCGCCGCTACGACGACCCGATGGTCGAGAAGGACAAGAAGCTCGTCCCCTACAAGATCGTGCGCGCCTCGAACGGCGACGCCTGGGTCGAGGCCGACGGCAAGCAATATTCGCCTTCGCAAATCTCCGCCTTCGTCCTGCAGAAGATGAAGGAGACCGCTGAGGCCCATCTCGGCCAGAAGGTCGAGCAGGCCGTCATCACCGTTCCCGCCTACTTCAACGACGCCCAGCGCCAGGCCACCAAGGACGCCGGCAAGATCGCCGGCCTCGACGTGCTGCGCATCATCAACGAGCCGACCGCGGCCGCGCTCGCCTACGG
>DASPVJ010000271.1:0-9176 GCA_035622435.1 Xanthobacteraceae bacterium | reverse complement strand
CTGGGTGACATGGGTGAGGCCGATGCCGTCCTGGCTCGCGCCGTTGACGTCGTCGACGCGCTTCAAGCCCAGGCTCTCGCCGGCGGCGATGAAGGCTTCGGCCATGGGATTGGGCGAGCGCTGGCTCGCCACCATGAGCGGACCGTCATGGCCGTGGAAGTCCGGCTCTCCGCCGGCGCCCACGAAGCCCTCGCTGCGGCGGAACAACGGCAGCACGTCGTCGTAGCCCCAGCCGGCGTTGCCGGCCTGCCGCCACAGATCGAAGTCGCTGGGGTGGCCGCGCACGTACATCATGCCGTTGAGCGAGGAGGAGCCACCCAGCATCTTGCCGCGCGGCCAATAGCGCGGCCGGTTGCCGGTCATGGGCTCCGGCTCGGTTCGGTAGTCCCAGTCGTATTCGGTGTGAAACAATTTGGAGAAGGCCGCCGGGATGCGGATTTCCGACTTGGCGTCCGGCTTGCCGGCTTCGAGCAGCAGCACCTTGGTCCGCGGGTTCTCGCTCAGGCGCGCCGCAACCACACAACCGGCCGAGCCGGCGCCTACCACGATGTAGTCGTACATGCCGCTGTCCTCCCTGCGGCCAGTGTACGCGTTACGCCGCCTCGCCGCGGAAATCCGGCACCGCGTCGCGCAGCACGTTGTCGATGACCGCGCGCTCGTCGCGGGCGAGGCCCTGCTCCAGCGTGGCGAGCCAGCCGCGCATCGCTTCGAGCGAAGGGCAGACCGGCCGCGCCGCCACGATGCCGGCGATGCCCACTTCCGCGGTCGGCTCCTCGCGGGCGAACAGGATCTCTTCGAGCCGCTCGCCCGGCCGGATGCCGGTGAACACGATGTCCACGTCCTGGCCCGGCTCCAGGCCGGACAGGCGGATCATGCGTTCGGCGAGTTCGTAGATACGCACCGGCTGGCCCATGTTGAGCACGTAGACCGAGGCGTTGGTGCGCGCGGGGCCAAGCGCGTGGCTCGCCGCCGTCACCACCAGGTCGCACGCCTCGCGGATGGTCATGAAGTAGCGCACCATGTCCTTGTGGGTGACGGTGACCGGCCCGCCGGCCTCGATCTGCGCCTTGAACTTCGGCACCACCGAGCCGTCGGAGGCGAGCACGTTGCCGAACCGCACGGCGATCAGCCGCATGGGCTCGCGCCCGCCGTCGGCGCGGCGGGCGGCGTCGGCGTCGAGCGCCTGACAGTACATTTCGGCGAAGCGCTTGGTCGCGCCCAAGACCGACACCGGCTCGATCGCCTTGTCGGTCGAGATCATCACCATGGCGCGGGCGCCGGCGGCGACCGCGGCGTCGGCGACGTTGATCGAGCCGAACACGTTGGTCTTGACCCCCTCGGCCCAGTCGCGCTCGAGCAGCGGCACGTGCTTGAGCGCGGCCGCATGGAACACCATGTCGGGCTTGAAATCGGCGATCAGCCGCAAGATGCGCGCGCGGTCGCGCACGTCGGCGATGCGCCCTTCGACCTGCGCGCGCCCGTCCTTGGCGGTGAACGCCTCAAGCGCGCCGTGCAGGGCCGGTTCGGAATTCTCGACGATCAGCAGCCGCGCCGCCCCGAAGGTGACGACGCGGTCGCAGATTTCCGCGCCGATCGAGCCGCCGCCGCCGGTGACGACGATCGCCTTGCCCTTCACGAACGACTCCAGCCGCCGGTAGTCGATCTTGACGCTCGGCCGCAGCAGCAAATCCTCGACCGCGACCGGCGCAAGCCGCGGCGCCTCCCCTTCGTCGAGCGACGGCAGGCGGCTCGCCGCGAGCCCGGCGCGGCGCGCCCGCATCAGGATCGCCTCGGGATGCGCCTCCGGCGCCAACGCGGACGGGGTGAGCACCAGCCGAGCGACGCCGGTGCCGCGCGCGGCGAGGTTCGCCACCGTCGCTTCCAGCTCGTCGAGCGTGCCGAGCACGGCGACGCCGCGGATGGCCTGCCCCTGGTCGGCGCTCGACGGCGAGAGAATCCCGACCGGCCAGATCTTCTTGACCGCGCCGCTCTCGATCGCGCGCAGCAGCACCTCGGCGTCGGCGGCGCGGCCGAGCACCAGGGTCGGCGTCGAATCCTCGCGCTTCGCGTGCTGGCGCACACGGGTATAGTGGAAATAACGATAGGCGACGCGCGAACCGCCGAGAAAGAACATCTGCACGAACCAGTAGAGCGCGATGGTGATCTTGCCGAAGAAGAAGGTGCCGTAGAGATTGGGCGCGACCAGGATGTAGTCGAGCACCAACAACGAGAGCGCCAGCACGCTGACCGCGCGGAAAATGTTGAACAGGTCGGGGAGCGAGGCGAACCGCCATTTGGTCTTGTAGAGCTGGAAGAACGCGTAGACCGCGGCGGCGTAGACCAGGAAGCCCGGCAGCACCGCAATCAGCAGGTCCTTGCGCTCGGCAAGCCCCGGTCCCTCGAAACGGATGTAGAAGGTCGCGATAATCGCCGCGGCGGTCGCCAGCAGATCGTGGGCGAGGATCAGCGCCGTGCGCGGCGTGAAGTTCGGCAGTCGGATCATCGTTAACGGCACGTGGCACCGGGCCGATCCCGGCGCCACTCCTTAGCGGCCTTTGCGGCGCCGCGCTACCGGGCGGGCATGCGCCGATCCGTGCGCGAGGCGAGGGCGTCTGCGACCGCGCCGAGCACCCGCCGCACCGGCATTTCGTCGAGGCACTGGCTGTGGCTCTCGACGTGCCGCGCGCAGCCCTCCAGCTGGCAAGGCATGCACGGCAGCGGATTCTGCACCAGCCAGACGTTGCCGCGGCGCTGCAGGGAGCCGGCCTTGTCCCACGGCCGGTCGAGCCCAGCCGCCGGCCACGGCCCCCAGATGCGCGGATCGGTCGGGCCGTAGAGGGCGACGGTCGGGCAGCCCGACGCCGCCGCCAGGTGGGTCACCGACGTGTCGGGCCCGACGTAGACCTGCGCGCCGGCGATCATGGCGGCAAGCTCCGGCCAACTCAGCCGCCCGTCGAGCCGGCGGACGGGGCAATCCGATGCGGCCCAGACCTCGTCGAGGTAGCGCCGGTCTTGCGGCGCCGGCCCGCCGGTGGCGATCAGGTCGAGGCCGCGCCGCGCCAGCGCGGCGGCAAGCTGCCGCCAGCCATCGACGGTCCAGCGCTTGTAGCGGAACATCGGCCCGGCATGGATCACCGCGTAGGGCCGCGCCGGACGCGCGTCGGGCGGCATGGCCCCCGTCGGGCCGACCACCCGGGGCACGCGGGCAATGCCGAGCGCGTCGGCGAGGCGCAGCACGTCGTCGACCCGATGCAGCCCGTGGTCGGCGGCAACCACGCGTTCGAACGCGAGGCGCGCGAGGCGGCCGGCAAAGCCGCGCGGCTCGACCGGACCGATCCGCCGGGGCGCGGCCGCCCAGGCGAAGAGCATCGGCCGGTCGCCGCCGTGGGTCGCAATGGCGAGGTCGTAGCGTCGCCACAGGTGCCGGGCGAGCGCCAGCGTGTCGATCGCGCTCGGCCGCGCCGGCGCCACCACCAGGGAATCGAGGTCGGGATTCCCGTCGAGAATGCCCTCGGTCCCGGCGAAAACCAGGGCCGCGATCTTCGCCTCGGGCAGCGCCCGGCGCAGGCTGCGGATCAGGGGGGTGGCGAGCAACACGTCGCCGAGGCGGCGCAGCGTGACGACGAGGATGCGCGGGCGGCCGGGAAGCGCGATTGCGGTCATGACGCGGCGGCGGCGGGCACCGCCGCCTTGTGCACGACATAGAGGACGGAGTCCGCGGCGATGCCGGCGCGGCGGAACGCCTCCGCGCCGAAGAACCGGACCCCGAGCCGCTCGACGGCGAACCCTGCGGCGGCGAGCCGCTCGGCGAAATCCCGCTTGCCGTACTGGCGCACGTGGTCGCCCGATCCGAAATATTTCCACCGCAGCTCCGGCGTGTCGACGGCGGGATCCTCGTTGGTCTCGTCGACCCCGTGCACGAGCGGCACCATGACGATGGCGAAGCCGTCGGCGCGCAGGATGCGGTGCAATTCACGCATCGCCCGCCGGTCATCGGACACGTGCTCGAGCACGTGCGAGCACAGGACGATGTCGAACGACGCGTCCGCGTACGCACGCATGTCGGCGATGTCGATGCGGTCGTCGACGTTGTTGCGGAAGAGGTCGGCGCTGCGGTAATCGACGAACGGATAGCCCTTGAGCTTGCGCGGCAGCCCGAACGAGGGAGCGAACTCGACCATGCGGCAGCGGCGTTGTGGGTCTCGCAAACGGAACACGTCGTCGAGATAGAGCGCGTAAAGCCGCTCGCGATCCGATGCGTCGCAGTTCGGGCAGGCATAGGCCCCGAAGTTGAAGGTCTCGATCGCGCTCATCGGATAGATGTAGTCGTGCTCGTGGATCATCCGCAGGTAGGACTTCCCGCCCGGCTTGAACGCGGCGAGTTCCACCCCGCACACCGGACAGCGATACTCGCTGCCCCGGTACTTCGCGAGGCGGAACTTCCGGCGCAGGTCCTTCTGCCACTCGTTGAGCGTCACGTACGGCAGGCTGTGCCGGTAGCGCTGGTAGGCGCGGGTGCGCTTGATCCGTCGGTTGATGCGCGCCAGCATGGGCCGACCTGCCTACGCGGCTGCCGCCGGGCTGCGCGCGCGCTTGCTCAGCACGGTACCGCCCAGCGCGCCCACCGCGAACACGTAGAACCACCCCTGGGTGAAATCGAACAGGTGGGAATTGAACAGCGACGCCACGATGTTCTGCGTCACCGCGGCAAGGCCGATCCAGGCGACGAGCCCGTCGGCGCGAAACAGCAGCAAATGGCCGATCCACATGGCGTACATCACCGCGATGCCGACGAGCCCCAGTTGGACGCCCACCGTCAGCGTCTGCTGATGCGGGTTGTCGGAAACGATCGTCGACGGCCCGCTGGTGCCGACCGCGCCGCGGAACTGTTGCTTGATTGCGCCGGTGCCGTGCCCGAAGACCGGCGCGGCGGCGATGAAGCGCAGCGACTTCTTCCACAGTTCCAGGCGCTCGCCCGACGACGTCTCCGCATTCTCGGTCTCATAGGCGGCGATCTCGTGCCAAACCGCCGACACGCGGGCGCGCAGATAGGACGATGACGCCCAGGCGATCCCGCCGATCAAACAACCGGCGGCGGCGACGACGAAAACCCTGCGCCAGCCGAACAGGCGAAACCCGAACAGCGCCAGCAGCACCGGCATCACCGCGACGCTGGTGCGCCCGGTGACGACGTAGACGCTGTTAGCGAGAAACGCGCAGGCGAAAAGCGCGAGCGCGACGGCAAGGCGCGCGCGGCCCGATCGCCACGCCTCGACCGCCGCGTAGGCGAGCCCGAACGTGCAGAGCTGAAACTCGCTGCTTTGCAGGATGTAGTCCTTGACCGGGATGCCGGGAAAAACGAACGGATGATCGGCGCTCGGATACGACATCCGCCAGACGGCATGGAGGTAGGACGCGACCAGCAGAACGGTGCACGACGCGAGAAAGCCGTTGACGGCCCAGTGGCCGTTGCCGGATCGCCGGAACTGGGCCAGCAGCAGCGGAACGGCGAGGAAGCGGTGAAACGAATCGAGGCCACCGAGCCGCTCGCCCCACGGCGCGTCGGCCCACAGGGTTCCGACCACGGCGAGGACAAAGAACAGCACCGGCAGCGCACCGGCAGGCGCCCACAGTTCCCGCCGCACCGCCGCCCAGTCGAAAGTCGGCACGGCGGCGACGAGCCACAGCACGATGAGGATGGAGGTCGCCGTCGTCGACCACGGGATCGACGCGACCGCCGCGACCGCAAGGATGTCGGCCGCCCGCTCGAGCCGCGCGCGCTCGAACAGGGTTGCGGTCAGCGTCGCGCTCATCGCTTCAGTCCTCGGCCGTCGCCCCGCGACCGTCAGCCCGGGGCCGGCACTTCGCGCCGCACCGGTTGCAGCGCCTCGGCCCGCGCGTCGGCAAGCGTCGCCTCCATGCGGGCGATCACCGCCGCCGCCGTGATCTCCTCCATGCAGGCGTGGCCGTGCCGGCAGTGGCGCAGTTCGCGCAGATAGCAGGGCGCGCACGGCAAGTCGGCGCGCAGCACCGCGTCGGGCCGCCCATAGGGGCCGATCCACAGCGCGTCGGTCGGCCCGAACACGCTGACCACCGGCCGGTCGAGCGCGACCGCCAGGTGCATGGGGCCGGAATCGTTGGTGATGCAGCCGTCGCTGCGGCGGACCAGCGCCGCAAGCTCGGTGAGCGCCGTCTGCGCGCACAGGTCGACGGTGCCGGGCGCGGCCGCGGCCACGCGGGCGCACACGGCGCGCTCGCGCTCGGATCCGATCAGGACGATGCGCCAGCCGCGCTTAAGGAAATGGCGCGCCACCTCGGCAAAGCGCTCGGCGCGCCAGTGCTTGGTCTCCCAGTTGGTGCCGGGCGCGCACAGCAAAACCGGCGATCCCGTCGCGATCCCGTTCGCGCGCAACAGCGCCTCGGTGCGCGCGGCCGCGGCGGCCGGCACCGGGAACGAGAAGTCGGCCGGGCCGTCGTCGAGCCCGAGCATGGGGCCGACGCTGAGGTAACGGTCGACCGCGTGGACATCGAGGCTCGGCACGGCGATGCGGTGCGTATAGGCGAGCCACGAGTGCTCGCGCGCGCCCTTCCACGCGTGCTTGTAGGCTTCCGCCGGGAACGTCCGCTCCGACGCGCTCCACACTTCGGCGCGCGGCCGGTCGAACCCGATGCGCACCGGCGCGCCGGCGGCAAGCGCGAAGAAGGCGGTGCGGAACTGCCCGTGCATGTCGACGATCAGGTCGTAGCGGGTGCGGCGCAGTTCGGCCGCGAGCTTCGCGATCCGGCCGAGCGCCGCCGGCCGCCACGGCGTCGACCAGTCATGGCGGCTGAACAGGATCACGTTGCTGACGCCGGGATGATGGCGGATCAGTTCGCCGATGGCCGGCGTAACGAGCCAATCGATGCGCGCGGAGGGATAGCGCCGGCGCAGCTTGTTGAGCACCGGAATCGTGTGCACGACGTCGCCGACCGCCGACAGCTTGATCAGCAAAATCCGGCGGAAGTCCCGCGTGCGAAGGTCGCTAGCGTCCACGGGCCGCTCAATGGCCGCCCGCGGCGCGCTGCGGCGCATGGCCAGGCCGCAGCGCCCCCAGCACGCGCTTGAACGGCGCCGACAAATGGTGCCGCAGCAGGGCGATGCGCCGGTTGCCCTCCGAGGTGACCCAGTTGAACTGGATCGCCCGGCGCTGTCCGCTGAACGGCTTGTGCCCGTGCCAGGAATTGGCGGCGCGCTTGAACGCGAGCAACGTGCCCTCGTTGGGCGGGACTTCGGCGATCACGTCGTCGAGGTCGTCGCCCGAGCGCAGCAGGCGCAGGCGGCCGCCGGCCTCTTCCCAACTCGGATTCATGTAGATGAGGACGGTGATGATCTTGCTGAGCGAGTCGGTGTGGATCTGGCCGTCCTTGGCGCTGCATTGCCCGCGCACCGTGATGGTCGAGGGACGGCCGGCAAGGTCGATCTCGAACTTCTCCTCGAACGCCGCGCGGAACTCGTCGCTCTCCAGCTCGTCGAGAAACTCCCGGAACGCCGGGCCGAAGGCGAGTTGCGCAATCGGGAAGCTGCCGCGCTCGGAAATCTCCGGGTAATCCGCGTTGATGCGCGCGCAGGCGTCCGGGCGCACGAACCCGGGCACCACCAGATATTCGAACGGCTCGGTCGCCCGCGGCGTCGCGCGGAACGCGTCCAGGTCGAGACAGCGAAGGCTCATCGAACCGCCCCCAAAGCGGGATGGCTCCCAACTTTTCGGCATCATGCTCTTGCGCGCTCCATACGCTCGCGCCGGGCCGATGACAAGGCGGCGCCGGCGGCAGTCGGCCGCACTCAGCGTATGAGGACGGGAATAAGGATGGCGGCCAGCAAGGCGGCCACCAGCGCATATTTGACGGCGTAATAGGCCCTGCGGTTCCACGCCTTCATGCGCTTGCCGACCAGCCGGATCGGATAGATGAGCGCGAACGCCTTATTGACGAAGCCGACCTTCTCGCCGTCCACGTTCTGCGTCGCCGTCGCCTTGATGACGTGGTGGATCACCCAGCGGTTCATGCCGGTCATGAAGCGCGTCTTCAGCGGCCGCTCCACGTCGCAGAACAAAATGATGCGGGTTTCGTTGGTGAGGTTCTCGGCGGTGTGGATGTAGGTTTCGTCGAACAGCAGGTCCTCGCCGTCGCGCCACGTATGAGGGACGCCGTCGACGAAGATGCGGCACGGCTCGCCCGACTTCGGCGTGACCAGCCCGAGATGGTAGCGCAGCGAGCCGGCGAATGGATCGCGGTGCGCGACCAGCCGCCCGCCCGGCGAGAGCATGGCGAACATGGCGCCGTGCACCGACGGCATGGTGTTGAGCAGTTCGACCGTCTTCGGGCACAAGGTGGCGGCCGACGGCAGGACGTCCTCGTACCATTTGAGATAAAAGCGCTTCCAGCCGCTGCGGAAGAACGAGTTGAAGCCCCAGTCGTTGTATTTCGCCGACGCGCGGATATAGCCCTCGTCGAACAGCTTGAGCGCTTCGTCACGGATGGTCTGCCAGTTCTCGCGCAGCGTGGCCAATTCGGGAAAGTCGCTCGCCGGCAGCACCGGGCGGTTGGGCACCGCCGAGAACAGGTACATCAGCGCGTTGTAGGGCGCGAACAGGGTCGAATGGTCGGTCAGCTGGCGGAAGAACCCGTGCCGCACCTTGCCGCGGTAATGCACGTAGAGGCCGGCGGCGGCGAAGCAGTAAAGCGCGAGAAACTGAGGCGCCAAAAGACGAAGAGCCATCGTGCGACCACGGTTGTGGGGACGGCGTCCCTATAGCATGGGCCGCGCCGGCGGCAAAGATCGCGAGGCCAGGCCGGTCCGGCCGTGCGCCACGCCGGCGGCGTCTCGCCCCTCAACCTCGTCTTCTATTTGGCCGGCGGCAGGATCGCCCAACCGACCTCGATTTCGCCGATGCCGTTGCGGGCGGGGAGCGTGAACGGCGTCCCGACCCGGGCGTCGGGCGCGACCGCCTGGTACTCGGCCGGCACGCGGGTGCGCTCGCCGACGACCCACACCACGGCGGCGCCGCGCGCCTTGAGATCGGCGAGGTCGATCCACGGCGCCCGCCGCGGATCGCCGTCGATCAGCACCTGCGGGCGCTCCGCCGAATAATGCGAAACGTTGCCGCCCACCCACATGCTGGCGACGACGTAGCGCA
>DASPVJ010000270.1:0-4968 GCA_035622435.1 Xanthobacteraceae bacterium | reverse complement strand
GGCCGCGGACCCGGCCATGGCGCAACGCATCGTGCTCAACGCGAAGATGCGGCGCACCAGCGTGTGCGGGGCGGCCGAGACTTTGCTCGTCGACCGCGCCGCGGCACCGGCGCAGCTCAAGCCGCTCGTTGCGATGCTCATCGATGCCGGTTGCGAGGTGCGCGGCGACGAGGCGGTTCAGGCGGTCGACCCGCGCGTCAAGCGCGCGAGCGAGGACGACTGGTCGACGGAATATTTGGACGCCATCATCGCCGCCAAGGTGGTCGACGGCGTCGAGGCGGCGATTGCTCACATCGAGCGCTACGGCTCGCACCACACCGACGCGATCGTCACGGCCGACGCGGCGGCGGCGGAGAAGTTTCTCAACGAGGTCGACTCGGCGATCGTGCTGCACAACGCCTCGACCCAGTTCGCCGACGGCGGCGAGTTCGGCTTCGGCGCCGAGATCGGCATCGCCACCGGCCGCATGCATGCACGCGGCCCCGTCGGCGTCGAGCAGCTCACGAGCTTCAAATACCGCGTGCGCGGGTCGGGCCAGACCCGGCCGTGAGTCATCCACCGCCCTCTAAATTCCCTCTTCCCGCGAAGCGGGGAGAGGGTTGGGGTGAGGGGCTGTCTCGGCGAGTTCATCCTGCCGAGACGCCCACTCACCCGGCGCCTTCGGCGCCGACCTCTCCCCGCAAGCGGGGAGAGGTAAAGCTGCCTCCCCATGCGCCGGGACTGAAGATCGGGCTGTTCGGCGGCTCGTTCGATCCGGCGCACCGAGCGCATCGCGCGGTGAGCCTGTTCGCCATGAAGCGGCTCGGCCTCGACCGGGTGTGGTGGCTGGTGACGCCGGGCAATCCGCTCAAGCAAACGCGGCGGCTGCCGCCGCTCGCCGATCGCCTCGCGGCCGCGCGGCGGCTTGCCGCCCATCCGCGCATCGACGTGACCGATCTCGAAGCCGCGATCGGCACGCGCTTCACCGCCGACACGATCGCCTGGCTCACGCGCCGGTTTCCGTCGGTGCATTTCGTCTGGATCATGGGCGCCGACAACCTCGCCCAGTTCGACCGCTGGCGCCATTGGCAAACCATCGCGGCGCGCGTTCCCATCGCGGTGGTCGACCGGTTCGGCGCCAGCCTCGCGGCAACCGCGGCGCCCGCCGCGCAGGCGCTGGCGTCGGCGCGCATGCGCGAAAGCGCCGCCCGCTTGCTGCCGCGTCGCCGGCCGCCCGCCTGGGTCTACCTGCACGGCATCAAGTCGCCGGTGTCGTCGACGGCGATTCGTGCGACGGCTTGATGACGTTCGACGCCCTTGCGCGGGTTGAAACCGTTAACCCGACGCGCATATGTTAAGCGGGTGAGCCCCGGGATGGTGCCGGGGCATAGCTGCAGCGAAAGGAAGAGGACCCCCTGTCCACCCCTGCGCTCTCTCGGGCCGCGTCGCGTGTGCCCGATGCCGTCTCCCAGGTGCGCCCTGACGCCGAGGAGACCCTTCGCGTGATCCTCGCCAGTCTCGACGATGCCAAGGCCGAGGACACAATCACCATCGATCTGCACGGCAAGACGACGATCGGCGACTACATGGTGGTGACCTGCGGCAGGTCGAACCGCCACGTCGGCGCGGTCGCCGATCGTTTGCTGGAAGACCTGGCGGAGGCCGGCGTGCCGGACCTGCGGGTCGAAGGCGTGCCCCATTGCGACTGGGTGCTGATCGATGCGGGCGACGTGATCGTCCACGTGTTCCGGCCGGAAGTGCGCGCCTTCTACAATCTGGAAAAGATGTGGGCGCCGGGCCGCGCGAGCGTCCGACGCGCGAGCTGAATGAAGCTTGTGGTCGCCGCGGTCGGGCGGCTCAAGCGCGGGCCGGAACGCGAGCTTGCCGAGCGCTATCGCGAGCGCGTCGCCGCCGGCGGGCGCGCGATCGGCATCCGCTCCGTGACGGTGAGCGAAGCCGACGAAAGCCGGGCGCGCCGCGCCAAGGACCGCATCGCCGACGAGGCCGCGGCGCTCAAGGCCGCAATCCCCGCGCACGCCGCCGTGGTGGCGCTCGACGAGCGCGGCGAGAACCTCGCGAGCGAGGCGCTGGCGCAACGCATCGGCCGCTGGCGCGACGAAGGCCGACCGGCCGTCGCGGTCGTCATCGGCGGGCCGGACGGGCTCGCCTCCGACCTCCTCGCCGGCGCCGATCTGCGGCTCGCCTTCGGCAAGGCCACCTGGCCGCATCAACTCGTGCGGGTCATGCTTTTCGAGCAGCTTTACCGCGCAATCGCCATTCTTTCGGGGCATCCCTACCACCGGGCGTGACGGTGCCGGCGTAGGGCCGACCCCAATGGTTAATCGCCCTTTAACGGGGCCTGTGCGTATCTGACGTCATGACCTCGCGCCGCGTCATCGGCCTAGCGTTCGGGTCCGCCCTGTCGGCGGGACTTGCAGCGGTCGCCCTGGCCCAGCAGCCGGCCCCGGCGCCCGACAAGGCCGCGCGCCAGCAGGAACTCGATGCGGTGCAGGCGGAACAGCGCAGGGCCGCCGACGCGGAGGCGCTGCTCAAGAACGAAATCGCCGCGCTCGGGGAAGACCGCCGCAAGCTCAATGAAGCGCTGCTGACGACCGTCGGCCGGCTGCGGCTGGCGGAAAGCCGAATCGCCGCGGCCGAGGCGCGCTTGAAGACGCTCGAAGCCAACGAGCGGACCGTGCGCAAATCCCTCGACGGCCGCCGCGCCGTCATTGCAGAAATCCTGGCGGCGCTCGAGCGCATCGGCCGCCGCCCGCCCCCCGCCATCATGACGGCGCCCGAGGACGCGCTCCTGAGCGTGCGCACCGCCATGCTGTTGGGCGCGGTGCTGCCGGAAATGCGGGTCGAGGCCGAGGCGCTGTCCGCCGACCTCGCGGAACTTGCCCGGGTGCGCAAGGACATGGGGATCGAAAAGGCGACGCTCGGCCGTGATGTGGCCGCATTTTCCGACGACCAACAGCGCATGACCCTGCTGGTCCAGGAGCGGCAGAAAAAGCAGGCCGAGGCCGAGAAGGCGCTCGACGCCCAGCGCCAGCACATCGCCCTGTTGGCCCGCCAGGCGGATAATCTCAAGGATTTGATCGCCAAGCTCGAGCGCGACGCCGCCGCCCAGCCGGGGGGCCAAAGGCCGCCGGCCCCACCCGAGGGCAAGCCGAACTTCGCCGCCTTGAAGGACCCGGGCCGGCTCGCGCCGGCCGTTGCCTTCGCGTCCGCCAAAGGCGCTTTGCCGCTGCCGGTCAATGGGGTACGCATCCGCGACTTCGGCACGCCGGACGGGCTCGGCGGCACCGAAAAAGGCCTATGGATCGCCAGCCGCGCCGCCGCCCCGGTCACCGCCCCGTGCGACGGCTGGGTGGTCTATGCCGGGCCGTTCCGCAGCTATGGTCAACTCTTGATCCTCAACGCCGGCGGCGGCTATCATGTGCTGCTGGCCGGAATGGAGCGTATCTCCGTCGATCCCGGCCAGTTCGTACTGACCGGGGAACCCGTGGCGGTGATGGGGGGCGGGCCGCAATCGGCCGCCGCTGTTGCGACTGGCTCAAGCCAACCGGTGCTGTACGTGGAGTTCCGCAAGGACGGAACTCCCGTCGATCCGAGCCCATGGTGGGCGACCACCGATAGCGAGAAGGTTCGCGGATAATGCGCAAGACTTCCCTGCTTCTCATCGGCGCCGTAGCCGGCGCAACTCTGTCCCTCCTCGCCACCCAGCCGCGGCTGATGCTGGTCGGGGCCAGCGCCAAGGCGGCCGGCGGCGCCGACACCTACCGCCAGCTCAACCTGTTCGGCGACGTGTTCGAGCGCGTGCGCGCCGACTACGTGGAGAAGCCGGAGGATGCCAAGCTGATCGAAGCGGCGATCAACGGCATGCTCAACGGGCTCGACCCCCATTCGAGCTACATGGACGCCAAGAGCTACCGCGACATGCAGGTCCAGACCAAGGGCCAGTTCGGCGGGCTCGGCATCGAAGTCACCATGGAGCAGGGCCTGGTGAAGGTCGTGGCGCCGATCGACGACACGCCGGCCGCCCGCGCCGGCATCATGGCCGGCGACATCATCACCCATCTGGACGACGAGCAGGTTCAGGGCCTCACCCTCAACCAGGCGGTCGAAAAGATGCGCGGGCCGGTCAACACCAAGATCCGCCTGAAGATCATCCGCAACGGCCAGGAAAAGCCGATCGAAGTGACGATCGTCCGCGAGATGATCATGGTGCGCTCCGTGCGCTCGCGCCCCGAGGGCGACGTAGGGTACATCCGCATCACCCAGTTCAACGAGCAGACCAACGAGGGGCTCAAGAAGGCGATCAGCGACCTCGCCGCCCAGATCCCGGCCGACAAGCTCAAGGGCTACGTGGTCGACTTGCGCAACAACCCGGGCGGCCTGCTCGATCAGGCGATCGCGGTGTCCGACGCGTTCCTCGAGCGGGGCGAAATCGTCTCGACGCGCGGCCGCAACGCGGAGGAGACGCAACGCTTCAACGCGCGTTCCGGCGATTTCACCAAGGGCAAGCCGCTCATCGTCCTGATCAACGGCGGCTCCGCCTCGGCGTCGGAAATCGTCGCCGGCGCGCTGCAGGACCACAAGCGGGCGACCATCGTCGGCACCCGCTCGTTCGGCAAGGGCTCGGTCCAGACCATCATCCCGCTCGGCTCGGGCAACGGCGCGCTGCGCCTCACCACGGCGCGCTACTTCACCCCGTCCGGCCGCTCGATCCAGGCCAAGGGCATCTCGCCCGACATCGAAGTGCTGCAGGAGGTGCCGGACGAGATGAAGACCCGCACCGACTCCCGCGGCGAGGCGGCGTTGCGCGGTCACCTCAAGGCCGAAGGCCAAGAGGAGACCGGATCGCAATCGTTCGTCCCGACCGACCCGAAGGACGACAAGGCGCTCAACATGGCCCTCGAGCTGCTGCGCGGCACGGCCGTCAACGCGGCCTTCCCGCCGAATCCCAAGGCGGCGGTTCCGAACTGA
>DASPVJ010000269.1:0-3868 GCA_035622435.1 Xanthobacteraceae bacterium | reverse complement strand
AGTTCGCTCACCAGCGGCGCGCCGCGCATGTTGGTGCACAGGATGGCGATGGCGTCGGGACGGTCCGCCGCCACCTCGCGGATGAGCGCTTCGACCCGGTCGGGCGGCTCCTCGGCGAAGGCGTAGTCGTCGCTGATGCCGAGATGCCGTTCGCACGCGATCGCGAAGCCGGCAGCCTCATAATTATCGACGATGCGTGCCTGCACGTCGTCGCGGTAGGGCGTGACCAAGCCGAGGCGCTTGGCGCCGGTTGCGGCCAGCACTTCGTTGAGCGCCAGCACCGCCGTGCACGCCGGCCGGCCGGTCGCCTTGAGGATGCGCTCGCACAGGGCAACGTCGCGGGCGAAGCCGAGCCACGCCGATGACGTGCCGCTCCAGGCGATGGCATCGACCTTGGCGTCGCCGAGCAGCGCCGCGGCGCGCAGGATTTCGCCGTCGTCGAATTGTGCGACCGCCGCGGGAGAGAGCGCGATTTCGGTCACCTTGAAGCGGGCGAAATGGGCGGTGACCTCCGGCAAATCGTCGAGGATCGCCGCGGTGAGCGGCTCCAGCACCGTGTTCGACGACGGGGTGAGAAAGCCGAGGCGGACGCGCCCATTCATGGCCGTGTCCGCCCGGCAACGAAGCCTAGAGGCCCGCCTGGGTGATGAACTTTGTCACCAGGTAGCCCTCGAGCGCCTCGGTGCCGCCCTCGGAGCCGTAGCCGGAATCCTTGACGCCGCCGAACGGCACCTCGGGCAAAGCGAGCCCGTGGTGGTTGATCGAGATCATGCCGGTCTCGACCGCCGAGCCGATCGCCGCCGCGGTCTTGGCCGAGCGGGTGTAGGCGTAGGCGGCGAGCCCGTAGGGCAGCCGGTTCGCCTCGGTCACCACGGCGTCGAAATCTTTGAACGGGGCGATCGGCGCCAGCGGCCCGAACGGCTCCTCGTTCATGATCCTGGCGTCGCGCGGCACGTCGGTGAGCACCGTCGGCTCGAAGAAGAAGCCCTTGTTGCCGATGCGGTTGCCGCCGGTCTCGACCTTGGCGCCCTTGGCCTTGGCGTCGGCGATGAACCGCTCCATCGCCTCGACCCGGCGCGCGTTGGCGAGCGGACCCATGCGGGTGTCCTTGTCGAGGCCGTCGCCGACCTTGAGCGATTTGGCCGCCTTGACGAACTTTTCGACGAACGGCTCGTACACATTCTCCTGCACCAGGAACCGGGTGGGCGACACGCAGACCTGGCCGGCGTTGCGAAACTTGTTGGCGGAGAGGAGTTTCACCGCCACGTCGACGTCGGCGTCGTCGAACACGATCGCCGGCGCGTGGCCGCCGAGTTCCATGGTGACGCGCTTCATGTACTTGCCGGCGAGCGAAGCGAGGTGCTTGCCGACCACGGTCGAGCCGGTGAAGGAAATCTTGCGGATGGTCGGGTGCGGGATGAGGTATTCGGAGATCGTCGCCGGCACGCCGAACACCAGGTTGATCACGCCCGCCGGCAGGCCGGCATCGAGATAGGCCTGCACCAGCGCGGCGCAGCTCGCCGGCGTCTCCTCCGGGCCCTTGATGATCACCGCGCAGCCGGTCGAGACCGCCGCGGAAATCTTGCGCACCGCCTGGTTGAGCGGGAAATTCCACGGCGTGAACGCGGCCACCGGCCCGACCGGCTCCTTGACCACGATCTGGTAGATGCCCTCGGCGCGCGCCGGAATGACCCGGCCGTAGGCGCGGCGGCCCTCCTCGGCGAACCAGTCGATCACGTCGGCGGCGACCATGGCCTCGCCCTTGGCCTCGGCCAGCGGCTTGCCCTGCTCCATGGTCAGGACGGTGGCGATGTCGGCGATGCGGCTGCGGAAAATGTCGGCCGCCTTGCGCATGAGCTTGTAGCGGTCGTAGGCGGAGACCTTGCGCCACGCCTTGAAGCCCTTTTCGGCGGCGGCGAGCGCGCGGTCGAGGTCGGCGCTCTCCGCGTGGGGAACCTCGCCGATCGGGTCGCCGGTCGCCGGGTTGAGCACCGGCTCGCTCTTGCCGCCCGCGCCTTTGACCCAGGCGCCATCGATATGCAGGGAAACCTCGGGATACATCATCGTCGCCTCGTTCTGGAATACGGCCTCAACGGATGTCGGGCGCCGCCGCCTATATAGAGCATCCGGCCGGGCGACGCATCCCGATTGGCTGCGGCCGGCGACGGCGTAGCGAAATCGCCAGCGTCCGTGGAACCGGATTGCCCGCAGCGGCTTATCGTTACGCCGGGTTGTGCCCCCCAAGCCCTTAAACGGCCCGGTCGGCTCCGGCCGGGCGCCTGCCCGGCCGGAGTTGCCTATGCGCAAAGGCGCCGGGACCGGAAAGGGCCGGACGTGGTTAACCGGCCTTATCCGTTGAATTGATTCAGATTTAAGTCTTTTCTTATCCCCGCGCGCTACCATTGCGCGCAAGATGAGCGCGCTGCCGATTTTCGACGAAGTCCGGCGCGAGTTCGTGCCGGCCACGCCCGCCCCGCAACCGGCGCAACCCGTGCCGGCCACGCCCGCCCCGCAACCGGCGCAACCCGCGCCGGCGAGCGAGCGCGCGGCGCCGCCCGGCCCGCGCCCGGGAAGCCGCGTGCACCCCGCGGCCGAGCGCGACGAGCGGCTGTCCGTGTTCCAGGCTTGCCTCGCGCGGGTCCGCCAGAACCTCGGCGCGGCGGGGCACGCCGCCGACGCGCAGACCATCGGCGACCTGATGGGGTTCCTCAACTCCCCGCACGCGGCGAAGGCGCTGGCCGACGAGCGCGATCACCGGCCGATCTTTGCGGTGAGCGCCGCCTATATCGACGTGCTGGCGATAACCTGCGACGAGGCCGCCGCGGCGCAGACGCTCGCGCGCAAGCTCGTCGCGCTCGGCTACGAGCTGCCGAAGCAGGGCGGCGACACGCGCGGCTGGAAGCGGCTGTTGCTGTGGCGCGATCAGCTCGTGCGCGGACAGATGCCGGCGGAACTGGGCGATGTCTACGAGCGTGCGCTCAAATTCGCCCGCAAGGCCCCGGCCAGCCTCGACGTCAACGGGGCGCTCGACGACGCGCTCGGAGCCGATCCGCGCTAGCCTGCCGTCTTGGAGGTCGTCGGAGCGTTCAGGCTTGCGCGCTCTTCGCACAGCCCGAAGGAGCGAACCCGTGTCCCTGCGTGGACTTTTGGCGCGGCGATCGACGTTCACGGCGCTGGGGAACTCCTTCTTCGCCGCCGGCGTCATCCTCCTGTTCGTGCTGCTGTTTCACGAGGCGATGCGCGCCGGGCCGATGCCGATCATCGTCGGCGTGCTGCTGCTTTGCGCCGTGGCGAGCTGGATCGCGGCGGCACGGGTGCCGACGCCGGAGGACGGAGAGCGGTAGCGGGTTGTCAATGCTTCGAGCTTTGTGCGGCGCACAAGACGGCTATTTTATTTTTATGAACTTCGGGACAATTCGCTATGGACTCATTATATTAACAGCGGGCGGAAGCGGAGTTCCACGAGCCGGCCCGGAACCAGAAACACCAGAGGAAACGCGGCCATGGCGAGGAGGCTCATCGATGACTCTCGTGGCGGGGGCGCCCCCTGACGGCACAGTCAAGACGCCCGAGGTGTCGGTTCGGCTGCGCGTAACCGCGCTCGTCCTGCGCGCGCTCTTCCTCGGCACGCTGGTCGTTCTGGCCATGCGGGTCAGCCTGCCGCAAAGCGAAACCATTTGGTCGGCCTACGAGACGCCCGGCGATTTCGTCCGCTTGGGGTTGGGCTTGGCCGCGGGCATCGGCATCCTGGTTCAGCTGTTCCTGCCTCCGAAGGACGCGCACGCCTGTCGCACCTGGACCTACCTCGGCCTCTTCCTCACCCCCCTTGCCGTGGCGGTCGCCATCGCCGTGTGGTGAGGCGTCACGC
>DASPVJ010000268.1:0-2899 GCA_035622435.1 Xanthobacteraceae bacterium | reverse complement strand
CGAGGGCCAGGGGACCGGCCTCGGCCTCTCCCAGGTCTACGGCTTCGTCAAACAATCGGGCGGCCACGTCGAGATCGACAGCGCGCCCGGCGCCGGCACCACGGTGCGGCTCTATCTGCCGCGGCTGCCCGGCCACGCCGGCGTCGAGCAGGCGCCCGAGCGCCCGGCGTTGGCGCTCGACGCGGCGCCGACGATCTTGCTGGTCGAGGACGACCACGACGTGCGCACCTATGTGGTCGAAATCCTGCGCGAGATGCATTTCCGCGTGCTGGAGGCGCACGACGCCGACTCCGCGCTCGGGCTGATCGAGCGCAACGACGAGCGGCTCGACCTGCTGCTCACCGACATGGTGCTGCCGGGGATGAACGGGCGGCAACTGGCGGAAGAGATAAAGGCGCGCCAGCCGGAGATCCGGGTGCTGTACATGTCCGGCTATTCCGCCGACGCCATCGCCCAGCACGGCCACCTCGATCCCGGCGTCGAGGTGATGCAAAAGCCGCTCACCCAGGGGATCCTGGCGCAGCGGATCAGGGAGGTGCTGGAGGACGCGTGATGCCAATGGCCCCAATTGATGACCGTCATACTGAGGTGCGTAGGCGGCCTTTGGCCGCCGTTCTTTGTGTTGAAGAAACGCCGACGCGGAGCGTCGGCTATGCGAAGCGAGGGCCTCGAAGAGCCTGCCCCGGACTTGATCCGGGGATGATCCAGAGGGCGTGCGTCCCTCGAGGCGCGCCTTCGGCGCGCACCTCAGGATGACGAGGTACAAGGGTCATCAGAAGGGATTGGCTCGGGCTATCCGCTTGCGCGTCATTGCGAGCGAAGCGACGCAATCCAGGGAAGCGGCTGCGGCCTCTGGATTGCTTCGTCGCCCTTTCGGGCTCCTCGCAATGACGGGCGACGCTCCGCAATAACCACGCCGCGTCAATCAAACAATGCATCTGCTCCGACTGTTCTTCTCCTTCCGCGGCAGGGTCAATCGGGCCGGGTTCTGGATCGTCTCCTTGACCTGGCTCGTGCTCGCCGCGGTCCTGGCAATCGTGTGGGCCAGTTCGGGGGTGTCGACGCTTCTGCTCGGCGGCAATGATCCGGTCGCGCCCGGCGGCGTCTTGGTCGCCATCCCGGTGATCGCGTCGTCGCTTGCGGTTTGCGTCCGGCGCCTGCACGACCGCAACAAAAGCGCATGGTGGCTGCTGCTCTTCCTGCTTTGTCCGGCGGTCATGGACGCGGTTGGGTCGGTGGGCACTCTCGATGCCGCGCCGGCGGTCGGCCTGATGGTTCTATCCCGCGCGATCGTGATTTGGGCGTTCGTCGAACTGGGCTGTCTGCCGGGCAGCGCCGGCACGAATCGCTACGGCCCCGATCCGCTCGCCGGCGCCGCCGTGTAGGGTCCGGAGCGCAAGCCGAATGAGACCGTTGCGAACAGCCGTGTTGGCCGCGCTCGCATTCATCTGCGGGCCCGCGTCCGCCCAGGAGGAAACCGCCTCGCACCGCCGCCCGGTGCGCGTGGTCGCCGATGCGCGTGTCGCGGTCGGCGGCTTCGGCGCGCTTGCGCTCTACGTTTCGAGCGATTGGTCCGCGCCGTTGCCCGGCATCGACCGGGCCGTACTCGTACTCCATGGCCGTCTGCGCAACGCCGACGTCTACGACCGCTCGGCCGAGAGAGCGCGGGCGGCGGCCGGCGGCGCCGGCAAAACGACCATCATGATCGTCCCGCAGTTCCTGGCGGACATCGATGTCGAGGCGCACGCTTTGCCGCCCGATACGCTGCGCTGGTCGCTGGAAGGCTGGGAGGGCGGCGAGCCAGCCACGGGTCCCGGGCCGGCAAGCTCGTTCGATGCTTTCGACGCGATCCTCGCGCGCCTTGCCGACCGCCGTCGCTTTCCCGACCTGCGAGCGGTCGTGATTGCCGGCCATTCCGGCGGCGGCCAAGTGGCGCAGCGGTACGCGATCGCCGCCAAAGGCGAGGCGGCGCTGACGCGAGAAGGCATCGCCGTCCGCTACGTGGTCGCCAACCCCTCCTCATACGCCTATTTCGGCAGCGAGCGGCCGGAACCGGCGATCGCGGCATCCTGCCCCGGATACAACAAGTGGAAATACGGAATGGAGGCGCGACCGTCCTATCTCGCGGCCGCGACCCCGCGCGAATTGGAAGAACGCTACGTCGGACGGCAGGTGATCTACCTGCTCGGCGCGCTCGACACCGACCCCGATCACCCTGCGCTCGACAAGAGCTGCATGGCGCAGGCGCAAGGTCCTTACCGCTATGCGCGCGGCCGAGCCTATGCGCAAACGATGGCCGCGCGCGACGGCGGCACGCCCAATCACCAAACATGGGACGTGCCCGGGATCGGCCATGACGGGGACAAGATGCTGACCTCGCCCTGCGGACTTGCGGCCCTGTTCGACCTGCCGGGCTGCGCCGCGGCGCGGTAGATTTGGGGAGGGTCGCAGAAAATTTTTTTGCTTGGTACAGCTGGGTGGATTCGAACCACCGACCTCCTGATCCACAGTCAGGCGCTCTAAACCAGCTGAGCTACAGCTGCACGCGGCGGCGCGGAACCTAGGAGCAACAGGTAGGCTTGGCAAGCGGCGGGGCCTGATCGCGGGCGCAAGAATCGCGAAGCCCGGGCGACCGGCCCGGGCTTCGAACGCTACGCCACAAAATCCGATCGATCCCGGGTCTGCAGTGCACCGCTACGCTGCGCTTCGCGCTGCACCGCGCCCGGGAGAAGCCTCAGGCGACCTTCTTGAACGCCTTGGTGACGCCGCTCTTGATCGGCTCGGCGGTCTCGGCCGCGAGCTTCTGGGCGGCGGCGGCGAGGTCCTTGGTCTGCTCGGTCACCGCGTCGAACTGCTTGCGCGCGTGCGCGGTCGCCAGCTCGACCACCTCGGAGAGCGA
>DASPVJ010000267.1:0-2949 GCA_035622435.1 Xanthobacteraceae bacterium | reverse complement strand
GGCGTAGAGATAGCCGACCGGGATGTGGAACCAGATCCAATTGTCGCGGCCGCCGGCCTCGAGCAACAGCACGCGCGTCGCCGGATCGGCGGAGAGCCGGTTGGCGAGCACGCAGCCGGCCGAGCCCGCGCCGACCACGATGTAGTCGTATTCGCCCTCGATCCGGCCCGGCTCCGCCATGCGCCATCCCTCGCGGCCCTTGACTCCCTCTCCCCGCTTGCGGGGAGAGGGTCGGGGTGAGGGGGCCTCTGCGCCAACTCAGCAAGCGGCAAAAGCCCCCCTCACCCGCCTGCCTTCGCTGCGCTTCGGCAGGCGACCTCTCCCCGCTTGCGGGGAGAGGTGAAGAAGTGTGAAGCGCCGCTGCCGGCGTGACAACCGGCCCGAGGGCCGCCCCCGCTTTGCCTCGGCCGGCCGGGCTTGCTAGCATCGGTTGCGATCCGCGGGGCGCCGCGCGCGCCCCGCCGCAGGCCGGAACGACGGTCCCGGCGCGGTCGCCTTTCCACGCCAGCCCGCGTCACGCGCAGCGGATGCTGCCGCTCGGAGGTCCGTCATGCTCTTTCGCCTGCTCGCCATCGCCTGCCTCATGCTCGGCGCCGGGCTTTCTCCCGCCGCGGCACAAGAAACCCTCACCGTGTTTGCCGCCGCCTCGCTCAACAACGCGCTCGACGACATCGACGCGGCGTTCACGCAGTCCGCCGGCGTCAAGGTGGCGGCGAGCTACGCGGCCAGCTCCACGCTGGCGAAGCAGATCGAGCAGGGCGCGCCGGCCGACGTGTTCGCCTCTGCCGACGTCGACTGGATGGACTACGCCCACGACAAGAAGCTGATCAACGACGCGACCCGCATCGACCTGCTCGGCAATCGGCTGGTGCTGATCGCCCCGAAGGATTCGCGCCTCGCCGACGTTGCCATCGGGCCCGGCTTCGATCTCGCCGCGCTCGCCGGCGACGGGCGCATCGTCACCGGCGACGTGCGCGCGGTGCCGGTCGGCCGCTACGCCAAGGCGGCGCTGGAAAAGCTCGGCGCCTGGACGAAGGCGGAGCCGAAGATGGCCATGGCCGAGAGCGTGCGGGCGGCGCTCGCGCTGGTGGCGCGCGGGGAGGCGCCGCTCGGCATCGTCTACGCGACCGACGCCGAGGTCGAGCCGAACGTGAAGATCGTCGGCCGCTTCCCGGAGGATTCGCATCCGCCGATCGTCTATCCGTTCGCGGCGACCGCTACGGCGAAGCCGCAGGCCGAGCGCTACCTCGGCTTCCTGCGCTCGACGGCGGCGAAGAGCATGTTCGAGCGCTATGGCTTCACCGTCCTGGCGAAGCCTGGGTCGTAATGTTGCACATCAAGCAACAAAATCGCCGTCATCCTGAGGAGCTCGGCGCGAAGCGCCGAGCGTCTCGAAGGATGGAAACAAACGCCGTGCGTGCGGCCATCCTTCGAGACGCGCGCCTGCGGCGCGCTCCTCAGGATGACGTCGCGGTATTACTGACGTGATCCTTACTCGATCCCGACGGAGCTTCAGGTGCTCGAGCTGACGCCGGACGAATGGACCGCGGTGCGGCTGTCGCTGCGGATCGCCGTGTGGGCGAGCGCCGTGTCGCTGCCGTTCGGCGTCGCCGTCGCCTACGTGCTCGCCCGCAAGGAATTCTGGGGCAAGGCGCTGTTCGACGGCGTCGTCCACCTGCCGCTGGTGCTGCCGCCGGTCGTCACCGGCTATCTGCTGCTGATCACCTTCGGGCGGCGCGGGCCGGTGGGCGCGTTCCTCGCCGACCATCTCGGCATCGTGTTCTCGTTCCGCTGGACCGGCGCGGCGCTCGCCTGCGGCGTGATGGCGTTTCCCCTGCTGGTGCGGGCGGTGCGGCTGTCGATCGAGGCGATCGACCCGCGCCTCGAGGAGGCCGCCGCGACCCTCGGCGCCAACCGTTTCCTCGCCTTCCTCACCGTCACCTTGCCACTCGCGCTCCCCGGCATCATCGCCGGCATGGTGCTCGCGTTCGCCCGGGCGCTGGGCGAGTTCGGCGCCACCATCACGTTCGTGTCCAACATTCCGGGCGAGACCCGGACCATCTCGGCGGCGATCTACACCTACACCCAGGTGCCGGGCGGCGACGTGCCGGCGCTGCGGCTCGTCGTCGTCGCCATCGCGCTTGCGCTCGCCGCCCTCGTGGTCTCCGAGTGGTTCGCGCGGCGCGCCGGCATGCGGCTGCACGGGGACTGAGCGGTGCTCGCCGTCGACGTGGAGAAGCGGCTCGGCGATTTCACCATCGCGGCCCGGTTCGAGACCGAAAGCGGGGTGACCGCGTTGTTCGGGCCCTCGGGTGCCGGCAAGACCAGCCTCATCAACATGATCGCCGGGCTTATCGCGCCCGACCGCGGGCGCATCATGTACCGCGGCGCGCTGCTGTTCGATAAGGCCGGCAGGGTGAACGTGCCGCCGCAGCGGCGGCGGTTCGGCTGCGTGTTCCAGGACGGCCGGCTGTTTCCGCATCTCTCCGTGCGCGGCAACCTGGAGTACGGCCGGCGCATGTACCGGCTCAGGCGCGACCGCGCCGAGTTCGCCCGCATCGTCGCCATGCTCGACATCGGCCACCTCATCGACCGGCGGCCCGGCAAGCTGTCCGGCGGCGAGCGCCAGCGCGTCGCCATCGGCCGCGCCTTGCTGATGCGGCCGCAGCTGCTGCTGCTCGACGAGCCGCTCGCTTCGCTCGACGCCGCCCGCAAGGCGGAGATCATGCCCTACCTGGAGCGGCTGCGCGACGAAGCCGGCGTGCCCATGATCTACGTCACCCACCAGACCGCGGATGCGCGCCGCCTCGCCACCGCGGTGGTGCGCATCGAGGCCGGGCGGATCGCGGCGATCGGCGGCCTCGAGCTGCTCGACGCGGCGGGGCCGGCGTAGGCTTACGCCCGGCGCCGCAGGCGCGAGCGCAGGCGCCGCACCGCGGCTCGCATGCG
>DASPVJ010000266.1:0-11495 GCA_035622435.1 Xanthobacteraceae bacterium | reverse complement strand
CCCCATGCAGACAGCGCAGGCAATCGCTTCTCCGCCCGTGACCGCGACCATGATCGCGGCCGAACCCGAGCCGATCCCGGTCGACCTCGACCGCACGGCGCTGATCATCATCGACATGCAGCGCGACTTCCTCGAGCCCGGCGGCTTCGGGGAGACGCTCGGCAACGACGTGTCGCGCCTTGCCTCGGCGGTCGAGCCGTGCCGGGCGGTGCTCGCCGCCGCGCGGCGGCGCGGCATGCTCGTCATCCATACCCGCGAGGGCCATCTGCCCGACCTCTCCGACGCGCCGCCCGCCAAGGTCGAGCGCGGCAGCCCGCACCTGCGCATCGGCGCGCCCGGACCCATGGGCCGCATCCTGATCCGCGGCGAGCCCGGCCACGACATCATTCCCGCGCTTTATCCCATCGCCGGCGAGGCGGTCATCGACAAGCCCGGCAAGGGGGCGTTCTACGCCACCGGCCTCGGCCAGCTTCTCGCCGACAAGGGCATCGACAATCTGCTCGTGTGCGGGGTCACCACCGAAGTGTGCGTCAACACCACCGTGCGCGAAGCGAACGATCGCGGCTACCGCTGCATCGTGCTCGCCGACTGCTGCGCCTCCTACTTTCCCGAGTTCCACGCCAGCGGGCTGGCGATGATCAAGGCGCAGGGCGGCATTTTCGGCTGGGTGGCGCAGTCGGGCGCGGCGGTCGCCGCGCTGGCGGCGCGCTGACGGTCGAACGCGCCGGATGAACCAAGGCGGAAGCGAACAGGGGAGCGTGCGATGACGGCAACGACGGTCACGACGGCAAAGAAGCCCGCGCTGTGGACGACGGGCGATTGGAACGCCTTCTTCGGGTTCGGCACCAACATCCTGGTCAACATGCTGGTGCTGACCACCTTGTTGCGGTTCGTGCTGAAAATGCCCGACAACATCGTGTTTGGCCGCATTCTGCCGGCGCTCGGCCTGATGATGTGCCTGAGCACGCTCTACTACGCCTGGCTCGCCTATCGGCTGGCGGCGAGGACCGGGCGCGACGACGTCTGCGCGCTCCCTTCGGGGGTGAGCGTCCCGCACATGTTCGTCGTCACCTTCGTGATCATGCTGCCGATCGGCCTCAGGACCGGCGACCCGATCAAGGCGTGGGAAGCCGGCCTCGTCTGGGTGTTCTTCCAGAGCTTCATTCTCATGGCCGGCGGATTTGTCGCGCCCTACATCCGCCGCATCACCCCGCGCGCCGCCCTGCTCGGCACGCTGGCGGGCGTGTCGATCACCTTCATCTCGATGCGCCCGGCGCTCGAAATGTACATCACGCCGCAGATCGGCCTCATCTGCTTCGCCATCATCCTGTTGAGCTGGTTCGGCGGCGTGAAGTACCCGAAGGGCATCCCGGCGGGCCTCGTCGCCATCGCCGTCGGCATGGTGATCGCCTGGGGCTCGAACCTCGTCGGCCTCAACCTCGGCGGGCTGAGCGTGGCGAAGCTGGGCGACGCGGTGTCGAACTTCGGCTTTTCGGTGCCGCTGCCGGCGGTCAATCACGTGTTCTCAGGATTCGAGTTCCTCGGCATCATCCTGGTGACCGCCATCCCGTTCGGCATCTACGATCTCGTCGAGGCGATGGACAACGTGGAGAGCGCCGAGGCGGCGGGCGACGGGTTCCCCACCACCCGCGTGCTCACGGCCGACGGCGTCGTCAGCCTGATCGGCTGCCTGATGGGCAACCCGTTCATCAACGCGGTCTACATCGGCCACCCGGGCTGGAAGGCCATGGGCGGGCGCATCGGCTATTCGGCCGCGACCGGCATCATGGTGATCATCCTGTCGTGGTTCGGCATCATCGCGCTGCTGCTCGCCCTCGTGCCGGTGGTGGCGATCTCGCCGATCCTGCTCTACATCGGCATGCTGATCGGCGCCCAGGCGTTCCAGACGACGCCGCGCAGCCACGCGCCGGCGATCGTGCTGGCGCTCACGCCGCACCTCGCCGGCTGGGCCAAGACCCTGATGGACGGCGCGCTCGGCGCGGCGGGCACCAGCGCCGCGGCGATCGGCCTCGACAAGCTCGGCAACGTCGGCGTGCTCTACCGCGGCCTCGAGGTCATGGGCGGCGGCGCCATCCTCAGCGGCATGGTGCTTGGCGCCGTGGGCGTGTTCGTGATCGAGCGCAAGCTGGCGCACGCGGCCGCCTTCGCGGCGGCCGGCGCGGTGCTCACCTACTTCGGCTTCATGCACGGCGACGCGGTCGGCATCGGCGGCGGCATCGGCGTGACGCCGTCGGTCGCGCTCGCCTACGTGGTCGTCGCGCTGTTGCTGTTCGCGTTCAGCCGCATGACCGAGCCGCTGCCGGCGGCGCTGCCGACCGAGGCGCACGCCGCACCGGCCGAGTAAGCGCACGATATTTCGCCGCGCGAGGTCCGGCTCGCGCGGCGAAATTTGAACATCCGTTCATCGAGACGGCGGCGATTGCGACATTCGCAGCGCCCGACGAATTTCGCTATTGCCTCGGTCGAAAAAATCGTTCACCTGAATCGATGGTGCGGGTGTCGGTCCGATCGTCCCACCCGGCGGATGTCGTTGCGGGTTTCCGGTCGGCCCCATGCTCACGCGCTCCCATCCCTCGATCCTGACGGAAAACGGCGCCGCGCGCCCGCGCCGCCCCGCGGAGTTCACCGGCGGACAGGTTGCCGTGCTGTTCGCCGCGATCGCCCTCGTCGCGTCGATTCCCATCATCACCCATCCGCTGCCGCCGCTGTCCGACTATGTGAACCATCTCGCCCGCATGCACGTCATCGCGTCGATCAAGAGCGACGCCGATCTGTCGCGCTTCTACGAGATCGACTGGCAGATCATCCCCAACCTGATGATGGACCTGGTGGTGCCGCAGCTCACCGCGTTCATGACCGTCTATCACGCCGGGCAATTGTTCACGATCGCGGCCTTCGTGCTGATCGGGTCGGGAACGCTGGCGCTCAACCGGGCGCTGTTCGGCTCATGGTCGGTGACGCCGCTCATCGCGTTCCCGCTGGTCTACAATCACATCTTTCTCGTCGGCGTCATGAACTACGTGTTCGGCATCGGCCTCGCGCTGTGGGGCTTGGCGCTGTGGCTCTTCCTGCGCGAGCGGTTCTGGCCGGCTCGTCTGTTGGTCTCGGCCGTATTCGTGCTGGCCTTGTTCTTCTGCCACCTGTTCGCGGTCGGCATCTACGGCCTCGGCCTGTTGGCGATCGAACTGACGCGGCTGTGGATGACGCGGCACCGCCCGCTGGCGCCGCGCATCGTCGATTTTCTCGCCACCGGCATCCCGTTCCTGCCGGTGCTGCCGCTGTTGCTCAAGAGCCCGACCTGGGAACTCGTCGGGGAATACTATTGGGAGAAGCTGGGCAAGATCGACGGCCTGGTGTACGTGATCGAGGTTTACTCCGACATCGTCGCCTTGCTGCTGGTCGCCGGCGTTGCCGCCGGCGCGGTCTGGGCGGCGCGCCGCCGGCTGCTGCGGCTGCATCCAGTCGGCTGGGCCTTCCTTCTGGTCGGCGCCGCCGTCTACATCGCCATGCCGCACATGCTGTTTGCCACCTACATGGCCGACCAGCGCCTGCCGATCGCGCTCGCCTTCATGGTGATCGCCTCCGTGCACCTGGAGATGCGCCACCGGCTGGTGCGGCGCGGCTTCCTCGCCCTGCTGCTGTTCCTGCTGGTGGTGCGGGTGATCGAGGTCGACGTCGCCTGGACGGACCTGTCGGGCACGAGCATGGAGTTCCGCGACTCGGTCAAGCGCATCAAGCGCGGCGCCTCGGTGCTGGTCGCCTACGGCGACAAGGCCGCCGGCGACGACGTGAGCGACCTCGGCCTCATCCACGCCGCCTGCCTCGCCATGATCGAGCGCTCGGCGCTGGTCACGACGGCGTTCACCGTCCACGGCAAGCAGATCATGCACGTGCGGGCGGCCTACGCCGACCGGGTCGACACCGAGGACGGCAATCCGCCCTCGATCGAACAGCTGCTGGTCGCCCGCGAACACCCGGAAGAAGCGGCGGAGAAGTACTGGCAAAACTGGCCGAACGACTTCGACTACGTCTACGTGCTCTTCACCGACGAGGACACGGTCAACCCGGTGCCGGATTTGCTCAAGCTCGTCTACGACGGCGACCGCTTTCAGCTCTACCGGGTCAACAAGGCGGCCGACGCCGGCAACGCCAGAGAGCGGCTTTCCGGTCGCGACAATCGCTGACCCGCCGCCCCGCGCCGGCGCCTCACCCGTCATTGCAAGCGAAGCCTTCAGCGCCCGCGAAAGCGGGAGGAAGCAATCCAGGGCAATTGCGCCGCACGATTCACGGCCCCGAAACTTCTCCCCTGTAGGCATGCGGCGGGCATCTCGAGCAGCGGAGCGAACCCCCTTGAATTTCATGCGCTTACCCGAGCCGCCGGCGGCGCTCGAAATCGTCGGGCTGCACAAGCGCTTCGACCGTCCCGCCGTCGACGGCTTCGACCTGACCGTGCGGGCGGGCGAGTTCTACGCGCTGCTCGGCCCGAACGGCGCCGGCAAGACCACCATCCTGCGCATGGTCGCCGGGCTGCTGCGGCCCGACGCCGGCGCGATCCGCATTTTCGGCGTCGACGCGCTCACCGATCCGGTGGCCGCCAAGCAGGTGCTGGCGTGGGTCTCCGACGAGCCCATGATCTACGACAAGCTCACGCCGTACGAATACCTGGAGTTCGTCGCCGGCCTGTGGGGCATGGATGCGGCCGCCGCCGACGCGCGGGCGCGCGACCTCGTCGGCTGGCTCGGGCTTGGCGAGCACGCGCACGAGCGCTGCGAGGGGTTCTCCAAGGGCATGCGGCAGAAGGTGGCGCTCGCCGGCGCCCTCGTGCACGATCCCAGGCTCATCATCCTCGACGAGCCGCTGACCGGCCTCGACGCCGGCTCCGCCCGCCAGGTCAAGGGCGTGCTGCGGGAGCGCGTGCGCGCCGGCGGCACCGTCATCATGACGACCCACATCCTCGAAGTCGCCGAGCGCATGGCCGACCGCATCGGCGTCATCGCCGCCGGCCGGCTGATCGCCCAGGGCACGCTCGAGGAACTGCGCGAGCACGCCGGACAGGGCCACGCCAGCCTGGAGGACGCGTTCCTTGCGCTCGTCGCCGAGGCGGCGGCGTGAGCGCGCCCGGCACGATTGCCTGGCTGGCGCAGCACGAGTTCCGTCTGGCGTGGCGCGACTGGCGATCGATGATCAGCGCCGGCCGGCGCCGCCGCGCCCGCACGATCGTCATCACCCTCGTCGTTTTTGCGGGGTTCATGCACGCGGTCGCGCACGCCATGCTGGCGCGCTACGTCGGCGGCGGGGAACCCGACAAGGCGACCTTGGTCGCGATCACCGGGTGCGTCGTGCTCGCATGGTCATTGATGCTGTCGCAGGGCATGGAATCGGTGACCCGGGCCTTCTATGCGCGCGCCGATCTCGACCTCATCCTGTCCTCGCCGGCGCTCGCGCGCCGGGTCTTTGCGGTGCGCATCGCCATCATCGCGCTCTCCGTCGCCGGCATGGCCCTGGCGCTGGCGGCGCCGTTCATCGACGTGCTGTTGCTGCGCGACGGATGGCGCTGGCTCGGCGCCTACGCGGCGGTCGCCGCCATGGGAGCCACGGCCGCGGCCGGCGCGGTCGCGCTTACCGTCGCCATGTTCCGCGCCATCGGCCCCAAGCGCACCCGGCTCGCGGCGCAGATCGTCGCCGCGGTGATCGGCGCCGCCTTCGTGATCGGCCTGCAGGCGGCGGCGATCGTGTCGTACGGGACGCTGTCCCGGTTCGCGATTCTCCAGTCGGACGCGATCATCGCCCATGCGCCCGATCTTTCGAGCCTCGTGTGGTGGCCGGCCCGCGCCGTCCTCGGCGACGGCACGGCGCTCGCCGCCGTCATTGCCGCCGGCGCCGTCATCCTCGCCGCCGCGATCATGGCGTTCGCGCCGCGCTTCGGCGAGCATGCGATCGCGGCCGCCGGCGCGTCGCACGCGCTCGTGCGCCAGCGCCGGTCGGACGGCATTCGTCCGGCCGCGCCGGGACGGGCGTTGCGGCGCAAGGAATGGACCTTGCTGCTGCGCGATCCGTGGCTCGCGTCGCAGACGCTGATGCAGCTGCTCTATTTGCTGCCGCCCGCGCTCATGCTGTGGCGCACGTTTGCCGGCGGTACCGCCGGGCTCGTGCTGCTGGTGCCGGTGTTGGTGATGGCGGCCGGGCAATTGGCCGGCGGCCTCGCCTGGCTCGCGATCTCCGGCGAAGATGCCCCGGATTTGGTGGCGACCGCGCCGGTGCCCGCGCGCCGCATCGTGCGCGCCAAGATCGAGGCAGTGCTGGGCGCCGTCGCGATCGTGTTCGCGCCGTTCCTGGCGGGGGTCGCGCTCGCCGCGCCGCTCAGCGCCGCGGTCGCCGGGCTTGGCATCGCGGCCGCCGCCGCAGCCGCCACCACCATCCAGCTGTGGTTCCGCGCCCAAGCCAAGCGCAGCCACTTCCGCCGACGGCAGACGTCCTCGCGGATCGCCACCTTCGCCGAAGCGTTTTCCTCGATCGCCTGGGCGGCCGCCGCGGCGCTGGCGGCGGCGGGGACGTGGTTTGCGGCCGTCGCCGCCGTGATCGCCGTCGCGATCCTCGGCGGCGCCCGGCTGATCAGCTCGTCAATGGGCTAGACGGCGGTAATGACTTTGCACCGTTTTGGGCGCACTTGATAAAATTGGTCAAGTTCTTAGGGTTTTCCTTGAAGTACTTCGTAGCACGCAAATAGGCCTGAATCGCTGTCTCACCAACGCTTGGGGCGGCTCGTGGCACCGACGCGCCCAAGCCAGGGTTCCCGCCGCCTAGCCAAGTTTTCAGGGAAGTCGGCGGCCCCGTCATGTTAATCCATTGCGCCATGTAGATCAGCGCCACCGGTTGGATGGTGCACCCACCCCCCTGTGCCGCCGCGGTGCATTGGTCGAGGCTGTTATAGACGCCGGTCAAGATCGTCTCATCCATTGAGTCGACCAACGCAGAACTCGCGGCCAAAGCTGCATTGATTGCCTGCGTGTCCGACTGACTAAGCGGGTTGCTGGAAAGATGTTGCGAAAGCTCGGCAACCAAACTGTTGATTCTTGTCGGATCGAAGCCCGCCGCGGTGAGCGCCGCACGAAACGTATCACGGGCAATCGGCTGGACCGCCATGTCGCCCTGCATGAAGCCGAAACTCGCGCCGCTGTTACCCTTGCCGGCGAAGCTGATCTGGTAGGGCGACTCGTCGCCGATCTCGTTGCAACGCAGCGCAGCGCGCAAGGCAGGTTTTATGGCGTCATCGACCATGGATGATCCTCGTGCTCCGTTCAGCTTAAAGTGCCGATTTCAGCGCAACAGCTTGAAATCGCATCACGCACAAGTCAAGCCCCAGCCTCGCGGCTGCGCAACGCACCGTGAATCCCGCTTATGAGATAGACAGGTCGATAATTTCGGGCGCAACTGCCGGTCGTCTTAGGCCGCGCGGCTCGGCCGCGCCAGTGCCCGGGTGGAGACGGCCTGCGCCGCAGCGTCGTCGCCGCCGTCCATCAGCAAATCGAGGCCGATCACCACGACCCGGTTGCGGCCGCGCGCCTTGGCGCGGTAGAGCGCCTGGTCGGCCTGGGACAGCAGCGCCACGATGTCCTGGCACGGATCCTGGATGATCGCCACCCCGATCGATGCGGTCGCGTTGACCGGATGGCCGCCGACCATGGCCGCCGTGGCCGCGAAGCTCGCCCGAATCCGTTCCGCCACCTTGAAGGCATTGTCGCGGCAGGCGTCGGCCAACAGCACCGCGAACTCCTCGCCTCCCAGCCGCCCGACGATGTCCGACGCGCGCACATTCGCCCGCGCGCTCTCGGCGAAGATGCGCAGCACGTCGTCGCCGATCGAATGGCCGAACCGGTCGTTGACCGACTTGAAGCGGTCGAGGTCGATCATGAAGACGGCGACCGGCACGTCGCGCGCGGTCTGCGTCTGCGTGAGTTGCGCGGCGGAATCGAGGAAGGCGCGGCGGTTGGCAAGCCCGGTGAGCGAATCGACCATTGCGGCGGTCTTGTGGTGCAGCTCGGTGCGCTCCTTCGCCATCGCCAGCAGGATGAAGGCGATCGAAATGGTGGCCAGCACCTCTTCGGTGCTGATCACGGTCATCCACGCGCTGGCGAGCGCCGGATCGCCGGGGTTTCCAGGCATGAGCGTGCTGAGCGGGCTGCGCAGCAGGAAGATCGCGCCGTGGGCGAACAGGATGAAGACCGCCGGCCAGCGCGACAGCAGCCGCTCGGCGCGTCCGCGCCAGAACTCGAAGGCGGTGAGCCACAGGAACGCCGCGACGATGGCGCTGCCGAGCAGCGCGCGCAGTTCGGTCGCCTGGGCGAACTGGCCAATCTGGCACGCCGCCACCCAGACCGTCGCGCCGGTGATGACCCAGCCCGGTCGCGGGCGCCGGTCGTCGAACACGCGCGCGCCGCTCCAGCCGACCGCGTACGAGGTGAACAGCAGGGCGTTGGAGAGATCGAGCGAGACGAGTTCGGGCACCGACCCGAACATGCCGTAAAGCGCGATCGACAGCGTCCGCAGCAGGTGCGCGCTGCCCCACCACGCCAGCGCCGTGATGCCGGTGTTCTGCACCCATGCGAACAGCAGCAGCAGGCCGAGCATGGCCTCGACGTCGACGGTGAGAAGGAACAGGGTCTTGACGTCGAGGGGCATGGGCCGGGTGTCCGCGACAGGCGTCCGGTTGGCGCCGCCTTTCGGCAAAGTCCGGGCATCGTTACCGGCGGGGCGCCCAATTTTTAGTGAACGGGGCGGCTGCCGTCGGGCGTTGCCGGCAAAATGGTTGACGTATGCTTTAGATTGCCGGCGCGGCTTTAAGGACTTGCCCGATGGCCGCGCACCGCGTCCGCGCCGCTCTGCGGCGTCCGTTGGCCACCAGCGAGATTTCGGACCGTGTGTGAAGTAGCTCACACGTCGGTTGCCCGATCGCGCTACCGTTGCATGATTGCCCAGGTCAAAATCTCGGGTGGAGGGCCAAATGACCGATGTGACGATGGACGCCGCGCCGGCCGAACCGACGCCGGGCAAATGGACGCGAACCAAACGTGCGCTGTCGGCCCGTGCCTCGGTCGATCAGGCCTCATCCCACATGCTGCGTCTTTTTCGCTCCAATCTCCAGGTTCGGCTGCGGACGATCGACGGAGCATCCTTGCAGTCCGCCTGTCAGAAGAAAATCTATGCCGAGGTGACCGAGATGTTGGCATCTCCCGCCGGGAGCAACTCGCGCAACGCCGGCTGGGACGACATGTACAAAGCGGAAAGCCTAATTGGGCTGCTGCTCGGCGGCGCCGAACTGCGCGAGGAGATCGGCAGCCGGCTGGAACAATTGTCGGACGACAGCCCCGTCCAAACCGAAGCGCTGCGGCGCGATTACGAGAAGCTGCTCAAGCCGCCGGTCAAAGGCCAAGATCCGCCGAGCGACGCCTTGCTGCGCACCTTCCTGCTGAGAGTGATGGAATTGATCCACTGGAATGCAAAGAAAAAGTACCTGGCCCGCCCGATCCGCAAGGAGGCGACCAAGAAAGTTCTCTGGTGCATGCTGATTTCGTTCCTCTTGCTGGTCGCACCCTACGGCTATCTGCTCGTTGATTTCAGCGGCCAGGCCATGGTCGGCAAGCTGTGGTCGCTGTTCGCGCTCTACACGGCGTTGACGGCCGGACTGCTGGGCGCGTTCTTCAGTCGACTCATGCGCGTCCAGGGCAACTGGGATAAGATGCCGCTGGAAGAGGTATTTCTCCATCGCGAATTTTCCTACACGCTCCTGCGCGCGGGCGTGGGGATGTGCGGCGCGTTGATCGTCTATTTCTTCCTGCGGTCGGGCATCGCGGCCGGCGCGCTGTTTCCCAAGTTCGATGAGGTGAAAATCGAGTTCGTCAACGTGCTCGACACGAACGCGGTGCAGATGTCGTTCGTTATGCCGTCACCGGCTCTCGCGCTGTTGACGTTCTGGTCCTTCCTGGCCGGATTCTCCGAGCGGCTCGTGCCGGGCATCCTGAGCAGCACCGAAAAGCAATTAGGCGACGCCGCAGCCGGTCGGACCGGCCAGAAATAGCAGGGCGACCGCCCCGGTCATTGACGGGATGCGCGAGGCTACCGCGCGGAGCACCGCGGTCGTGGCGTAGCCTGCGTCCGGCGTCCTGATCCTCAGAACTTGAAGTTCAATCCGCCGCGCACGATGCTGGTGGTGAAGTCGACGTTCGACGGCGTGCCGGTGCAGGCGGTGCCGCAGCTGAAGCTGCCGAGGTCGACGTAGAGATACTCGGCCTTGGCCGTCCAATTGCCGCCGAGCGCCACTTCGAGGCCGCCGCCGACGGTCCAGCCCAAGTTGGTGTTGCTGGCCGATCCGAAGCCCGGCACGTTGGCGTTAATGTTGCCGACCGCAAGGCCGCCGGTCACGAACGGCAGGAAGCGGTCGAACGCGTAGCCGAGCCGGCCGCGCGCGGTGCCGAGCCAGTCGTTCTGGGTCTGGCACGTCGCCGTCCCGCCGACGCACGCCGCGCTGCCGTTGATGTTGGTCCAATCGATGTCGCCCTCGAGGCCGAACACCGCGTGGCCGTATTGCAGATTGTAGCCGGCGGTGGCGCCGGCGAGCCAACCCGACGTGCCGAAGTTGCCGAGGGTGCCGGTCGCGCCGTCGAAGCTCGACTGGCCCCAGGCGCCGCCGCCGTTGATGCCGACGTAGAAGCCGGTCCAGTCGTAGGCGGCGAGCGGCGCCACGACCGGCGCCTTCGTCACCGGCGGCGCCGGCGGCAGGTCGGCGGCGCCGGCCGCGGCGGCGGCGAGGGCCGCAACCGCGGCGCCGAGTACAATGCGTTTCATGGCGAGCCTCCGTTGGTTTCGAGATCGCGCGGACCGCGCGTGCCCCGATATCGGTCTGATGGAATGCGCCCACTTCAGGCGAGAAAATCCGGCTGCTTGTGGGCGCCGGTTCGACGCCAATGTGCCCGACCTCACATCCGCGCGAGCCGCGGTAATCCTTGCCGGCCATGTTTGGTGTATGGTTCCGCACGCAAGGATTTGCCGACATTCGGCCATCACCGGGACGCTTCCGTGACCGATCGCGCCGCCGGATGCACACATAAAAGAGGCGCGCGCTGTCACCGCCAGCCTTGACGCCATCGCACCGGTGCCGGTTTCATAAGCCCTGCGGCACGCCGCGCAAACCAGGGGGAACCATGTTCGAGAACTTCAAACTCGTCGACATCGAAACCTCGGGCGCGCGCATTCGCCTGCGCCACGGGGGCAGCGGGCCGCCGCTGTTGCTGTTGCACGGCAACCCGCTCTCGCACGTGTCCTGGCACCTGATGGCGGGCAAGCTCGCCGAGCGCTTCCACGTGGTCGCCGCGGATCTGCGCGGCTACGGCGACAGCGTCGGGCCGGAGGACGGCGGCGACAACCACGTCAATTATTCCTTCCGCGCCATGGCGCTCGACCAGGTCGAGGTCATGGGC
>DASPVJ010000265.1:0-2783 GCA_035622435.1 Xanthobacteraceae bacterium | reverse complement strand
AGCGGACGAAAATCCGCGTTCAGGACCAATGCCGGGAAGCCGGAAGGCGATACATGGACGTTCAAGGCGACGTTCCTACCTCGACTCACTCTGCCGCGTCCGCGGCATCCGGCGCTAGTTTATATGCAGGCGTGACAGGATTGTGAAGCCTGTTCCAAGGGTTAAGAGAAATCAACGCCGGCCACCAAAAGCGCGCGCTGGTGCCCCGAACCCGAAGTTCGCATACCCCCACGGCTAGTCCGATTGCGAACTTCGGGTTCAAAAGGGGCACCAGAATCGTTGCTGGTGTCCCTTTGATTCTGAAGTTCGCATAAGAATGTGCCGCGAGTTTTTGCGAACTTCAGAATCGGGACACTAGAAATTCACCGCCGTGGCGAAGGCCGTCGGGGTCGATGCCATGTCCGATGCCCGGCGAGATATGCCACTCCGCCGGCACGCCGACCGCCGCGAGGCCCTGCGCCGCCGCAAACAGCGCCTGCACCGGAATGAGTTCGTCCTGGTCGCCATGCACCAGGAGCACAGGCGGACGTGATTTGATACCGGCGGCGAAAGTCTCGGGGTTGCCGTCCGGCGGCGTAACAAGCAGGCCCGAATAGCCGACGATCGCGGCAGGCGACACGGCGCGGCGCAGCCCTACATGGAGCGCCATCATCGTCCCCTGGCTGAAGCCGACCAGCGCCAGCGCCGACGGCGGCAGGTTGCGGCGCTTGAGCTCCGCGTCGAGGAACCGTTCGAGCACGGGGGCGGCGGCGTTCACTCCGGTCCAACGCTCGTCCGGGTCGCGAAACGTGAGGCCGAACCATTGCCGCCCGGCGCCCGCCATGGCGCACGGCTCCGGCGCGTGCGGCGAGACGAAGGCCGCGTTCGGCAGCAGCGGCTGCCACGCCCGGCCGATGTCGATGAGGTCGTTGCCGTCGGCTCCGTAGCCGTGCAGGAACACGACGAGCTGGCGCGCGGCCCCGCCTGCGCGCGGCTCCAGCCGCGGACCGTTGAGCTCCGCCATCTCACTCCGCTCCGGTCATGTCGGATTGACGGGCGCGCCGCTGCGCCCTTTGACGGCGCGATAATAGGTCCACAGCAGGCGCGCCGCCACCCCGCGCCACGGCCGCCACGCTTCGGCGAGCGGCCCCATCTCCTTGGTGGTCGGGCGTGCTTTCAGCGCCAGCGCCAGCCGCGCCGCTTCCTGGAGCGCCAGATCGCCGGCCGGCCAGGCGTCGGCGTGGCCGAGGCAGGTCAGCAGGTAAATGTCGGCGGTCCATGGCCCGATCCCGTGCACCTGCATAAGCAGCTGGTGTGCATCGTCGGCCGGCATGTCGACCAGTTTCTCAGGATCGAGCAAGCCGTCCCTGATCGCGCGCGCGATAGCCCGCAACGTGCGTATCTTGCCCATGGAGAGGCCGACGCGCCGCAGCCTGGGCGTGCGCGCCCGCAGCATTCCGGCGTGGTCGAGCGGCTCGATCGCTGCGGAGAGCCGACCCAAGATTGCGGCGGCGCTCGCGGTCGAGAGCTGTTGCGACACGACAATGGAGGCGAGCCCGGCAAAGCCGCCGGGGCGTCGGCGCAACGGGAGAGGACCGGCGAGCGCATGCGCGGCCGCGAGGCGGCGGTCGGCCTTGATCAGGCGTGCTGTCGCCGCTTCCAGATCGGCTTCGGTATGGATGAAGTGGGACATGCGCGCCGAACGATCTACAACGGATCGCTTGACGCAACCAAGCGCTCGCAATGCCCCGACCGGTCTTCCGTTTCGCCCCGAGCCCGAACGGCTATCTCCACCTCGGCCACGCGCTCAGCGCGCTCGTCAACGCCGACATGGCGCGCGCGGCGGGCGGACGCCTGCTGTTGCGCATCGAGGACATCGACCGCACCCGCTGCCGGCCGGAGTACGAGGCGGCAATCCATGAGGACCTCGCGTGGCTCGGCATCACCTGGGAACGGCCGGTGCGGCGCCAGTCGGAGCATTTTGCGGACTATCGGGCCGCCCTCGATCGCCTGACCGCCATGGGGCTCGTCTATCCGAGCTTCGAGAGCCGCGCCGAAATCGCTCGCCTCGTCGCCGCCCGCGAGCAGGCGGGGCCGTGGCCGCGCGATCCCGACGGCGTTCCGCTCTATCCGGGAACGGCGAAGCTGCTGTCGGCCGCCGAGCGCCGGCAACGCATGGCCCGCGAGCCTTATGCGCTGCGGCTCGACATGACGGCGGCGATCGCCCGCACCGGCGACCTCGATTGGAGCGAAACCGGCCGTGGCCCGGACGGCGAGACCGGGCGGGTTCCGGCGGCGCCGGCGCAATGGGGCGACGTGGTGCTCGGCCGCAAGGAAACGCCGACGAGCTATCACCTCGCGGTCGTCCTCGACGACGCCGTGCAGGACGTCACCCACGTGGTGCGCGGCGAAGATTTGTTCCGGTCGACCGGCGTGCACCGGCTGCTGCAGGCGCTGCTCGACCTGCCGGCGCCCACCTTTCATCACCATCGCCTGATCCGCGACGCCGACGGGCGCAAGCTGGCGAAATCGACCCGCGCCACCGGCCTGCGCGAACTGCGCGCCCAGGGCCGCACCCCCGCCGACATTCGAAATTTGGTGGGCCTCGGATGAGACCGTCACGTCCAAGTGCATAAGCACACAAGCTCGCGTAGCCCTCGCGCCCGCCCCATGTCATTGTGCCGTCATCCGGGGCAAGGGATGCGACGGGCGAAACCCACCAAGGGCGCTCGCAAGCGCGCGCGCAAAGTCCGGCGGCCGGCGCGTCGGCCGCGAAACCCGGCACCGTCGGCCCGGGCGATCGA
>DASPVJ010000264.1:0-2467 GCA_035622435.1 Xanthobacteraceae bacterium | reverse complement strand
TCCGGACTACTTCTATCACTACAAGCCTGGCGGGCATGTGGCGGCGTTGCATGAACACTTGAAGAACGAGTTCTTCTTCAAGATCGACATTCAGAACTTCTTTTATTCAATCGCCCGCAACCGTGTCGGGCGTGCCCTTCGAAGTTGGCACGTACAGGGTGCGCAGACCTATGCAAAATGGTCCTGTATCGCGAACCCATACTCGCACGGTCCACGATACGTGCTTCCCATCGGGTTCAGGCAGTCTCCCATTTTAGCCTCGCTAGTCCTCATTCAGTCGCCGGTACTAAATGCGATCGAAAGGGCCCAAGATAAGGGTGTGACGATATCTGTCTACTTGGACGATTTCGTCGGCTCTTACAGTGACGAGCAGGTGCTGAAGAATGCGTATGAGGATATGTGCAAGGCCTGTTTAGAAGCGAACTTAGTGCCGAACGAGAAAAAGCTTGTGCCGCCCAGTAAGGCAATCGTAGCGTTCAATTGCACTCTTTCAAAGGGCTCCGCTCAGGTGACTGAGGCACGCATCGCAAAGTTTCTCGCCATCTCGCATACCTCAATAGCTAAGCAATCATTCGACCACTATGTCGCCCGAGTCGAGAGCGCGAATACCAAGCAGTCGCCTTCATGATGCGTTCGTTCAAATTAGCTCTCAAAGTTATCTCCTGAAAGGCTACGCCACCGCCTCCGTCGCCGCCACGTACGCCCGCCAGCCGCCGAAGCGGGTGATGTCGCGCCCTCCGGCGGTGGCGGCGGCCTCGACCAAAAAACCCTTCGCCTCGCGGCTATCCGCCAGCCGTAGCGTGCCGATCGAAAGCGGCGGGGGCACGGCGGCGACGAAACGGCCGAACGCGGGGACGGCGAGCGCCCACAGCTCGACTTCGATCGCCGCCCCTTCGCCGTCCGCGACGCGCAGCAGGCCGGGCTTCGCGGGCTTCGTGCCGCCGAGCGCGAACAGGCGATAGTCCGGCGCCGTCGTCGTCGCCTGCAGGAAGCGCGCGCCCAGCGCCTTGAGTTCGCCGTTGAGCGGCAGGCCGGAGAGGTGCGCGCCGACGACCGCGAGCGCGATTTCGTCGCGCCGCGGCGCGGGCGCGATCGGGGCGAGCGGGGGTTGCGCCTCGCCGGTCGCGCCGAGCGCAAGCCCGGTGTCGGCGTGGAACACGCGGCCGATCGAGGCCAGTTCCGCGTCGCGCCCGCCCGGCGCCAGCAAGGTGATGCCGAACGGCGCGCCGTCCGGGCGCATCGCCGCCGGCACCGCGAGGCCGGCGAGGCCGAGCAGGTTGACGAAGTTGGTATAGGTGCCGAGCCGTCGGTTGAGCTGGATCGGATCGGCGAGCACCTGCCTCAGCGTGTAAACCGTCGGCGTGGTCGGCACCGCCAACACGTCCACGGCGCGGAACGTCGCGTCGGCGGTTCGGCGCAAGTCCTCGAGCTGATGGAACGCCGCGAACGCCTCGGCGGCGGTCGGCCGCGCGCCGCCGATCAGAATCTCGCGGGTGACCGGATGCATGTCGTCGGGCGAGGAGTCGATCACCGCGCGAGCGACGAGGTAGCGCTCGGCGAGCCACGGGCCCTCGTAGAGCAGCCGCGCGGTTTCATAGAACGGCTCGATGTCGATCTCCTCGACCTTGAGCCCGAGCCGCGCGCAGCGGGCGAGCGCGGCCTCGTAGCCGGCGGCGGATGCCGCATCCCCGAAGAACAGGCGCTGGCCGGGCAGCGGCACGCCGAGCCTGATGCCCGGCGCAACGGCGCCCGGTGCGCCCAACGGCCGGTCGCGCGAATAGGCGTCGGCCGCATCGAGCCCGGCGACCGTCGCGAGCGCCGTCCAGGCGTCGTCGGTGGTCAGCGCGAAGATCGACACGCAGTCGAGCGAGCGGCACGCCGGCACCACGCCGGCGTTGGGCACGAGCCCGGGGCTCGGCTTGAGCCCGACGATGTTGTTGAAACCGGCCGGCACCCGACCCGAGCCCGCCGTGTCGCTGCCGAGCGCGAGCGGCACCAGCCCGGCCGCGACCGCGACCGCGGAACCGGAGCTGGAACCGCCCGGGATCAGGTCGGGCCGGAACAGGTTGCGCGGGATGCCGTAGGGCGTGCGCACGCCGACGAGGCCGGCCGCGAACTGGTCGAGATTGGTCTTGCCGATGACGATTGCGCCGGCGCGCTTGAGGCGCGCGACGACGGTCGCGTCCTTGCCCGGCTGGTAGGCGAAGGCCGGGCAGCCGGCGGTCGTCGGCAGGCCCACCACGTCGATGTTGTCCTTGACGGCGACCGGCACGCCGAAGAGCGGCCGCTCCGTATCGGTGGCGGCGAGCGCGCGCGCCTCGGCGCGCGCGTCGTCCTCCGCGCGCAGCGCGATGAACACGGCCGGATCGTTGTGCTCGCGAATGCGCGCATAAGCGCGCGCCACCGTCTGTTCCGGGCTCCGCGCGCCCGTCCGATGGGCGGCGACGAGCGAAGCGATCGTTGGCAA
>DASPVJ010000263.1:0-5253 GCA_035622435.1 Xanthobacteraceae bacterium | reverse complement strand
TAGAAGCCGCCCTTCTGGTGCGTCCACAGGCCTGCCAGGGGCGCGGTGCGGTACATGTGGGTGGGCGAGCGATCCGCCTGGAACGAGTCGACGCCGACTTCGCTCGGCGCGTGCAGGTTGTTGCCGGGCTCGGTGAACAGCGGCGGAATGTGGCAGATCGCGCATTTCGCCGGACCGTTGAACAGCGCCTCGCCGCGCTCGAACGCCGCCTTGTCATATGATCCTGCCGGCGCTGCCGGCGCCGGGATCGAGAGCTGATAGAAGTGCAACGCGGCGAGCTTCGAGGTGAGCCGGTCGGGACGGCCGCGCGTGTTGCCGGCGCCGCTCTTCGCCGCCACCGGATACTGATCCTTGTCGTTAAAGCGGGCATCGAAGAACGTGCCGGCCCCGTGCATTTCGGTCGCGCCGACATAAGCGTTCCAGTACGGAACCGAGCCGAAGCCGGTCCACGTGTGCAAGTTCACGCCGGCCAGACCGAACGCGGGGGGAATGAGCGTCCCGGCCTGTTTCCCGTCGGGGCGCAGGGCTTTGCCGTCCTTGTCCAATTCCGCGTCGAACCGTCCGGGGCCCCAACTGGCGAGCACTTTCTTCACCGTGTCGGCGTCGACGCCGAGGAGATCGGTGAACGGCTTGAGGTTCGGCGCCAGCGAGACGATGGCGCCGACGTTGAGATCGCGATTGGCCCAACCGTCGAGGCGCCGGCCGATGCCGGGAGCGAACGAATTGTCGACGGTCGAGTGACAAAGCGCACATTGAATGCCCATCGACTTGACGCTGCCGTCCGGGCTGGCGAACGCCGTGACGCCGACCACCGCGTTCAACTTGAGCAGCGCGATCGTCGCCGCCGGATCGTCGAGGTCGACCTTGTGGACGGCGAGTTGCTTCTTCAAGGCGGCGGGGAGCGCGTCCGCGTCCACCTTGAGGCCCACCGCCAGCGCCGTCTTCGGCGAGACGCCGGGGCCGACGCCGCCGTGCTTCTCGCCGGCAATGGCCTTGTGCAGCTGCAGGGCGTCGCCCCAGAACGCCTCGCTGCCGAACGTGTCATAGCGGAAGATATGCCTGCCCTCGTCGAGCATCGTTTGCGCATGGCGCGCGATGTCGGCGTCGAAACCGCCTTGCCGGGAGGGCGCGGCGGACGCAAGGGCCGCCAGCAACGCCCCGGCGCCGACGACCGCCAACGCCACGACTCCCGATTTGCGCTTCGTGAATCTCATGCGATCCTCCCGATGAATGCTGAACGCACGCGCGGCGTTCAAACAATGAGGCGCCGGAGTTCCGGCAAATGCCGTCTAATTGAACTATCAGGAGGAGGCGCCGGCATCAGTTACTTGCGTAACGTCAACTGTAAAAGATCCGCGGCGCGCGGGAGAGCTGTTACTTTTGTAACACTCGATCGCGGGCTAAAGCGTGATGGCTTTTCTTCGAATCGCCATCCCGCTTTATCTTATTGTTGGAGCATGATGTTTTGCGAAAACCGGTACCCACTTTTCGGCATCATGCTCTAAAACACCAGTCGATGTTACTTTTGTAACACCCAAAAACGCGATGGGCTGCGGCCCACGCTCAGAGCGAGCGGCTCTCGAGCGCGTTCATGTCGAGCGCCAGGTGCCCGCGGGTCGAATAGCGCACGATGCCGCGGCGGCGCAGCGAATTGAGCGCCGTGGAGATTCGCTCGCGTCGCGCCGCCACCATCTGGGCGATTTCTTCCTGCGTCAAATAGGTCGGAATTTCGATCAGCGAGCCCGACCGCCGGCCGATTTTCGTCGCCAACCCGGTCAACACCTTGATGAGCCGCTCAACCGTGTCGTCGGCGGCAAGCGTATTCACCTGATCGTACGCCTCTTTCAGCGCGCGGCAGAAGACGTCTATCAGCACCGCGGCCAGACCCGGCTGCTGCGACAAGAGCGCCATGACGTCTTCGAACGGCACGGGGATCGCGTCGGTCTGCTCCAGCGCCACGGCGCGATCCGGCCGCACCCGCTCCGAAGCGCAAAGCTCGCCGACCACGTCGCCGCCCTTGCGCACGTCGTAAATCACTTCACGCCCGTTGGCGGTTATGGTTCCCACCTTGACCAACCCGCTCTGGAGAAAGAAGAAGGTCCGTTCCCCGTCGCCCACGTTATAGATCACTTGATGCTTGTCGAAGGTCGTCGTTCTCCGATTGGGCAGGATGAGATCGCAGAAGTTGCCGCGAAAGACGAGTGCCAGCGCGGTGGAAATGGCTGCCTGACGCCCGAGCGCGTCGTTGAATTCGCCGGGCTGTGCGGTCTCGTTGTCGCGCTCGCCCGGCTCGACGAGGCCCAAACCGGGTGGTGCCATGGGAGGCTCCTGTGGCGTGCTGCGAGTGTGCGCAACGCGTGCCCGCCGGTCAAATCGAAACTTTACGACGTGCGCCCTCCGTCGGGCGGTTGGCATCGGCGCCCGGCGCCGTTGACACCCATTTCCCCGGCCTATACCAATGCCTTGGCCGAGACTGACAAAAAATCGCGTCCAGAGGAAACGTCGGGAGGGGTCTTGCCGCCGCTCCTGGATGTCAGAGACTTGCACACCGAGTTCCGCACCGGCGCGGGAACCGTGCGCGCGGTCGACGGGATTTCCTACGCGGTCGAGGAGGGCGAGACCGTCGCCATCGTCGGCGAGAGCGGCGCGGGCAAGTCGGTCGGCGCGCTTTCCATCCTCCGCCTGATCCCCGATCCGCCCGGGCGCATCACCCGCGGCGAGGTGCGCTTCCTCGGCCGCGACCTGATGCAGCTTTCCGACGGAGAAATGCGCGAGGTGCGCGGCGGCGACATCGGCATGGTGTTCCAGGAGCCGATGACCTCGCTCAATCCGGTGCTCACCATCGGCCGCCAGATCACCGAGACGTTGGAGCAGCACCGCAAGGCCGACCGCGCCGCCGCGCGCCGGCGCGCGGTGGAATTGCTCGGCCTCGTCGGCATCGCCGATCCGGCCCGCCGCCTCAAGCAATACCCGCACCAGCTTTCCGGCGGCATGCGCCAGCGGGTGATGATCGCCATCGCGCTCGCCTGCGAGCCCAAGCTGATCATCGCCGACGAGCCGACCACCGCCCTCGACGTCACCATCCAGGCGCAGATCCTCGAGCTGATGAGCGGGCTCACCCGCCGGCTCGGGGTCGCGCTCATCATCATCACTCACAATCTCGGCGTGGTGGCGCGCTACGCCAAGCGGGTGAACGTGATGTACGCCGGCCGCATCGTCGAGAGCGGCCCGGCGGCGGCGATCTACCGCGACCCGCGCCATCCCTACACCATGGCGCTGCTGCGCTCGGTGCCGCGCCTCGACCGCCCGCGCCGCGCCCGCCTCGATCCGGTCGACGGCCAGCCGCCCGACCTCACGCGCCTCGCCCCCGGCTGCGCCTTCCGTCCGCGCTGCCGCTTCGCGGTCGATGCCTGCGGCGCGCTGCGGCCGCCGCTGGTGCCGGCGGGGACCGCCGGCCAGGTCTCCGCCTGCCTGCGGGCCGAGGAGATAGGCGCGCTCGGAGCGGTGGCATGAGGGCGCCGTCGAGCGAGGCGCCGCCGCTCCTCGCGGTCAGAGGGCTGCGCAAGCATTTTCCCGTCACCGAAGGCCTCCTCGCCGGCCGCACCATCGGCGAGGTGAAGGCGGTCGACGGCATCGACTTCACGCTCCGCCGCGGCGAGACCCTCGGCTTGGTCGGCGAGAGCGGCTGCGGCAAGACCACCACCGGCCGCTGCATCCTCCGCCTCGAACAGCCGACCGCCGGCGCCATCGTCTACGACGGCGTCGACCTCGCCACGCTCAAGCACAACGAGCTGCGCGCGCTGCGGCGCCGCATCCAGGTGATCTTCCAGGACCCCTACAGCTCGCTCAATCCGCGCATGAAGGTCGGCGCCATCATCGCCGAGCCGATGAAGGTGCACGCGATCGAGCCCGACGCCAGGCGCCGCGCCGCCCGCGTCGCCGAGCTGCTCAAGACCTGCGGGCTCGATCCCAATTTCGCCGACCGCTATCCGCACGAAATGTCGGGCGGCCAGCGCCAGCGGGTCGGCATCGCCCGCGCGCTCGCGCTCGAGCCGGAATTCATCATCTGCGACGAGGCGGTCTCGGCGCTCGACGTGTCGATCCAGGCGCAGATCGTCAACCTGCTGGAGCATCTGCGCGAGCGCTTCGGGCTGACGTATCTGTTCATCGCCCACGATCTCTCGGTGGTGCGGCACCTGTGCCAGCGCGTCGCCGTGATGTATCTCGGCCGCATCGTCGAGCTGGCCGATTGCGACGAGCTGTTCGACCACGCCCTGCATCCCTACACCCGGGCGCTGCTCGACGCCGTGCCGGTGCCCGATCCGGCGGTCGAGGCGGCGCGCAGCTTCCGGCCGGTCAAGGGCGAGGTGCCGAGCCCGATCAATCCGCCGTCCGGCTGCGTGTTTCATCCGCGCTGCCCGATCGCGGTCGAAAGCTGCCGCCGCGTGCGGCCGGAGCTGCGCGAGGTGCGCCCCGGCCATTGGGTCGCGTGCAGCGAAGTCGGGGAGTGAAATCATGATCAAAACATCGCTATTCGCGGCGCTCGGCGCCGTTTGTTTGGTCGCCGCCTCCGCCGCCGACGAAACCCCCAAGCGCGGCGGGACGCTGACCTACATGATCCCGGCCGATGCGCCGCCGAGCTTCGACGGCCACCGCGAGACCACCTTCGCCACCGTGCACGGGGCGGCGCCGTTCTACAGCGTGCTGATCCGCATCGATCCCGACAATCCGGCCTCGACCACCGACTTCGTGTGCGACCTGTGCACCGAAATGCCGGCGCCGACCGACGACGGCAAGACCTACACGTTTCGCATCCGCGCGGGCGTCAAGTTCCACGACGGCACGCCGCTCACCGCCGCCGACGTGGCGGCGAGTTGGGAGGCGATCGTGCATCCGCCCGAAGGCCTCGTCAGCGCGCGCGAGAGCTTCTACATGATGATCGACAAGGTGGAGGCGCCCGATCCGTCGACCGTGGTGTTCCGCCTGAAATTCGCCACCAACGCCTTTCTGCCGGCGCTCGCCGATCCGTACAACTGGATCTACGCGAAGGCGATCCTCGACAAGAATCCGCGCTGGTACGAAAGGAACATCATGGGCTCCGGCCCGTTCAAGTTCGCCGGCTACGAGACCGGCCAGTCGATCAAGGGCGTGCGCAACCCCGACTATTATCGCCCGGGCCAGCCCTATCTCGACGGATTTGTCGCCATCTACGCGCCCAAGCAGGCGGTGCGCATCGACGCCATCCGCGCCGAC
>DASPVJ010000262.1:0-2180 GCA_035622435.1 Xanthobacteraceae bacterium | reverse complement strand
GCCGCACATGACCGTGCTCGGCAACGTGGTCGAGGCGCCGATCCGCGTGCGCAAGCTGCCGCGCGCCGAGGCGACCGCGCTGGCGCACGAATGCCTGCGCCGGGTGCGGCTCACCGACAAGGCGGGCGAATACCCGGCGCGGCTCTCCGGCGGCCAGCAGCAGCGCGCGGCCATCGCCCGCGCGCTCGCCATGCGTCCCAAGGCCATGCTGTTCGACGAGCCCACCTCGTCGCTCGATCCCGAGCTGACCGACGAGGTGCTTTCCGTCATGCGCGAGCTTGCCGCCGACGGCACCACCATGATCGTCGCCACCCACGAGATGGGCTTTGCCCGCGAAGTCTCCGACCGGGTCATCTTCCTGCACGACGGCCTGATCGAGGAAGAGGGCGCGCCGGCCGACGTCTTCGGCGCGCCGAAGTCCGAGCGGCTGGGCAAGTTCCTGTCCAAGTATCGGAAGTAGAGCATGATCCCGAAAAGTGGGTACCGGTTTTCGGACAAGATCATGCTCAAACGATAGAGTCTGCCCTTGTCGCAAGGCCTGCGCCAGGCGCTCGATCTCTCCCTGTTCTGGGACTATCGCGCCATCCTGCTTAACGGCCTCGCCGTCAACGCGCTCGTCTTCCTCGGCGCCGCGGCGCTGGCGCTCTGCGCCGGGCTCGGCGCCGCGCTCATGCGCGTGAACCGGTTCTTTCCCCTGCGCTGGCTCGGCACCGCCCACGTTGAATTGTTTCGCAACGCCCCCGACTACATCATGCTGGTGTGGGTGCACTTCGTGCTGCCGCTCCTGATCGGCATCGCCATCCGGCGGCGGGTCGAGTTTCATCCCTTCGCCTCGGCCGTGCTCGCGCTCGGCCTCGTCTACAGCGGCTATTTCGCCGAGACGTTCCGCGCCGGCATCCAGGCGATCCCGCGCGGCAATCTCGACGCCGGCCGCGCCTTCGGCATGTCGGAACGGCTGATCCTCTGGCGCATCACCTTGCCGCAGGTGGTGCGGCGCATGCTGCCGGAGGCGCTCAACCAGTTCGTCTCCCTGTTCAAGGCGACCACCATCGTCTCGCTCATCGCGGTCCCCGACCTGATGTACGACGTCTCCATGGTCACCCAGCAGGAGATGCGGCCGCTGCCGCTCTACACCGGCGCCGCGCTCGTCTACTTCCTCCTCATCTTCATCCTCTCGACCGGCGTGCGCGCCTTCAGCGAACGCTGGCGACGAAAGATCTGGGCGTGAGGCGATCTCAATGCCGGCGTTCTTCGTCATTGCGAGCGAAGCGAAGCAATCCAGGGGAAGGAACGCCGCGGCGGTGGTCCTGGATTGCTTCGTCGCCCTTCGGGCTCCTCGCAATGACAGGAGTGCGTGGAGCGGGTGATGGGCAACTGGGAACGCCTGGTGTGGAACCAGCGCGACGCGCTGTTCTCCGGCTTCGCCGTCACCGTCGAAGTCTGCGTCATCGCCTTTGCGGCGGCGATCGTCGGCGGCCTCGTGCTGTGCCTCGTGCGCCTCTACGTGGCGCCGCTGCGACCGCTCGCCGTGCTGCTGATCGAGTTCTTCCGCGACACGCCGATCTTCGTGCAGCTGATGTGGGTCGCCTACGTGTGGCCCGAGCTGTTCGGGTTTCCCAAGAGCTTCTTTGCCGCCGGCTGGCTCGCGCTCGCCCTGCAATCGAGCGGCTACCTGGCGGAAACCTTCCGCACCGGCATCGAAGGGGTGCCGCGCGGCCAGCGCGAGGCGGCTTACTGCGCCGGCATGTCGCCGGCGCAGACGTTCATGCGCATCGTCATGCCGCAGGTGGCGCTCGCCTCGGCGCCGTCGATCGTCAACCAGTTCACCGTGATCGTGAAGTCCTCGACCCTGATCTCGGTGATCACCGTGCCCGACCTGATGTCGCAATCCCAGCGGCTGGTGAACATCTGGTACGAGCCGATCGAAATCCTCACCGCCACCGCGGCGATCTACATCGCCTTCGTGTTTCTCATCTCGCTCGCCGGCAAGCTTATCGCCGACCATCTGCGGCGGCGCTACGGGCTGGCGGCTGCCTGATCTACGGCAGCGGCGGCAGGTCGGCGAAATAATCCGGATGCGCCTTCTCGACCTCCGCCATGAACGTCGGGCGGAACTGATCCGGGACGTCGAGCCGCGGCGCGCCCTTGAGCGTGTTGATCAGCACTTCGTCCTCCGCCGC
>DASPVJ010000261.1:0-5577 GCA_035622435.1 Xanthobacteraceae bacterium | reverse complement strand
ATGCAAGGTGACGCGCGAGCAATGGCCCACCGGCCGCGTATGGGACGACGAAATCGGCGTGTCGCCGTCGCTGGCGCCCAAGTTTCCCAATATCTCGGTGCCCTACGGCGCGCTGCTGCCGCAAGGGCTCGACAATATCCTCGGCGCCGGCCGGCACCTCGCCTGCGATCCGAGTTCGCACTCGTTCCTGCGCGAAATCCCGCAATGCTGGCTCACCGGCCAGGCGGCCGGCGTCGCGGCGGCGCTCGCGGCCGGCAGCGGCCGCCGCCCGCGCGACCTCGCGGTCGCCGCCATCCAGCGCGAACTCAAGCGCCAGGGCGTCTACCTCTCGCCCGCAATAGCAGCGGCGCTGCGGCCGGCCACGGCGGCGGAGTGACGGCGCCGCGCCGGCGTCCGCTCACGGGGTGAGATCGAGCGCTTCCACCACCCGCGAATACGGCAGTTTCGCCTCGTCGTTGAGCCGCTTCACGTCCGCGGCGCTGCCCGCCTCGAACAGGCACATGCAGCGGCCGTCCTCCGGCGCGAAGGTCGAGCGGATGTAGCGCATGGGCGTACCTTTGGCGGCGTAGGCATTGGACGTGCTGATGGCCAGTTGCTGGGCGGCGGCGAGGTCGCTCATCGCGATCCCCTTGAGATTGCGTTCAACCATATAGACCGTCATGGCGGTGCTCCCTTCGAGTTGATGCGACAACGGCCATGGGGCCACAGGTCCATCGGCCGGAGAACAACCGTTTGGTTATCGATCGATAATCGCCGGCTGGGGTCGACCGCGCTATAATCGCCACCTGCCGCTGTCGCCGAAGGGGGCTGTCATGGAAATGCACCAGGTGCGCTATTTCCTTGCGGCGGCAAAGGCGCTCAGCTTCACCCGCGCCGCCGAGGCTTGCCACGTTTCCCAGCCCGCCCTCACCACCGCGATCAAGAAGCTGGAGGCGCAGCTCGGCAGCCCGCTGTTCCATCGCGAAGGGCGCCAGGTCGCGCTGACCGAGTTCGGCCGCCGCATGCAGCCGCATCTCGGCCAGATCCTCGAACAGGCGCGAGCGGCCGAGACGGTGGCCAAGGACTTCCGGCTGCTCGATCAGGTACCGATCCGGCTCGGGGTGATGTCGACCATCGGACCGATGCGCCTCGGCGCCCTGCTGGCGGCGTTCGAGCACCAATCGCCCGGCGTCGATACCATCGTGCGCGACGGCGCGCCCGAGGCGCTGGCGGCGCAACTCGACGCCGACGAACTCGACCTGGCCATCCTCAACCCGCTCGACGGCCTCGGCGACAACTACCGCGCCGAGCCGCTGTACACCGAGCGCTACGTGGTCCTGCTGCCGCCGGAGCATCCCTTGCGCGAACGCAACGCCCTGGCTTTGCGCGACCTGTCCGGCCAGCCCTACGTCGACCGGCTGTCGTGCGAGATGCGCGAGATGGTCATGGGCGTATGCGCCGAGATGGGCGTCAAGCTTTACGCCCGCTTCCGCTCCGAGCGCGAGGATTGGGTGCAGGCGATGGTGATGGCGAACATCGGCTTCGCCTTCATGCCGGAATACGCGGTCACCCATCCGGACAGCATCCGGCGGCCGCTGGTCGAGCCTGCGATCGAGCGCACCATCAGCCTCATCACCGTGCCGGGCCGCAAGTACCCGCCGGCGGTGGCCGCCTTCGTCCGCACCATCCGCGCCCACAAGTGGGGTTGATCGCGGTTCGGCCCGCGCCGCAAACCCGCGGGGGCTTCGCGGTCGCAAGGCTTGCTGCTAGAGCATGATGCCGAAAAGTGGGTACCGGTTTTCGGAAAACATCATGCTCCAAGAATAAGCTAAAGCGCGATGGCGATTCGAAGAAAAGCCATCACGCTTTAGTCATTCGCACCGAGCCGACAGCCCGGGAGGTCCAAGGTGCCCGCGTCGATGCAAGGCGAACTGCAGTCCGCCATCCACCGCTTCAAGTTCGGCGGCTTCGAGATCGCCGCCGTCATGGACAGCAAGGCGATCCGCGAGGGGCTGCATCCGAGCTTCGGCGGCGAGCGCGCGGCCGCCGACGTGCACGCGCTCGCCCGCGCCAACCGCATCGACGAAAACCGCTACGAGCACCCGTTCATCCCGACCGTGGTCAATACCGGCAAAGAGCTGATCCTGTTCGACACCGGCAACGGCGCGCTGCGCCGCGAGCGCGAGCAATTGCGCAACCGGCTGCCCGACGGCCAATTGGTCGCGCGGCTTGCCCAGGCGGGCTACCGGCCGGGCGACGTCGACGTGGTCGTCATCACCCACGGCCATCCCGACCACATCGGCGGGCTGACCGAGGGCGGCCGCCCGGTGTTCCCCAACGCGCGCTACGTGTTCGGCGCCGCCGAGTTCGATTTCTGGAAGCGCGGCGAGAACGTGCGCGAAGCGCGCAAGTTCAATCGTCAGCTGTTCGTCGACATCGCCCTCCCGCTCGCCGACCGTGCGCGCTTCGTCAAACCGGGCGACGAGATCGCGCCGGGCATCCGCGCGGTCGACGCCGCCGGGCACGCGCCCGGCCTCATGGCCTATCACGTCGAAAGCGCGGGCAAGCGCCTGTTGATCTGGGCCGACACCTGCATCCACTACGTCGTTGCGGTGCAGCGGCCCGAGTGGCACATCGACGTCGACGACGACAAGGACAAGGCGGTGGCGACGCGCAAGCGCATCCTCGACATGGCGGCGACCGACGGGCTCCTCGTCGCCGGCTTCCACATGCCGTTCCCCGGCCTCGGCCTGGTGGAGAGATCGGCCGGCGGCTATCGCTGGGTGCCGGTCGGCTATCAGTTGAATTTGTGAGCCGGCCTGCTGCGGAGCGAGGCACCATGGGCAAGGCGTAATCCGCCGTGTTGAAATGGCGCATTACGCTTCGCTAATGCGCCCTACGTCGGGAAGTTTGAGGTGAGCCACAATGACGTCAGCAAAGCGAGCGGGCGCGGCGAGCCGCGGGCTTCGGGTGAAGCGCGTCTACGCGCCGGCCGAGGCCGGCGACGGCTTGCGGGTGCTGGTCGACCGGCTGTGGCCGCGCGGCATCGCCAAGGCCAAGGCGCGCATCGACCTCTGGCTCAAGGACATCGCGCCGAGCGACGCCTTGCGCCGCCGCGTGCACGCCGATCCGGCCGCCTGGGATTCCTTTGCCGCCGACTACGCGCGCGAACTTAAGGCCGAGCCGGGGCGCAGCGCCGTCGCGCAGCTGCGCGAACGGCGGCGCGACGGGCCGGTGACGTTGCTCTACGCGTCGCGCGACGAGGCGCGCAACAACGCGGTGGCGCTCAAGCGCTTGCTGGAAAAGACGCGGTGATCGCGGCCTGCCGATTGATGCGGAGCGCAATCACGCGCGCTCGTCATTTGCCGCACAGCTTATCAAGCGGCTCGAAGGCCGCGTTGAACTCCTTGCCCTCCTTGGAGTCCGGATCGATCGATTCGAGGCTGGCCATCAGCTTGGCGTATTCGGGGCCGAGCTTGGCTTGCAGCGCGTCCGCCTGCTTGTTGAGATCGTCCATCTTTTTCTGATCCTTTTTCTGCGCGGCCGCGTCGATGTCGTCGCCGAGCTTGGCCAAGTCGCAATAGGCCGCGACTTTTGCCTTGTCGGCGCTGACGATCTGGACGACCTTGTCGGCGTCGGCTTTGGTCGGCTTCGCGCCTTTGGCCTGCGCATGGGCGACGGCCGGCATCGCCACGAGAACCGAGACGGCGACGATGAATTTCAGCTTCATTTGCGATACTCCTCGATGGTTGCGGGGTTGCGGCGGAGATCAAGACGGCGGTCGTCTCAGGGCACCCGCGCGGCCGGCGCCAACCGCGCCGATGGCTGCGGGAAAACGTCGATCGTAGGTTATTTGGGGCATTGCTTATCAAGCGGCTCGAAGGCCGCATTGAGCTCCTTGCCCTCCTTGGAGTCCGGGTCGATCGCCGCGGAGCCGTTCATCAGGTTGCTGTATTCCGTTCCGAGCTTCGCGCTCAGCGCCTGAATCTGCTTGCTGAGATCCTGCATCTTTTTCTGATCCTTCTTCTCCCTGGCCTGATCCATCTGGTCGTAGAGCGCCTCGATCGAGCAGTAGGCCGCGACCTTTGCCTTGTCCGCGCTGATGATCTGCACGACCTTCTGGGCGTCGGCCTTGGTCGGCTTCGGCGCTGGGGGCGTACCCTTCGGCGGGGCGGCGCCGCTCGCCTGGGCAAGGGCGACGGTCGGCATCGCGGCGAGGGCCGCGGCGGCGATGATGAGCTTCAGGTTCATGGACGGCGATCCTCGATTGGCGCGGGTTGCAGCGGAGCCGACATTCGCAGCCGTTTTGTGGCAGCCGGCGAGGTTATTGGACCGCCGCGACATGCGGGCGATCCAGGGCGATTGCTTGAACCGATATTCCCCCGGAAAAACGCTGGAACGGGTAACACGATAGCAGCCGGCGGGAACCCGGCGCAAGCCAAGCGCGGCGCGGTTGCCGTCGATCGGCCGCAAAGTTACACCTTTGTTGCCATTGTTTGCGGCCGAAACCGCTCTGGAAAGCTGCATGCTGACCGTCTCCAAAGACCGCGCGCTGCTCACCACCGTCACCGGCTCGCTGCCGCGACCCCATTGGTACGTGGCGAACCTGCACGGCCGGCCGTTCTCCCTGGCGATGACCGACCTGGCATATCGCGAGCAATATACCGACGCGGTCGCGAGCTACCTGTCCGATCAGGCCCGCGCCGGCCTCGATCTCTTGACCGACGGCGACGCCCGCTGCGATTGCGACGTCGCCGGGCGCGCGTGGTTCTCCTATGCGGCCGAACGCCTCGGCGGGCTCGAAGGCCATTACGTCGGGCGCGGGCGCACCGCGTCGAGCCGCGACAAGGCGGCGGGCGACATCATGTTCGAGGTGCTGGAGACGCGCGTGCTGCCGCACGTCACCGGCGCGGTGCGGCGCGGGCCGCTCGAATACGCCCGGGTCTGGAAGGTGGCGCAGCGAATGACCCGCAAGCCGGTCAAGTTCGGCGCCATCTCCGGCCAGATGCTGGCGACCGGCGTCAACGACCGGCACTACCGCGATCGACGCGACCTGATCATGGCCCTGTCCGCCGTCATGAACGAGGAACTGCGCGATCTTGCCGACGCCGGCTGCCCGGTGATCCAGGTCGAGGAGCCGGCGATCCACGGCATGGTCGGGGTCGACGACAAGGAGGTGACCGGCGACTTCCTGGTCGAGGCGTTCAACGCCGAGGTCAAGGGCCTGCGCGCCAAGACGGAAGTCTGGTGCCACACCTGCTGGGGCAATCCCGCCGCCCAGCGCACCGAGACCAAGCGGCGCTTCTATACCCAGGCGCTGCCGTTCTTCGACCGGCTCGACGTCGACGTCGTCACCTTCGAGGCGGCCGACAACGGCGGCGACGAGATCGAGAGCTTCGCCGCCGGCATCGGCGCCGACAAGAAGATCGCCATCGGGGTCGTCAGCCACCGCACCCTGCAAGTGGAGCGGCCGGAGGAGGTCGCCGCGCTCATCCGCCGCGCGCTCAAGGCGATCGACCCGCAGCGGCTGATCGTCTCGACCGACTGCGGGTTCGGCCGCCAGGGCATGAGCCGGCTGCACGCCTTCTACAAAATGGT
>DASPVJ010000260.1:0-2482 GCA_035622435.1 Xanthobacteraceae bacterium | reverse complement strand
TTGTTCCCCAAGGGACAAGATGTAGAGGCTGAATTGACCGAAGCCGCTAAATATTGGAACATCGAAGCCATGCTCATCCCCAGCAAGACCGATCCGCGCGGCCGCATCGTTTCGGTGCAACGGGCGCAGAGGCGGGCCTCGAGCCGCTAGAGCCCATGCTCGGTCACGACGAAACGGACGCCATGACGCCGCCGCCGCCCGTTGCGCGCCGAGTGCTTGCGCTTGCCAACCAGAAGGGCGGAGTCGGCAAGACCACGACGGCGATCAACCTCGGGACCGCGCTTGCCGCCATCGGCGAGCAGGTGCTGATCATCGATCTCGATCCGCAAGGCAACGCGTCGACCGGTCTCGGCATCGACCGCAAGAGCCGCCGGCGATCGACCTACGACGTGCTCATCGGCGAGGCCGGCCTGCGCGAGGCGATCCACGAGACCGCGGTGCCGCGGCTGCACATCGTGCCGTCGACCATGGATCTCTCCGGGCTCGAACTCGAAATCGCGCAGGAGCGCGACCGCGCCTATCGCCTGCGCAACGCGCTCGCCGCGCTCGATGCGCCCGCGTTCGGCGCCGCCTACGGCTACGTGCTGGTCGACTGCCCGCCGTCGCTCAATCTCGTCACCGTCAACGCCATGGCGGCCGCCGACGCGATCCTGGTGCCGCTGCAGTGCGAGTTCTTCGCCCTCGAAGGGCTGTCGCAATTGCTGAAAACGGTCGAGCAGGTCAAGGCGACGCTCAATCCGCATCTTACGATCCACGGCGTCGTGCTCACCATGTACGACCAGCGCAACAATCTGGCCGGGCAAGTGGTGGCGGACGTGCGCCAATTCATGGGCGAGAAGGTCTACGACACCGTCATCCCGCGCAACGTGCGCGTGTCGGAAGCGCCGTCCTACGGCAAGCCGGTGCTGCTCTACGATCTCAAATGCCTCGGCAGCCAAGCCTATCTGCGCCTCGCTTCGGAGATCATCCAGCGCGAGAAGTCGCTGCGGGCCGCGTGATGGATTCGGGGGAGAGCGCGATGGCGGAAGAAGCAGCGAGATCGCGATTGGGGCGCGGACTTGCTGCGCTGATCGGCGACGTCGGCGATGAAACGGCGGTGCTCGAGCGCACGCGCAGCCAGCGGCGCGTGCCGATCGAATTCCTGCGGCCGAACCCGCGCAATCCGCGCCGCAACTTCGCCGACGCCGAACTCGACGAATTGGCGGCGTCGATTCGCGAGCGCGGCATCATTCAGCCGATTCTGGTGCGCACCATCCGCGGCGCCGCCGATGCGTTCGAGATCATCGCCGGCGAGCGGCGCTGGCGCGCGGCCCAGCGCGCCGCCGTCCACGACGTGCCGATCCTCCTGCTCGAAGTCGACGATCGCGAAGCGCTCGAGCTTGCCATCATCGAGAACGTCCAGCGCACGGACCTCAATCCGCTGGAAGAGGCGGCGGGCTATCAGGCGCTCGCCGACGAGTTCGGCCACGGCCAGGACGACATCGCCAAGATCGTCGGCAAGAGCCGCAGCCACGTCGCCAATACGCTGCGGCTGCTCAAATTGCCGGACGAGGTGAAGGCCTTTCTCAACGACGGCCGGCTTTCCGCCGGACATGCGCGCGCGTTGCTGAACCAACCCGATCCGGTCGCCATGGCGCGGGCGATCGTTGCCGAGCGCCTCAACGTGCGGCAAGTGGAGGCGATCGTCCAGGAGCGCGCCGAGCAGGCCGGCAAGGTCGCCAAGCCGCGCCAACGGGCGAGAAAGACCGCCGACACGCTCATCTTGGAGAAGCGGCTGTCCGATGCGCTCGGCCTTGCGGTCGCCATCGACCACCGCGGCGAGGGCGGCGAACTGCGAATCCGTTACAAAACCCTCGAGCAACTCGACCACGTGATCCGACGGCTCGAGCGGCCGGCGTGATCGGTCACGACGTCATTGCGAGGCGCCCGAAGGGCGACGAAGCAATCCAGGAGCCGCAGCCACTGTGCTCTTTGCCCTGGATTGCTTCGCTTCGCTCGCAATGACTGTCAGGCGCGCCGGCGCGCGGCCGTCGCAGCGATCAGCAGGGCGCGGCTGACCACCGGGTCGGCGAGGTCCGCGACCGGGCCCGACAGGCGCCGTGTTTCCAGGCTGGCGGCGGCCAAGTCCGCCATGACGCCTTCGAGACGGGTCGCGGTCCAGGCCGCAACGGCCGCCTCCACGGCGCCTCGCCGGCGGAATTGGGCCTTGGGCAGCATCTGGTCGACGACCTCGGCCACCGGGCTTCCGGCTTCGACGCCGATGCGCGCCCGATGCAGCTGCGCCGCCTGGGTGAGCGCCGCCGCGACGATGCGCGCCGGCGCGATCCCGGCCGCCCGCGCTTTGGCGAGCTGGGTTTCGAGATCGCCGGCGCGGCCGGCGAAAGCCGCGTCGACGACCGCATCGAGCACCAGGCCGGACGCGTCGGCGACCGTCGCCAGCACGTCGTCCGCGTCGATCTCGCGCTTGCCGCGGGCGTAGAGG
>DASPVJ010000259.1:0-3796 GCA_035622435.1 Xanthobacteraceae bacterium | reverse complement strand
CGGCTGCTCGAACTATCCGGACTGCCGCTTCACCCGCACGCTCTCGGTGCCGGGCGAAGGCGAGCCGGAGAACGGCCACAAGCGGTTGGGCGAGGATCCTGCGAGCGGGCTCGAAGTGACGTTGCGCAGCGGCCGCTACGGCCCCTACGTGCAGCTCGGCGAACAGGTCGACGGCGAGAAACCCAAGCGCGCCGGCCTGCCGCGCGGGGTTTCCCCCGACGACGTCGATTTGGACCGCGCGCTCGCCTTGCTGGCGCTGCCGCGCGAAGTCGGGCGCCATCCGGAATCGGGCGAGCCGATCCTCGCCGGCATCGGCCGCTTCGGGCCCTACGTCCAGCACGGCAAGACCTACGCGAGTCTCGAGAGCGGCGACGACGTGCTCGCCATCGGACTCAACCGCGCGGTGACCCTGATCGCGGAGAAGAAGCTCAAGGGCCGCGACCGGCGCTTCGGCCCCGACCCCGGCCGTCCGCTCGGCGGCCATCCGACCAGGGGCGGGCCGATCGTGGCGAAGAACGGCCGCTACGGCCCCTATGTGAGCCACGATGGCGTCAACGCGACCTTGCCGCGCGACAAGACCCCGGAGACGATCACCCTTGACGAAGCCGTGGCGCTGATCGACGCCCGCGCCGAAGCGCTCGCCGGCCGGCCGGCGAAACGCGCGCCCGCGGGGAAGGCGGCAAAGCCCGCGGGCCTTGCCGAGGCGGGCGCCCCGGCGCCGCGGCGTGCCGCCGCGAAGCCGCCGGCGAAGCGGGCGGCCAAGGCGGCGAAGACGACCGCGCCGCGCAAGCCTCCCGCGCGCGCGAGTGCGAAGCCGGCGCGCCGGGCGAAGGGGTCAGAGTAAGACGTGCGTCACCCTGAACCGTCATCCTGAGGAGGCCGTGCGAAGCACGGCCGTCTCGAAGGATGGAAGTAGACTCCGTGCTTGTGGCCATCCTTCGAGACGCTCGGCGCTTCGCGCCGAGCTCCTCAGGATGACGTCGCGTTTGTTTGATAGATCTAGTTTGTGACTGTTATTTTGGACTACCTCATGAATCCCCCCAATCGCCATCCCCGGCCCCTCCCCTCCAAGGAGGAGGTGCTCACCTTCATTGAAAGCCGCCCCGGCAAGGTCGGCCGGCGCGAGATCGCCCGCGCCTTCGCGGTCGCCCCCGGCGACCGCGCCGCGCTCACCGCGCTGCTGCGCGAATTATCCGACGACGGCACGCTCGAGCGCCGGCGCAAGAAGCTGCACCGCGCCGGCACGCTCCCCGCGACCGTGCTCGCCGACATCGCCGAGCGCGACGCCGACGGCGAACTCATCGCCGTGCCGACCGAGTGGGACGAGGAGGCGCACGGGGAAGCGCTCAAGATCCGCGTGATCGTTCCGCGCCGCGCCCGGCCGGGCGAAGCGCCGGGCATCGGCGACCGGGCGCTCGTCCGCATCGAGGAAACCGGCGAAGCGGGCGAGGCCGTGCGCCACAGCGGCCGCGTCATCAAGATCGTCGACCGCGCGAAGCATCGGGTGATCGGCGTCTTCCGCCGCCTGGCGGCGGGCGGCGGGCGGCTGGTGCCGGTCGACAAGAAGGCGCTCGGCCGCGAGCTCGCGATCGCCCCGGGCTTAAGCGGCGACGCCCACGACGGCGACCTCGTCGCCGCCGAAGTGAGCCGGCCGCGCGGCTTCGGCCTGCCGGCCGCGCGGGTGACCGAGCGGCTCGGCTCGCTCAAGAGCGAGCGAGCGGTGAGCCTCATCGCCATCCACGCTCACGGCCTGCCCCACGTGTTCCCGCGCGCCGCGCTTGCCGAAGCCGAGCACGCGCGCCCGGCGACGCTTGCCGGCCGCGAGGACTGGCGCAAACTCGCCCTCGTCACCATCGATCCGGCCGACGCCAAGGACCACGACGACGCGGTGCACGCGGTCGCCGACGCCGATCCGAACAATCCGGGCGGCCATATCGTCACCGTCGCCATCGCCGACGTCGCCTACTACGTCCACCCCGGCTCGGCGCTCGACCGCGAGGCGCTCAACCGCGGCAACTCGGTCTATTTTCCCGACCGGGTGGTGCCGATGCTGCCCGAGCGCATTTCGACCGACCTCGGCTCGCTCAAGCCGGGCGTCGACCGCCCGGCGATCGCGGTGCGCATGACGATCGGCGCCGACGGCCGCAAGCGCGCGCACACGTTCCACCGAGTGCTGATGCGCTCGGCCGCCCGCCTCGCCTATCCGCAGGTGCAGGACGCGGTCGACGGCCGGCCCGACCACGCGACGGCGCCGCTCTTGCGGCCGGTGCTCGCGCCGCTCTACGCCGCCTACGCGGCGATCAAGCGCGCGCGCGCCGAGCGCGCCCCCCTCGACCTCGACCTCCCCGAGCGCAAGCTCATGCTCAACCCCGACGGCACCGTCGACCGGGTGATCACCCCGCCGCGGCTCGATTCCCACCGGCTGATCGAGGAGTTCATGATCCTCGCCAACGTGGCGGCGGCGGAGACCGCCGAGCGCGCCCGCGTGCCCTTGATCTACCGGGTGCACGACGCGCCGACGGCGGAGAAGGTCGCGGCGCTGCGCGAGTTCCTCAAGAGCCTCGACATTTCGCTGGCGAAGTCGCAGGCGCCGCGGCCGGCGGATTTCAACCGCATCCTGGCGCGAGTGAAGGGCACCGACGTCGAGGCGCTGGTCAACGAAGTGGTGCTGCGCAGCCAGGCGCAGGCGGAATATGCGACGCAGAACTACGGCCACTTCGGCCTCAACCTGCGCCGCTACGCCCATTTCACCTCGCCGATCCGCCGCTACGCCGATCTCACCGTGCACCGCTCGCTCATCCGCGCGCAAAAGCTCGGCCACGACGGCCTGCCGGAGCACACCGACGCCAAGGCGCTCGCCGAAGTGGCGGCGCGCATTTCCGCCGCCGAGCGCCGCGCCATGACGGCCGAGCGCGAGACCGTCGACCGGCTGATCGCCAATTTCCTCAGCGAGAAGATCGGCGCCACCTTCGCCGGCCGGGTCAGCGGCGTCGTGCGCTCCGGCCTGTTCGTCAAGCTCGACGAGACCGGCGCCGACGGCTTCATCCCGGCGGCGACGCTCGGCAACGACTACTTCGCCTATAACGAGGCCGCCCATGCGCTGGTCGGCCAGCGCAGCGGCGAGGCCCATCGCCTCGGCGACCGGGTGACGGTGAAGCTCGTCGAGGCGATTCCGGTCGCCGGCGCCTTGCGCTTCGAGCTGCTCTCGGAAGGCCGCCATAGGCCGGCGCTGCGCCTGCGCGGCCGCGAGGGCCCGCGCCGCGGCAAGTTTCGGAGGCGGCGGTGATGAACGAGCTTGCCGAGCACATGACGCAGGCGGCGCGCGCGGCGACGGCGCGCAGCCGCCGGCCGAAGGACGCCGCGACCTTGATCCTCATCGACCGCGCCGGCGCGACACCCAAGGTGCTGCTCGGCAAGCGCCATCACGGCCACGTGTTCCTGCCGGGCAAGTTCGTGTTCCCGGGCGGCCGCCTCGAGCCGCACGACCGCCGCGCGCCGGTCGCGGGCGCGCTCGATCCGCACGTCGAAGCGAAGCTGATGCGCCTCGTGCAGCGGCCGAGCCGCGACAAGGCGCGCGCGCTCGCGGTCGCCGCCGTCCGCGAAGCGTTCGAGGAGACCGGCCTCCTCATCGGCCGCAAGGTCGACGGCGCGCGCACGGACGCCGCCGATCCGTTCGCCGCCGCCGGCGTGCGCCCGGACCTTTCCGAACTCCACTTCGTCGCCCGCGCGGTGACGCCGCCGGGACGCCCGCGCCGCTTCGACACCCGCTTCTTCGCCGCCGACGCCGCGCTGATCG
>DASPVJ010000258.1:0-3179 GCA_035622435.1 Xanthobacteraceae bacterium | reverse complement strand
ATGTATCTCGCATTCCTGATCGTGACCTACCTCAACGGCGGCCCGCTGGCGTTCGGACCCGCGGCGGCGGCGCTTCTGTTCCTGTTCGGCATCGTCGTCTACTACGGTCTGATCCGCCACGTCATGCGCGGCCCGATGCTGGCGCAAATCCTCTCGACCTTCGGGCTCGCCTTGCTCCTGCGCTATCTGGCGTTCTGGATTTTCACCGCCAACTTCAAGACACTGCCGGAGGATCTGCTGCCGGGCGTGCTCAACGTCGGCGGCATCCTGATCGGCGTGCCGCAGCTCGTCGCCGGCATCGTGGCGATCGTGCTCACCGTCGGGCTGCACTTGCTGCTCACCCGCACCGCGGTCGGCAGCCAGCTCCTCGCCGTCGCCGAGGACCGCCAGGCGGCGATGCTGATGGGCATCCGCCCGGACCGCATGCAGGCGATCGCCTGGGGCTTGTCGGGCGCCGGCGCCGGCATCGCCGGCGCGCTGATCGCGACGTTCTATTACATTTCGCCGACGGTCGGGGAATCGCTGGCGCTGACTGCCTTCGTGGTCGTGGCGCTCGGCGGCTTCGGCAGCGTTCCGGGAGCGCTGGCCGCCGGCCTCATGGTCGGCGTCATCCAGTCGCTTTCCGCCTATCTGCTCGGCCCGGTCTACAAGGACATCGTCGTGTACGGCCTGTTCGTCGCCATCCTGTGGGTGCGGCCCGAGGGCCTGTTCGGAAAGGCCGGCGCATGAACGTCATCGGCATCGCGCTCGCCGGCTTGTTCGTACTCTATCCCTGGCTGCTGGCGGACGATTTTTACGGCCGCCTAGGCGCCGACGTGCTGCTCGCGGCGATCGGCGCCTCGGCGTGGAACGTCCTCGGCGGCTATGCCGGCCAGATTTCGGTCGGCCACGCGGTGTTCTTCGGCATCGGCGCCTACCTGCCGCTGCTGGTGTTCACGCAACTGGGCCTGCCGCCGATCGCCGGCGTGCCGTTCGCCGTCGCGATCAGCCTCGGGGTCGCGGTCATTATCGGGCTGCCGACGTTCCGGCTGCACGGCCATTATTTCTCCATGGCGACGATCGCGGTCGCCGAGCTGATCCACATCGCCATCGGCAATTGGGATTTCGTCGGCGCCGCCACCGGCCTGATGGGCCCGGCGGTCTCGCGCACCTGGCTCGACCTCTCGTTCCGCAGCCCGATCCCCTACTATTATTTGTTCCTCGCGGTGCTCGCCTGCCTGCTGCTGCTGACTTGGCACCTGCAGCGCAGCCGCATGGGCTATTACTGGCGCGCCATCCGGGCGGGCGAACGGCCGGCGCGCAGCCTCGGCGTGCCGGTCAGCCGCTACAAGCTCTATGCGCTGTTGCTCTCGGCCGCCTTCACCTCGCTCGCCGGCTCGCTCTACGCGCTGATGGTCGGCTTCATCGATCCGGACAGCGGCTTCGGCATCCTGCGGTCGGTCGAGATGATCATCATCGCGGCGCTCGGCGGCGCCGGCAGCCTGTTCGGCCCGCTGCTCGGCGCCGTCATCCTGATCCCGCTGCAGACCGCCACCAATTCTCTGTTCGGCGGCGGCGGCTCGGGCCTCACCTACATTCTCTACGGCGGCATCATCGTCATCCTGGCGCGGTTCGAGCCGGGGGGCCTCGTCGACCTGTGGCGGCGCGCGTCGCAGCGCTGGTCGCGCCGGCGCGAAAAGGCTGCGGTGCGTCATGCTGCTTGAGGCCCGCGACGTGACCCGCAACTTCGGCGCCTTCGTGGCGCTGTCGGGCGCGCGCCTCGACGTCGCCGAGGGCGAGATCGTCGGCCTGATCGGACCGAACGGCGCCGGCAAATCCACCTTCTTCAATTGCATCGCCGGCGACTTTCCGCCCACGTCCGGCCGCATCGTCTTTGCCGGCGTCGACGTGACCCGCGCCAGCGCGGAGGCGCACGCGCGGCTCGGCATCGGCCGCACCTTTCAGGTGCCGGCGACGTTCGAGGAAATGTCCATCCTCGACAACGTGATGGTGGGCGCGTTCCTGCGCCATCATCATCGCGGCGACGCGCGGGCGGCGGCCGCCGCCGTCGTCGAGTTCACCGGGCTGAAAGCGGTGGCGCAGGCGCCGGCCAAGAGCCTGGGCACGCCCGGGCGCAAGCGCCTGGAGATCGCCCGGGTGCTCGCGACCGAGCCCAAGCTGCTGCTGCTCGACGAGGCGCTCGCCGGCTTGACGCCCGCCGAGATCCAGGACGCGATCGCGCTGGTGCGGCGCATTCACGCCAAGGGCGTCACCATCGTGATCGTCGAGCACATCATGGAAGTGATCCTCACGCTCGCCGAACGCGTCCTCGTGTTCAACCAGGGCCTGACCATCGCCAGCGGGAAGCCGCTCGAGGTCGTCAACGACCCGGCGGTGATCGAAGCCTATCTCGGGCGCCGGCATGCGCGCGACCCCGGCGCGCACGCGCCTTAGCGCACGATCCCGAAGCGCCAGGAAAAAACGATGAGCGTGCTTCTCGGCGTGCGCAATCTCGAGGTCCGATACGGCGACCTGATCGGGCTCGCCGACGTGTCGCTCGACGTGACCGACGGCAGCGTGGTCGCGCTGCTCGGCTCGAACGGCGCCGGCAAGACCACCACGCTCAATGCGATCGCCGGGCTGGTGCGGGCGAGCCGCGGCCATATCGCCTGGATGGGCGAGGAGATCGGCCAATTGCCCGCCTACGCCGTGGTGGCGCGCGGCCTCACCTTGTCGCCCGAGGGCTGGCGCCTGTTCACGTCGCAGACGGTCGAACAGAACCTGCGGCTGGGCGCGACGCCGCTCGCCGACAAGACCCGAGTGCCGGCCCTGCTCGAGCGGGTGTTCGCGCTGTTCCCGCGGCTCGCCGAGCGGCGGCGCCAGCGCGCCGGCACGCTGTCGGGCGGCGAGCGGCAAATGCTGGCGCTGGGCCGCGCGCTGATGAGCGATCCGAAGCTCCTGATGCTCGACGAGCCGAGCCTCGGGCTCGCGCCGGCGATCGTCGAGACGCTCTACGAGAAGCTCGTCGAATTGCATCGCGGCGGCCTCACCTTGCTGCTGGCCGAGCAGTCGGTGCCGCTGGCGCTGGAAATCGCCGACTACGCCTACGTGCTGCAGACCGGGCGCACCGTGCTCGAAGGCACGGCGCGGGCGCTCGAGAACGACCCGCAGGTGCAACGGATTTATCTCGGCATTGCGGG
>DASPVJ010000257.1:0-2205 GCA_035622435.1 Xanthobacteraceae bacterium | reverse complement strand
GAGGTCGAGCCGCACGCGCACCAATGGCATCTAAAGAACAACTACATTCCGCTCGAGACCATCGCGCAGATGGCGGAGCTCGGCGTGTTCGGGCTGACGATCCCCGAGAGCTACGGCGGCATGGGGCTTGGCAAGGAGTCCATGTGCGTGGTCTCTGAGGAGCTGGCGCGCGGCTATATCGGGGTCGGCTCGCTCGGCACGCGCTCGGAAATCGCCGCCGAACTCATCCTCGGCAGCGGCACCGAGGAGCAAAAGGAGAAGTGGCTGCCGCGCATCGCCGCGGGCGAGGTGCTGCCCACCGCGGTGTTCACCGAGCCGAACACCGGCTCCGACCTCGCGTCGCTGAAAACCCGGGCCGAGCGCGTCGGCGACGTCTACCGCGTCTACGGCAGCAAGACCTGGATCACCCATCCGGTGCGCGCCGACCTGATGACGCTCTTGGTGCGCACCAACCCGCGCGAGAAGGGCTACCGCGGGCTTTCCATGCTGCTCGCGGAGAAACCGCGCGGCACCGACGATGATCCGTTCCCGGCGGGCGGCATGTCGGGCAGCGAAATCGAGGTGATCGGTTATCGCGGCATGAAGGAGTTCGAGATCGGCTTCGACGGCTTCGAGGTCGAGGCCGAGAACCTGCTCGGCGGCGTCGAGGGCCAGGGCTTCAAACAGCTGATGCAGACGTTCGAGTCGGCGCGTATCCAGACCGCCGCGCGCGCGATCGGGGTCGCCCAGGCGGCGATGGATATCGCGTTGCGCTACGCCCAGGAGCGCGTGCAGTTCGGCGAGCCGCTCATTTCGTTCCCGCGCGTCGCCGACAAGCTCGCCATGATGGCGGCGGAAATCATGATCGCGCGCCAGATCACCTATTACGCCGCGCGCGAGAAGGATTCCGGCCGGCGCTGCGACCTCGAGGCCGGCATGGCCAAGCTCCTCGCCGCCCGCGTCGCCTGGGCGGCCGCCGACAACGCGGTGCAGATCCACGGCGGCAACGGGTTCGCGCTCGAATACCCGGTCTCGCGGGTGCTGTGCGACGCCCGCATCTTGAGCATTTTCGAAGGCGCCGCCGAAATTCAAGCGCAAGTGATCGCGCGCAGACTGCTCGACGGGTCGAATTGAGAACCCGTCATTGCGAGGAGCCCGAAGGGCGACGAAGCAATCCAGAGCCGCACGCGTTCCCTGGATTGCTTCGCTTCGCTCGCAATGACGACGTCGTATCAATCGTTCGCCGCGCGCAGCGCACGGTCGAGATCGGCATAGAGGTCGTCGGCGTCCTCGAGGCCGACCGAGAGGCGCAGCAAATCGGGCGGACAGGGCGAACTCGGACCTTCGACCGAGGCGCGGTGCTCGATCAGGCTCTCGACCCCGCCGAGCGAAGTCGCGCGCTTCCACACGTTGACCCGCGCGGCGGTCGCGATCGCCGCCCGCTCGCCGCCCTTGACCCTTATCGACAGCATGCCGCCGAAGCCGCCGGCCATCTGGCGCGCCGCGACCGCGTGGCCGGGATGGCGCGGGAGCCCGGGATAGAGCACTTCGTCGACCGCGCGGTGCTGCGCCAACCGCGCCGCGAGTTCGAGCGCCGCCTGCGCCTGGGCGCGCACCCGCACGTCGAGGGTGCGCAGGCCGCGCAGCAGCAGCCACGCCTCGAATGGCCCGAGGATGGCGCCGTGGCTGGTGCGGATGGTGTCGATGCGCGCCCACAGGCCGTCGCTGCGGGCGGTTGCGAGCGCGCCGGCGATCACGTCGGAATGGCCGTTGAGGTACTTGGTCGCCGAATGCATGACGATGTCGGCGCCGAGGCCGAGCGGCCGGGTGAAGATGGGAGTGGCGACGGTCGAATCGATCGCCAGCGTCGCGCCCGCCGCACGGGCGATGTCGGCGGCCGCCGCCACGTCGGTGACGGTCCACAGCGGGTTCGCCGGCGTCTCGATCCACACCAGCTTGGTGGCGCCGGGCGTCACCGCGGCGCGCAGTGCGTCGAGGTCCGTGGTGTCCACCAGCGTGACGCGGTAGCCGTAGCGCGGCGCGTCTTCGACCAACCAGCGCCGCAGCCCCCAGTACATCACCGTCGGCGCGACGACGTGGGCGGGCGGATCGAATGCCAGCACCACCGCGATGGCCGCCGCCATGCCGGCGCCGAACAGCCTGGCGTCGGCGGCGCCTTCGAGCGCCGCGATCACCGCCTCGGCCTGGCGCACCGTCGCGTTGTCG
>DASPVJ010000256.1:0-16815 GCA_035622435.1 Xanthobacteraceae bacterium | reverse complement strand
CAACAAGACGGTCTAGGGTGACCGGTTCAAGAACCTGGGAGGAAATGATGTTTTCTCATCGGCATTGGACGGCTTCCCGTTCCGCTGTCGCGGCGGCCTGTTTGGCGGCGGTTGCAGGACTCGGATGTAGTGCCGGATTGGCGGCGGATCCGCCGGGCCCGCTGCTCGCCCAAGGCCAGCCGGTTCCGTGGTGGTTCACTTTCAAATTGAATCAGGCGGCGTTCCCAAATTGCCAGGGAGGACAGGACACCAGGGCCTGCCTGTTCGACCCGCCGGGCAGGAAGCCGGTCACGTACCGCGAAGGGTTCAGCCAGCAGTACATTTTTGCCAGCCCGGGCAGCAAGCTGCAGCAAGGGCCCGGATGCGTCGGCGACACGACAAACGATCCCCTCGGCGCCACTTTCAGTCAGCTCTATAACGGAAACTATCATTTCGTCGTCTGGAACGACCAGCTCTATCAAGATCCCAATATTCACGGCTGCGGCGACTCGTGCGACGCTCCGTGGGGACATTCCAAGGGCGTGGTCGCCTGGGACGACGCCGGCGACGGTTTTGTCCTGCAGGTGTCGACGCCCAATTGGCCCGGCGCCGGCAGCAAAACCCATCCGCGGCAGAAAAACGGCAATACGCTGGGATGCATCATGCAGCCGCCCAAGCAGGGGAGCGGCGCGGAGGTTCCCGAGGACAACACGGAAGTCAGCCAGCACTTTTTCGCGCTGAAGATCAACAAAGACGACCTGGTCAAGATCCTCAATGCGCTTGCCAATGCCAGCGTAGTGACCGATCCGACCGATCCGCAACTCGTCGCCAACGGCGGGCCGGCCGACGTGCAAGCGTTGGTCAAATCGCTCGGAAAGGAGTCGAAGAGCCAAGTTGCCTTGACTCAGGATCTGTCGAGCGGCGTCACCTTGATCTCCAAGCCCTCCGCCAGGCACGTGCCGCCGTGGCAGATGGTCTCCGCCATCCTGGGCGGCGTGTCGCTACGGGTCGCGTCGTGGTGGGAAAAGCCGGAAATCCCGACGACGACGGCATCTACTCCGATCAAGTGCTGGGATGATCCAAGCAAACCGGGAGCGGTTGAAATTGCAACGACCGGGCGGTGGGCCGGAAAGGAGATCGGGCTGACCGGCGGCTCCGGCGGAAAATTCAATCATGCGAAGATCGGGGTGTCGACCTCCGGCAATACGCCCTACGCGATCTTCGGCGACATGAACCAGCAGGGAACGCTGGACGGGCCCAACTGCGGCAGCAGCCAGAACGGCCGCGGTGGGCTGTTCTACGTCGTGCGCGATCAAACGCTGCACGACAGCGTCCTGGATCTGCTCACAGGCAACTCAGCCCCTGCGGGTAACTAGCCGAAGGTGCCCGGCGTCGCCGCGGTGTTTGCCCGCTTCCGGGTCGCGGCGGCGCAGCGCCACGCTCCCGCCGCCGCTCCGGGGCAAAAAAAGAGCAGGGCCAAAGCCCTGCTCGCATTTCTTGATGTCGGCCCGTAATCCCCGGCACTTGCACGCAAGGGCTCAACCTCGCTCAAGCTGTTCACCACCATCGCGACGCTCGGCACCGCCCGCGACGTGACCCTGCAGGAAATCCGCATCGAGTGCTTCTTTCCCGCCGACGCTCCGCGATTGGGCCGCGCAGAAATTACCCGCTACGTAATTGCACCGGTAGGGCCGCCTTCGGGGCGGGCGCATCTTGTCAAATGGCGACGGAATATGCTACGAACCGTAGCGTTACGGAATGCAGCGGACTAGCCGGCGGGAGCTCGCATCGCAACTAAGCCAGGGAGGACTCCATGCTCAGGATGAGCATCATCGCGCTCGCCGCGGTTGGCGCGGTTTCGACCAATAAGTTGCATAGACGCGACGCAAGCGAGGAGAACATGCGCTCACTGATGAATCGCCGCATCGCCGCCTGCTGTCTTGGAGCTTGCTTGATGATGAGCGTGTCGGCAAGCGCGGGACCTTTGCCGGATCGCGTCGAGCAGGCGGCGCAGGACCGCATCGCCGCGGGCATCTATCAGACGCTGGTCTTCGGCGTGGTGGACGGCGACAACAGCGCGATTGTTGTCTACGGCAAGCTCGACAATGGCGAGGCGCCCGATGGCGACACGGTCTATGAAATCGGTTCGGTAACGAAGACCTTCACGGCCACCCTCCTGGCCCAGGCCGTGCTCTCGGGGCGCATGACGCTCGACACGCCGGTGGCGCAACTTCTGCCGGACTGCAAAATCCCGTCCCGCGGCGGCAAGCAAATCACCCTCGGCCAACTCGGCACCCACCGCTCCGGTCTGCCGCGTGATCCGTTCAACCTGCGGCCGAAGGACCCGGCCGATCGTTACGCCGACTACGACGCGGCGAAGCTGAAGGCCTTTCTTGCCGACTACGAACTGCCGCGCGATCCGGGCGCCTCCTATGAAGACTCGAATCTGGGCTTCGGCCTGCTGGGCTATGCGCTGGCGCAATCGGCGCGCACGACCTATGGCGCCCTCGTCGACAAAGAGATTCTCGGGCCGCTCGGCATGACGATGAGCAGCACGGTGCTGACCGACGCCATGCGCGGTCATCTCGCTACCGGGCACGACCACACAGGGAAGGTGGTGAAGGACTGGAACTTATTAGATGCGCTGGCGGGCACCGGCGCCATCCGTTCCACCGGCAACGACATGCTGCGCTACCTCAAGGCCAACATGGGCATCGTTCAATCGCCCTTGGTCGCCGCGATGAAGCTGACGCAGCAACCGCGCAGCGAGGCGGGAAACGTACGCATCGCGGGAAACCTACGCATCGGGCTCGGCTGGCTGATAACCGAGAAGGGAATCGTCTGGCACGCCGGTACGCTCCCCGGCTACAAAACCTTTTTCGGTTTCACCGCCGATGGGCGGCGGGGAGTCGTCATCCTTGCCGACACGCCCGCGAGCGCCAACGACCTTGGGTTTGCCGTCCTCGACGCGGACTCGCCGCTCGCCTCATACAAGGCCATCGCCCTGCCCGCTGCCTCGCTCGACGATTATGTGGGAACCTATCGGCTTGCCGACAGATTGCTGCTCAAGGTGTTTCGCATGAACGACGGGCTTTTCGCTCAGGTGAGCGGACAAGGTGCGGTTCCCATCATCCCATCTGCAGCCAACGAGTTTTTCGCCAAGATTGTCGGCACCACCGTGAGCTTCACGCGCGATCCGAGCGGTGCGGTCAACGGACTTGTGCTGCACCAGAACGGGGATCGTCCGGCGCGAAAACTGCGCGCGTCCGAGATTCCGCCCGAGCCAAAGGAAATCGAACTCGACGCCGCCACGCTCGGGGATTACATCGGCCAATACCGGTTCAGCTTCGGCGTCCTCGATGTCGCGCTTGACAGCGATCACCTTGAAGTCCGGCTCACGGGGCAGCGAGTCTTGCCGATCTTCGCCAGCGGCAAGGACAAGTTCTTTTACAAAGTCGTCGACGCACAACTCGACTTCGAACGCGACGCGGGCGGAAAGGTCGTTGCGGTGGTTCTGCACCAGGGTGGACGCGACATGCGGGCGACCCGCATGGCGACGCAACGGTGACGTTGGTTTGATGTAGCAGGGCAGGGTGAATCAGCAGGACGTGCGATGATGATGCGCGGGACCCTCTCGCGATTACCCACGACGTAATTGCGTACGTCCGTGCCGCGCGCCATGTTCTACGCGTGTTCGCATCGACCGACCCTCCCGGTCGCCCGTGAGTGCGTATGCGCGCCTCGCCGTGCCCGCCGCTGTCGTGTCGAGCGCGCTCGGCGGCATGGCGCTCGGTGCAACGCGCTTCGTCGTCGGCGTAACCGATGCGGTCACCTTGGGCGGCTGGCGCTACGGCGTCGGCTTCGTGTGCCTCATGCCGATCACCTTGGCGCTGCGCGGGCGGTGGCCGAGGCGGCGCGATTGGCCGGGGGTGGCGCTGCTCGGGCTCCTGTTCAACATCACGGTCAAGCCGGTCAGCGCCTCGATCCTCGCCGCGGTCATCGTCGGCGAGCCGATCGGGCTGAAGCTCGCGCTCGGCATCGCCGGCTTCCGGGTCGCGGACGCAGCGCCGCGCTCCCGCCGCCGCTCCGGGGCAAAAAAAGAGCAGGGCCAAAGCCCTGCTCGCATTTCTTGATGTCGGCCCGTAATCCCCGGCACTTGCACTCAACGGACTGACTTATCGTCGGGGTGGCAGCGCAGGTCGCGCCGTCGGGCTCTTCCTCCCAAGACTTGGACCAACACGCCGAACACGGCGTGGACCGCAGGAAGCGGCCGATCGGCCGACACCCTGCGGCCGGCACGCTAGCCGACCTCGCATTTCCAAATCAAGCGGGACGAGGCCACACAAGGTCGTGACCCAACGCCACACAACCGGGACGGCCCGGGGGCGGCGGACCAGGGGCCATCGCGGCGCAACCTTCGCGCCGGAGCGCGACAGCGTGATGACGCCGGCGCGCTCCACGGAACGCGTTGTCGGCCCTTGTGTTTTTTCCGCCGATCCGGTTTCTCTCGCGGGCTCTCCGCTCAAGCCTCGCGAATCATGGGCCGATCGCCGATGCGCCTATCCCGCTACTTCCTGCCGATTTTGCGCGACACGCCCAAGGAGGCGGAGATCGTGTCGCACCGGCTGATGCTGCGCGCCGGCATGGTGCGCCAAGAAGCCGCGGGCATCTATGCGTTCCTGCCGCTGGGGCTGCGCGTGCTCCACAAGGTCTGCCGGATCGTGCGCGAGGAGCAGGACCGCTCCGGCGCCATCGAGCTTCTGATGCCCACCATTCAGCCGGCCGAGCTGTGGCGCGAGAGCGGGCGTTACGAGGACTACGGCAAGGAGATGCTGCGCATCGCCGACCGGCACGGCCGCGACATGCTCTACGGGCCGACCAACGAAGAGATGATCACGGAAATTTTCCGCGCCTACGTGCATTCCTACAAGGAGCTGCCGCTCAACCTCTATCACATCCAGTGGAAATTCCGCGACGAGATAAGGCCGCGCTTCGGCACCATGCGCTCGCGCGAGTTCCTGATGAAGGACGCCTATTCGTTCGACCTCGACGAGGCCGGCGCCCGCCACGCCTATAACCGCATGTTCGTGGCTTACTTGCGTACCTTCGCGCGCATGGGGCTCAAATCGATCCCCATGGTCGCCGACACTGGCCCGATCGGCGGCAACCTGAGCCACGAGTTCATCATCCTGGCGGACACCGGCGAAAGCGAGGTCTATTGCCACCGCGACTACCTCGATTTTTCGGTTCCGGGCGCGCACGTCGACTTCGACAGCGTCGGAGGGCTCCAGGCGATCGTCGACACATGGACTTCGCTCTATGCCGCCACCTCGGAGAAGCACGACCCGGCGGCGTTCGCGCGCCTGCCAGCCGACCGGCAGGTGTCCGCCCGCGGCATCGAAGTCGGCCATATCTTCTACTTCGGCACCAAGTATTCGCTGCCGATGAAGGCCGTGGTGACCGGGCCGGACGGGACCGAACGCCCGGTCCACATGGGCTCCTACGGCATCGGCCCGAGCCGGCTGGTCGCCGCCGTCATCGAGGCGTTCCACGACGAGGCCGGCATCAAGTGGCCGGAGGCGGTCGCCCCGTTCAAGGCGATCATCCTCAACCTCAAGCCGGGGGACGGGGCCACCGACGCTACCAGCGAGGAGCTTTACCAGAGCCTGGGCGCACGCGGGGTCGAGGTGCTCTACCACGATCTCGACGAGCGGCCGGGAGCGAAATTCGCGGTCGCCGACCTCATCGGCATCCCCTGGCAGGTCTTGGTCGGGCCGCGGGGGCTCGCCGAGGGCAAGGTCGAGGTCAAGCGCCGCGCCGACGGTACCCGGGAGCTAATGACCCCGTCCGCGGCGATCGACCGGCTTGCGCAATAAACCTGTGCGCTTTGCCTGCCGGGGAGGGGCTTGAATCCGCCTGAATCGGGTGAAATTCGCTAGTGTCCCGATTCGTTCTTCGCCCCCTCGGCACGCCGGCCGCACACGGATAGGACCCGCACATTGGACACACGAACGGAGCACGTCGCGGACGCGGCAACCTCGGCGGCGGCGAGCGAGCCGACCGGGACGCGGATGTTCGCCCCGTTCGAGTGGATGCTGGCGCTGCGCTATCTGCGCGCGCGCCGCAAGGAAGGGTTCATCTCGGTCATCGCCGGGTTCTCGTTCGTCGGCATCCTGCTCGGCGTCATGACCTTGATCGTCGTGCTCGCGGTGATGAACGGCTTCCGCAAGGAGCTGCTCGACAAGATCCTCGGCCTCAACGGCCACCTGCTGGTCCAGCCGCTCGAATCCCCGCTCACCGACTGGGCGGCGGTGGCCGAGCGCATCGCCAAGGTGCCGGGCGTGACGCTCGCCGCGCCGGTGGTGGTCGGCCAGGCGCTCGCCTCCTCGCAGTTCGATTCCAGCGGCGTCCTCGTGCACGGGATCAGGGCGCAGGATCTCTCCCGGCTCGGCTCGATCGCCGGCAACGTCCGCCAGGGCACGCTCGACAACTTCGACGCCGGGCAGGGGCTCGCGATCGGGCGGCGCCTCGCCGACAAGCTCTCCGTGCACGCCGGCGACCGCATCACCATGGTGTCGCCGCGCGGCGCCGTGACCGCGTTCGGCACCACCCCGCGCATCAAGCCCTACAACACCGCCGCCGTGTTCGAGATCGGGATGTCCGAATACGACCTCGGCGTGGTGTTCATGGCGCTGCCCGAGGCGCAGGCCTATTTCAACCGCGGCGAAAGCGTCGACGGGATCGAGGTCTACACCAACAATCCCGACCGCATCGACGCGTTCCGCCAGCAGGTGGCCGAGGCGGCCGGCCGCCCGATCTTCATGATCGACTGGCGCCAGCGCAACCGCACCTTCTTCGGCGCGCTGCAGGTCGAGCGCAACGTGATGTTCCTCATCCTCACCCTGATCGTGGTGGTGGCGGCGCTCAACATCGTGTCGGGACTGATCATGCTGGTGAAGGACAAGAGCCACGACATCGCCATCCTGCGCACCATGGGAGCGACCCAGGGCGCGGTCATGCGGGTGTTTCTCATCACCGGCTCCTCGATCGGCGTGGTCGGCACGTTCGCCGGCTTCATCCTGGGCCTGTTGGTCTGCCTCAACGTCGAGGCGATCCGCCAATTTCTTTCCTGGCTCACCGGGAGCAAGATTTTCCCGGAGGAACTCTACTTCCTGTCGCACCTGCCCGCCTCGATGGATCCGGCGGAGACCGTCGCGGTGGTGGTGATGGCGCTGACGCTTTCGTTCCTCGCCACCCTCTATCCGTCGTGGCGCGCCGCCCGGCTCGATCCGGTCGAAGCGCTGCGTTACGAATGAGGCGGCGATGAACGGCAAGCATCCCGCGATCTTCCTGCAAGCGATCGAACGGCGCTACCACCAGGGCGAAACGACGCTCGAGATCCTCGACCAAGCCGACTTCGCGGTGTGGGCCGGCCAGTCGGTCGCGCTGATCGGTCCGTCCGGCGCCGGCAAGTCGACCCTGCTGCACGTCGCCGGGCTGCTCGAGCAGCCCGATGCCGGCGAGGTGTTCGTCGAGGGACTGGCGACGTCCGGCCTGTCCGACGCCGAGCGCACCCGCATCCGCCGCAACGAAATCGGCTTCGTCTACCAGTTCCACCATTTGCTCGGCGAGTTCTCCGCGCTCGAGAACGTGCAGCTGCCGCAGATGATCCATGGCCTGCCGCGCGCCGAGGCCAGGCGCCGCGCCACCGAGCTTCTGAACTACCTCGGCCTCAAGGATCGTCTCAACCACCGGCCGGCCGAATTGTCCGGCGGCGAGCAACAGCGGGTGGCGATCGCGCGCGCGGTCGCCAACGCGCCGCGCATCCTGCTGGCCGACGAGCCGACCGGAAACCTCGACCCGCGCACGTCCGACCACGTGTTCGGCACGCTCGCGCAATTGGTGCGCGCCTCCGGGCTTGCCGCCATCGTCGCCACCCACAACATGGATCTGGCGCGCCGCATGGATCGGCGGGTGACGCTGCACGAAGGAAAGGTGGTCGAGGTGGATTGACTTACCTCAAACAGGAGGCGAGCCATGCGGGTTCTCAGCGCTGCCGTGATTGCCGCCGTCGTTGCGGCCACCTCGCCGTCATCGGCCCAGGTCGTCGACGTGTCGGCCGTCAGCTGCAAGGATTTCAGCGGCCACAAGAAGGACGCCATGCTGGCGATCATGATGTGGCTCAGCGGCTATTACACCAAGGACGACGATCCGACCGTCATCGATTTCGACAAGGTGAGAGCGAAGGCCGACAAGCTCGCCGACTTCTGCGCCAAGAACCCGGCCGTCGGCCTCATTCCCGCCGCCGAGCCGATCCTGGCGAGCGAATGACCGCAAGGCGCGGGCGGCAGCGCGTCGCATGACCGGCCCGGTCGTCGTCGTCGGCGCCGGCCAGGCGGCCGCGCAGCTTGCGATCAGCCTGCGCCAGGGCGGATTTGCCGCGCCCATCGTGCTCGTCGGCGACGAGCCCTATCTGCCCTACCAGCGGCCGCCCCTGTCGAAGAAATTTTTGAGCGAGCATCGCGCCCCCGACGCGCTGTTCCTGCGGCCGGAGAAGTTCTGGCGCGATCAGGACGTGACGTGCGAACTCGGCACAGCGGTCGCGGCGATCGATCCGGCGCGCCGGCGCGTCGTCCTCGTTGGCGGGCGCGAAATCGCCTACGGCACTTTGGCGCTCGCGACCGGCACCTCCGCGCGCGTGCCGCCGATTCCCGGCCTGGCGCAAGCGGGCGTGCACGTGGTGCGTCGGATCGACGACGTAGCCAAACTGCGGCCGGCGCTCGATGCGGCGCGACGGGTCGTCATCATCGGCGGCGGCTATATCGGACTCGAGGTCGCGGCGGTGGTGCGCGGCGAGGGGCGCGACGTGACCGTGCTCGAGGCGCTCGACCGGGTGCTCAAGCGCGTCACCGGGCCGGACATTGCGGCGTTCTACACCCGCTACCACCGCGAGCGCGGCGTCGACGTCCGGGTGGGGGCGAAGATTCTCGGCCTCGAACCGCAGGGCGGAGGCGCGCGCGTGCATCTTGCGCCTGACGAGCGCGTGAGCGCCGACCTCGTGCTGGTCGCGACCGGGGCGCGCGCCAACGAGGACCTCGCGCGCGCCGCCGGCATCGCGTGCGAGGACGGCATCCTGGTCGACGCAGAGGCGCGCACCGGCGCTCCCGGCGTTTACGCGATCGGCGATTGCAGCCGCTTCCCGAGCCGGCGCTACGGCCGCCGCCTGCGGCTCGAGAGCGTGCAGAATGCGATCGATCAGGCGAAAGCAGCCGCCGCCTCGATCCTGGGGACGCCGCAGCCCTACGACCCGGTGCCATGGTTGTGGTCCGACCAGTACGATCTCAAGCTGCAGATGGCCGGCCTCTCCGACGGCTTCGACAGCGCGCAGACGGTCGGCGACCCGGCGGCCAAACGGTTCGCGGTCGAATACCGGCGCGCCGGTTGCCTGATCGCGGTCGATGCGGTCAACGACGCGCGCGCCCACATGCTGGCGCGCCGGCGCATCGCCGAGGAGACGGAAGGCGAGGGGGCGCGGGCGTCGACGTGACCGAGAGCCGGTATCAAGGCGCCGACAAAGCCGACCTCATCGGCGGAATTGCGCTGGGCCTTGCGTCGGTCGCCGCGCTTGCGGTCGCCAACTCGCCGCTCGGTCCCTCCTACAGCGCGCTCCTCGACACGACGGCCGGAATCCGCATCGGGCCTTTCGCGTTGTCGAAAAGCTTCGATCATTGGATCAATGACGGCCTGATGGCGGTGTTCTTTCTGCTCGTCGGCCTCGAAATAAAGCGCGAGCTGATCGAAGGCTCGCTCGCCGGCGTGCGCAGGGCGGCGCTGCCGGTGCTCGCCGCGGTCAGCGGCTTCCTGGTGCCGGCGGCGATCTACGCCGCCCTGAATTGGGGCGACGCCGATGCGTTGCGCGGATGGGCGGTTCCGGCCGCGACCGACATCGCGTTCGCGCTCGGGGTTTGCGCCTTGCTCGGCCGGGCCGTTCCCGCCTCGCTCAAGGCGTTCCTGCTCGCGCTCGCGATCATCGACGACCTCATGGCGATCGTCGTCATCGCCATATTCTACACCGCCGAGCTTTCCGGCCTGGCGCTGCTGCTGGGCGGGCTGGGCGTTGCCGGGCTCGCGGCCTTGAACTTCTTCGACGTGCGCAAGGCCTGGCTCTACGCGGCGGTCGGCCTGTTCACCTGGGTCTGCGTGCTCAAATCGGGAGTGCACGCGACGCTTGCCGGCGTGGCCACCGGGCTCTCGATGCCGCTCACCCGCGATGGCGGGGAAAGCCTGCTGGAGCGGGCCGAGCACGCGCTCAAGCCCTGGGTCGGCTACGCCATCGTGCCGATTTTCGCCTTTGCCAATGCCGGGGTTCCGCTTGCGGGCGTTTCCCTTGCGAGCCTGGCCTCGCCGATCCCGCTCGGGATCATCGCGGGCCTTTTCGTCGGCAAGCAGGTCGGCGTATTCGCCGCGGCGGCGGCCGCGATCAGGCTCGGCCTTGCCGAGCGGCCGGCGGGCGCGTCGAGCGCCCAGCTCTACGGTATCGCGATTCTCACCGGGGTCGGGTTCACCATGAGCCTGTTCATCGGAACATTGGCGTTCGAGAGCGAGAGCGCGATGGCGCAAGTCCGGCTCGGCGTGCTCGTCGCCTCGCTTCTGTCCGGCGCGGCCGGCGCGCTCGTGCTGATTGCGGCGGGCGTAAAAAGCGGGGTGGATCGCAGGAAAGGGTGATACACTGGATCGCCGCGACCAAGGGAGGATGGCATGCGCCTCGCATTTTGCGCCGCTCTCGTCCTGTCCGTTGCTCTGCCGGCCCATGCGCAACAGCAGCCGCAGGCGGTTCCGGTCGGCGTCGTCAAGGCCGAGCGCAAGCCGATCGCCGCGAGCCTCGATTTCGTCGGGCGCGTCGAGGCGATCAACAAGGTCGAGGTGAAGGCGCGGGTGACCGGCTACCTCGATGCGGTGCTGTTCAAGGAAGGCGACTTCGTCAAGGAGGGAGCGCCGCTCTATCGCATCGAGCAGGGCCTCTTCCAGGCGGCAGTCGAACAGGCGCAAGGCGCGCTCGAGCGCAGCAAGGCCTCCAAGACGCTTTCCGAGTTGCAGTTCCAGCGGGCGCAGGACCTGTTGGATAAAAACGCTGGCACGGTGGTGGCGCGCGACCAGGCGCGGGCCGCGGACCAGCAGGCCGCCGGCGCGGTGATGAGCGACGACGCCAACCTCGCCACCGCCAAGATCAACCTGGGCTACACCGACATCACCTCGCCGATCGCCGGCAAGGCGGGCAAGACCAACATCACCATGGGCAACGTCGTCGGGCCCGATAGCGGCGTGCTCACCATCATCGTCAGCCAGGATCCGATGTACGTGACCATCCCGGTCAGCCAGCGCGAGTTCCTGCGCGTGCAGGAGGCGGGGCGCGCGCTGGACGTGAGCAAGATCAAGGCGCGGCTGCGGTTCGCCGACGGACGGCTCTACGACCAGGAGGGGTTCATCAATTTCGTCGACGTGACCGTCAACCGCACGACCGACACGGTGCTGGTGCGGGCGACGTTCGCGAACCCGAAAGGCAGCCTCGTCGACGGTCAGCTGGTCAACGTCGGGCTGGAGGCGGGAACGCCCGAGGAAAAGGTGGTGGTGCCGCAGACCGCCCTGATCGCCGACCAGGAGGGCGTCTACGTGTTCGTGGTCGAGGACGGCAAGGCGGTCGTCAAGCGCGTCAAGCCCGGCGGCCAAGCCCCCACCGGCACCGTGGTGGAGTCGGGGCTCAACGGCGGCGAGGAGGTCATCGTCCAGGGGCTGCAGGGCGTGCGCCCCGGCGCGCCGGTGCGCGCGACGCCCATTCAGCCGGTGCTCAACCAGGGCTGAGGCCATGCTGTCAGCGATCTTCGTCGATCGGCCGCGGCTCGCGATCGTCATCGCGATCGTGACCACGATCGCCGGGGCGCTGGCGCTCTTTGCGATTCCCTTCGCGCAATACCCCGACATCGTGCCGCCGCAGGTGTCGGTCACCACGTCCTATCCCGGCGCCAACGGCGCCGTGGTCGACCAGACCGTCGCCCAGCCGATCGAGGCGCAGGTCGTCGGCGTCGACAAGATGATCTACATGAAGAGCGTGAGCGGCGACGACGGCAGCTATACGCTCACCGTTTCCTTCGAGCTCGGCACCAATCCCGACATAAACACCGTCAACGTCAACAACCGGGTGCAGATCGCGCTCTCCAGCCTGCCGGAGACCGTGCAGCGCCAGGGCGTCACGGTGAAGAAGAAGTCGTCCGCGCTGCTCGGCGTCATCGCGATCTATGCGCCCAAGCACACGCACGATTCGCTGTTCCTGTCGAATTACGTCACCATCAATATGCTCGACCAGATCAAGAGCACGCCCGGCGTCGGCGACGCGACCCTGTGGGGGCCGCAGGATTATTCGATGCGGGTGTGGGTGCGGACCGACCGGCTCACCGGGCTCAACCTGACGACCGGCGACATCATCAACGCGATCAAGGCGCAGAACGTGCAGGCGGCGGTCGGGCGCATCGGGGCGCGGCCCATTTCCAACGACCAGCAGCTCCAGCTCAACATCCAGACCAAGGGCCGCCTGACCTCCGCCAAGGAATTCGAGAACATCGTCGTGCGCACCAATCCGGACGGATCGGTGCTCCGCCTCGGCGACGTGGCGCGGATCGACCTGGGCGCGGCGAACCTCGACCGCGAGACCCGCTTCAACGGCGGGCCGGCGGCGGCCATCGCCATGTATCAGACCCCGGGGGCGAACGCGATCAGTACGCTCAAGGCGGTGAAGGCCAAGATCGCGGAATTGGAAAAGCGCTTCCCCGACGATCTCGCCTGGAAGGTCACTTATGACCCGACCGTGTTCGTCACCGACACCATCCACGAGGTGCAGAAGACGCTGATCGAAGCGTTCGTCCTGGTGGTCCTCGTCGTCTATCTCTTCCTCGGCAGCGTGCGTGCAACGCTTATTCCGACGCTTGCCGTGCCGGTCAGCCTGATCGGCGCCTTCATCGTGCTGCTCGCGGTCGGCTACTCGGCCAATACCGTGTCGCTGCTGGCGGTCGTGCTCGCCATCGGCATCGTGGTCGACGACGCCATCGTCGTGGTCGAGAACGTCGAGCGCGTGATGGAGGAGCATCCCGAGCTGTCGCCCGGCGAAGCCACCAAGCGCGCCATGGAGGAAATCACCGCCCCGATCATCGCCATCACCATGGTGCTGCTCTCGGTGTTCGTGCCGGTGGCGTTCATTCCCGGCATCTCCGGCGAGCTGTTCCGGCAATTCGCCGTCACCGTCGCGGTGTCGATGTTCCTCTCCGCCATCAACGCGCTCACCCTGTCGCCGGCGCTGTGCGGCGTGCTGCTGCGCCCGCACCACGGGCCGCGTCGCGGCCCGATCGGCTACGTCATGCGCTCGATCGACCACGTGCGCGACGCCTATGGGGCCGTGGTCGCGCGCATCGTGCGCTTCTCGATCATCGGGCTTGCCATGGTGGCCGTTGCCGGGCTCGGCGTCGTCGGCCTGTCGAAGATCACGCCCACCGGGTTCCTGCCCGAGGACGACCAGGGCGCGCTGTTCGTCGTCGTGCAGTTGCCGGGCGGGGCGTCGGTCGCGCGGACCGCGGAGGTGATCCAGCAGACCGAAGCGATCCTGAAGGAAGAGGAGGAGGCGATCGAGGATTATACCTCGGTCGTCGGCTTGAACTTCATCGACAATTATTCCGCCTCCAACGCGGCGTTCATCGTCGTCACCCTCAAGCCGTTCGAGGAGCGCAAGAAGGACCGCGCCTTGGGCGCGCCGGCGTTGATCCAGCGCCTCGGCGCCAAGTTCCGCCAGATCGGCGGGGGAACGGTCGTCCCGCTGGCGCCGCCGCCGATCATCGGGCTCGGCACCGGCGGCGGCTTTGCTTATGTGCTCGAGGACCTGCGCGGCGGCGAGCCGGCGGCGATGGCCCAGGCGCTGCGCGGGCTCGTCGTGGCGGCGAACCAGGATCCGCAGCTCAACCGCGTGTTCTCCACGTTCTCGGCCACCAACCCGTCGGTCTACCTCGACATCGACCGCGACAAGGTACAGATCCTCGGCGTGCAATTGAACGACGTGTTCCAGGCGCTGCAGGCGTCGCTGGGCGGCTTCTACGTCAACGACATCAACCTGTTCGGCCGCCGCTGGCAGGTCAACGTCCAGGCCGAAGCGGCCGACCGGGCGAGCATCGACGACATCTATCGCATCAACGTCAAGAACGCGGAAGGCAACATGATCCCGATGCGCAGCCTCGCGGAGGTGCGCATCGTCGTCGGCCCGCCGGCGCTGATCCGTTACAACAACCTGCGCGCCGTGACCGTCCAGGGGAGCCCCGCCGCGGGCGTTTCCTCCGGCCAGGCGCTCAAGTCGATGGAGGAGGTGGCCGCCAAGACCCTTCCGGCCGGCTACGCGGGGGAATGGACCGACACCGCGTTCCAGGAGAAACGCGCCGAGGGCAAGACCGCGATCATCCTCGGCTTCGCGGTGCTGTTCGCCTATCTGTTCCTGGTCGGCTTGTACGAAAGCTGGACCATCCCGGTGCCGGTCCTGCTCTCGGTTTCGATCGGCATCCTGGGGTCCTTCATGGCGATGGCCGTCAGCCGCCTGACTCTCGATCTCTACGCGCAGATCGGCATGGTGGTGCTGATCGGGCTCGCCGCCAAGAACGGCATCCTCATCGTCGAGTTCGCCAAGGAGCAGCGGGAGAAGGGCATCGCGCTGCTCGAGGCCGCGGCCGAGGGCGCGCGGCTGCGCTTTCGCCCGGTGATGATGACGTCGTTTGCCTTCATCCTCGGTCTTTATCCGCTGGTGGTCGCCAAGGGCGCCTCCGAACTCGCGCGGCGCGACGTCGGCACGCCGGTGTTCGGCGGCATGATCCTGGCGTCGTTCGTCGGCATTTTCGCCATCCCGCCGCTCTACGTGTTCTTCCAGGCGATCCGCGAACGGCTGCGACCCGGCGCCCGCCCCCAGGCGCCGGCCGCGCCTGCTTCCGCCGCCGAGCCCACGGCCGCCGCCCCGCCCAAGCAAGCGGCGGAATGATCGGCCGTCGCATCGGCTCTTCACCGGTCGAGCCGGCCCGCGCATGAAGAGCACGCTCGACAACCCGTTCGCCGTTTTCGTCCTCTCCCTCGCCGGACAATGGCTCGCGGCCTACGTGGGCGACATCCTGCGCCGGCGCGGCCGCGCGATCGGCGCCGAGGAGCGCGAAGATTTCGACATCGTCAGGACCGCGACCGTGACGCTGCTCGCGCTCATCATCGGATTCAGCTTTTCGATGGCGGTCAGCCGCTACGACCAACGCAAGAATTACGAGGAGGCGGAGGCCAACGCGATCGGCACCGAGTACGCGCGGGCCGACCTGCTGCCGGCGGAAGACGCCGCCAAGGTGCGCGCGCTGCTGCGCCGGTATCTCGACGAGCGCATCGCATTCTACCTCGCGTCCGAACGGCGCGAAGATCAAATTGGCGCCGACACGGCCAAGCTGCAGGCGGAACTGTGGTCCGCGGTGATGCATGCGGCAGCGGCCCAGCCGACGCCGGTCGTCGCTCTCGCCGTTGCCGGGATGAACGACGTGTTGAACGCGCAAGGGTACACGCAGGCGAGCTGGCGCAACCGCATCCCGATCGCGGCATGGAGCCTGCTGGGATTGATCGCCGTCTCCTGCAGCCTGCTGCTCGGCTATGGCGAACGGCGCACGAGCGCGCTCGTGCTGTTGGTCCTGCCGGTCGTCATATCGATTTCGTTCTTCCTGATCGCCGATATCGACAGCCCGCGCGGCGGCGTCATTCGCGTGCTGCCGCAGAACCTGATGTCCCTGGCGCAGCTCATGGCGGCGAAGTAGCTATTTGTCCACGCCCAGCGCCGTCTGCACGGCTTGCATGACCGTCGCATTCATGTTCGCGCGGCAATAGTCCTTGACCTTCTCGACGTGGGCCTTGAGCGCCGCGACGTCGATCACGGTGTTGTCGCGCTTGGCGTTGTAATAGCCGCTGATCCACATCGCGATGTAGTCCGGGTTGGCGACCTTGTAGAGGAGAAATTGCTCGCAGGTGATCTTGGCGACGTCGATCGTGACCTGCGCCTTGGCCATGGGTGGCGAAGTGAGCAGGGGGGCGAGCACGCACGCGGCCGACCCGAGGACTGCCCTCGTCATTCGTCGGGCGCGCGCCGCTTTGGTCTCGGCCAGATGCTCGCGGTATTGGTTGCCGCGCTGGCGCATGACGTCCCAGAACAGCACGCTGCGCTGGGCGGCGTCGATCATGTAGTCGTTCGCCGCCGCGAACAGGCCGATCGGGGAGAGCGATCCGAGCGTGGGAAACGCTTGGGGCCGGTCAGCAGCCATGTTTTCCACCTTCATAAGGATTTCGACTGTCGCCAGCACCAAACTGCGACACGTCGACTACGCATTGATCTAGCGCAATCGGCCGCGGCGGGGCAGGGGGCTGGCGGAATCGCGCGGTAGCCCAATACGCGTCGGCTGCCGACCCCCGGCAATGCGCGGCCGATCAGTTGCGCGCGCATCATCGTCCGCTGCAGCGCTTCGATGGTCGATCCAGTCGCCGTCCCATAAGCGCGCGGAGCGCCGTCTCTGCAACCCTGTCGGCTCCGCCGCGTGTTGAGTTTCGTCGCGGCAGCCGTTCGCGTTGCCCGCGATTTTGCGCTAGATCAAGTGCACTGCGGCGCGCGAGGGTAGACCGGCGGCGCCGCGCCGCAGCCGCGATACGGGAGAAGGCCATGAGCATCGACGATCTTTTGCCCACCGCGAACGATGTGCTGAAGAAAATAGCGCTGGAGGAGGCGGCCAAGGCGGCGGAGGA
>DASPVJ010000255.1:0-2745 GCA_035622435.1 Xanthobacteraceae bacterium | reverse complement strand
GGTCGACGCCGAGCGCCACGGCCATCGCGCGAGCGTGGCGTTCCACGGCCATCCGGTCGTCACCGTGCGGCCGGCGGCGTTCAAGCGCTGCCTCGCCAACCTGGTGTCGAACGCGGCGCGGTTCGCGACGACGATTTCGATTACCGGCCACCGCGACCACCGCTGGCTGACGGTCACGGTCGACGACGACGGCCCGGGCATTCCGGCCGCGATGCGCGAGGAAGTGTTCCGGCCGTTCCTGCGCCTCGACGACGCGCGCAATCAGGACGAAGGCGGCACCGGGCTCGGGCTCGCCATTGCCCGCGACATTGCGCGCTCGCACGGCGGCGACATCATGCTCGGCGACAGCCCGCTCGGCGGACTGCGGGTGACGGTGCGGGTGCCGGTGTAGCCGGCAAAGTACTGGAGCATGATCTTTTCCGAAAACCGGTTCCCACCCCGCATCAAGTGCGGGGCAGGCATTTTCGGGATCATGCTCTACGCGGCCGCCGGCTCCTCGTCGATGTCGCGCGAGCGCCGGCGCCAACGGCCGGGGACGCAGCAACGGCTCGGCGTCAGCCGGCACAGTTCGTCGAGCACGCCGGACCAGCGGGCGCCGCGCGCCAGCGCGCGGTCGAGCGCCGCCATGGTGCGCGAGAGGCCGGGATCGTCGTCGTTGAGCCACGTGCGCACCACCGAGGCGTAGAGCACGGCGAGGCCCTGGGCGCGCATGAGGCCCTTGGGCCCGGCGGCGCTGATGTCGGCGGCGGTCAGCATCCACTGCAGCGAGCGCACGATGAGTCCGTTGAGCGCGAAGGCGAGCCCCGGGCTGCACGCCGCCGAGCGGGTCAGGGAGCGGATCGCCGCCTTGTGCGGGCCGAGCGCCTCGAGCCGGCGCATCAACACGTCGAACAGCCGCTCGCGCGGCCCTTCCTCCGCCGCGTCGACGTCGCCGCCGGCGAGCACCTGGCGGTCGATTTCCTTCATGTGCGCGGCTAGCACCGCCAGCACCGAGCGGAACTCGGCGCGGCAGTCGGCAAGCGTAAGGCCGGCGCGCGCGGCAATGGCGCCGAAGCCGATCTTCTCGATCGGCTGCTCGGCCAGCAGCGCCAGCAGGGCGGCGATGATCTTTTCGCGGTTGGTCTTGGCGGGCTCGGTATGTTCGCGCTCGGGTCTGCGGGCCATGGTCGGCCTCCCTTTCGGATCGCGATCGACCCTTTAACTTAGGCCGGCGACGGCGGCGATGCCAGGGCGGTCGGACGCCGACTTCAATACGAGAAGCTAAATTGACCGTTCTGAACCACAAGCAATCCGCAGGTCAAAATGTCCATTCCCAGTAGAACGTCGAACAGGCCGCCGGTAGAAGGAATTTCTGCCCCGTAAATTGCATCTTTTTGAACATTTATTGAGGTGGGAATATTGAGCGTTCCGCCCTGCATTGCCTGTGTCGGAGGTACTGGAGGCACGACGAATGCAACATGGAATAGGTATGCATTATGATAGTGGGCCCTCGGCCCGACACCGGACACGAGAATTTTCCCCCGCGGCCGAAGTCCTAACGTATTTACGACGTTGGGAGAAATCATGGTTTTTTGTGCGCCGGTGTCTATCAGCGCTTTGAACAAAGCCGGTTGGGGAATCTGCGCAAATTGCATACCGGGATCGCTGACATCAATCGCATCAGCATCGATTATTCCGACCGTCAGAAATATGTCGGCGTTATTGTGGGGACCCGTTATCACCGGCATGCGAGAAAAACCCCAAATCTATCGGCACATCAGTGACCTGTTGAACGCTGAATATTCCGTCGGGATAAAGAGATTTGCCAGCTTTTACAGCGTCTACCGGGGTGCTGAAAAAGTCGGTAATAGTGCGATGCCGCAAAAGCGCAAATTTGCCGAGATGCGATTGGGACAACTTGGGTAGCTCCGAAAGGAAATACTCCAAATTCCTGTCAACCTCGTCTTGCCGGTTCATTTGCAGGGTAGTCATCATTGGCTTTCCGCTCTCTGCCTGCAGCACACTATGGCTCGGGCCATCGCACCGCGCATTCTTTTCTATCACGTATGAGGGTTCGAGGGCGAGTCAAGAGTCCACGTTTGGCGCCGACAGGCGAGGCTTGGACGCCACTCGGACGCCACGGCCCCTCAGCCGGCAAGCTCGCGCGAGCGCCTCGTCGCCGCGGCGACCGCCCGCGCCATCAGCGGGCCAAGGCCGTCCGTGCCCATCAGGACCGTCAGCGCGGCGAGCGTGGTGCCGCCCGGCGAGGTGACGTTGCGCCGCAGCGTTTCGGCATCGAGCGGCGAGCGATGCAGCAATTCGCCCGAGCCGGCCACGGTCGCGCGCGCGAGCCGCCCGGCAAGATCCGCCGGCAACCCGGCGGCGACGCCGGCCTGCGCCAGGGTCTCGGCCAAGAGGAACACGTAGGCGGGGCCGGATCCCGAGACCGCCGTCACCGCGTCCAGCAGGGCCTCGTCCGCAACCCACTCGACCGCGCCGATGGCGGCCAGCAGCCGTCCGGCGAGGTCGCGCTGATGCGCCGACGCGTGGGCATTGGCCACGGCGACGGTGATGCCGCGGCCGATCGCGGCCGGCGTATTCGGCATGGCGCGGATGACCGCGGTCCCCCGCGGCAGCGCGCGCTCGAGCGCGGAAAGCCGTTGCCCGGCCATGATCGACACCACGACGCTCGAAGGGCCGACCAGCGGGGCGGCGGCGGGAACGACCTCGGCGGCGACTTGCGGCTTGACCGCGATCACGATGACG
>DASPVJ010000254.1:0-3921 GCA_035622435.1 Xanthobacteraceae bacterium | reverse complement strand
GCGTAGCCGGCCGGCACGTTGAAATAGACCGTGGGCGAGACCTCGGCGAGGTTGCGCACGGTCTCGCCGACCAGCGTCGGCAGCGGCTTGCCGCCGTCGATGTAGAGGGTGCCGGCGTGGCGTAGCGCGAGGTTGAAGTTGTGGTTGCCGCCGAACGTGTGGTTCCACGGCAACCAGTCGACCAGCACCAACGGCCCTTCGGCGATGAACGGCCAGATTTGCGCGAGCTGCTGCTGGTTCGCGGCCAGCATGCCGTGGGTGTTGATCACGCCCTTGGGCGCCCCGGTCGATCCGGAGGTGAACAGGATTTTGGCGATCGTGTCCGCACCGGTGGCGGCGAGCGCTTGCTCGACATCGCGGCCCGCCGCGGTCGCCGCCAGCCGCTCGAACGCCGTGACGCCGGGTCGATCGGCGCCGTTGCGGCTCGCCGCGACTTCGACGCCGGCCAGATCGAGCGCCGCGAGCGCGGCGGCAAACGGCGCCGTGTCGGCAACGTAGACGAGGCCCGGTTGCAGCAGTTCGGCGATCTGCCGCAGCTTGGCGTGGTCGCGGCTCTGCAGCGAATAGGCGACCGAGATCGGCGCCACCGGAATGCCGGCGGTGAAGCCCGCCAGCATCAGCACGGCATGGTCGATGGCGTTGCCGGAGAGGATCATCACCGGCCGCGCGGCGGAAAGCCCGCGCGCGATCAGCGCCTGGGCGAGGCTGTCGACGAGCGGGCGCGCCGCGCCGTAAGTCAGCGTGCGCCAAGCCTCGCCGGCGCGCTCGGCGAGGAAGACCCGCGCCGGCTGCGCCGCCGCCGCGGCGCGGAACATGCGGCCGAGGCTCGGGTCATAGGTCGCAAGCGGCACGGCCGAGCGCATCAACAAGGTGCCGTCGGCCGCCCGTTCCCATCGGATCGCCGGCGGCGCGAAGGCGATCGGCCGGAACCGCGGCTTTCCGGCGGTCGTCCGGCGGGCGGATTGCGCTGCGCTCATCGGTCGGGTCCCTTGCGAGCCCATCTTGCACGATGGCAAGCTATCCGTCGAACAGCAGGGCAGGGCGATGAACGACACCAGCGCTTCGGGCGGACCCGTGACCGCCGCCGTTCTCGTCATCGGCGACGAGATCCTGTCGGGCCGCACCAAGGACAAGAACATCGGCTACATCGCCGAGTACCTCACCACGATCGGCATCGACCTCAAGGAGGTGCGGGTGGTGGCCGACGAGGAGGCGGACATCGTCGCCGCCGTCGACGCGCTGCGCCGCCGCTACACCTACCTCTTCACCACCGGCGGCATCGGGCCGACCCACGACGACATCACCGCCGACTGCGTCGCCAAGGCGTTCGGCGTGCCGATCGACTACGATCCGCGCGCGCTCGCCATCATGCGCGAGCGCTTTTCCGAAGCCGATCTCAACGCGGCGCGTAAGCGCATGGCGCGCATCCCCGCGGGCGCCGACTTGGTGCTCAACAAGGTGTCGAAGGCGCCGGGCTTCTGGATCGGCAACGTCATCGTCATGGCGGGCGTGCCGGCGATCATGCAGGCGATGCTCGACGACGTGGCCCCCAAGCTTCGGACCGGCACGAAGATGCTCTCGGAGACGGTGCGCGCCGACGCGCGCGAAGGAGACATCGGCACCGAGCTCGGCGAGGTCGCCAAGGCCCATCCGGGCACCACCATCGGCAGCTACCCGTTTTTCGATGACAAGCGCGGGCCCAACACCAACATCGTGGTGCGCGCGCGCGACGCCGCGACGCTCGCCGCCGCCAAGGCCGCGGTCGAGGCGATGCTGGCGCGGGTCAAGGCGGCGCTGTGATCTCCCTCTCCCCGCAACGGGGTCCCCGCGACGCGAGCGTCGCGGGGTGCCCCTCGGGGAGAGGGTTGGGGTGAGGGGGCCCGCGCAGCGGATTGACCCCTACCGGAAATGCCCCCTCACCCGACCGCGCTTCGCGCGGTCGACCTCTCCCCGCAAGCGGGGAGAGGTAAAGAAAGGAAGCCATGCGCGACCTCTTCACCCGCCGCCGTTTGTTGACCGCAGCCGCCGCGCTCGCGATTCCCGAGGCCGCCTTCGCCCAAGGCGATCTGCCGGCGACGCCCGCCTGCCACGACGACGACGCGCCGACTTTGCGCGAGACCGAGGGACCTTATTTCAAGCCGCGTTCGCCGCAACGCGCCGACCTGCGCGAGCCGGGCATTGCGGGCCGGCCGCTCGACCTCTCCGGCTTCGTCCTCAGCCGCGCGTGCCGGCCGGTCGCCGGCGCGCTGATCGACGTATGGCAGGCGAACGACCAGGGCCTCTACGACAACGATGGCTTTCGCTTGCGCGGGCATTTGCTCGCCGACGCGGGCGGCCGCTTCACGCTACGCACCATCGTGCCCGGGGCCTATGACGGGCGCACCCGGCACATTCACGTGAAGGTGCAGGCGCCGGGGCGGCCGCTGCTTACGACCCAACTCTATTTTCCCGACGAGCCGCTCAACCGCCGCGACGCGCTCTACCGGCGCGAGCTGACCATACGGGTTCAACACGCCGACGAGCGCATGCTCGGCCGGTTCGATTTCGTGCTCGATCTGGGCTAGAACGGGCGGCGATCGGCTTCGCGCCGAGCAATCGAGCAATCAAGCGGGGGCCGCGTGCAGCAGCCGGCCGAGAAGGCGTTTCCGGTGTCGTGGGACCAGTTCCACCGCGACGCCCGCGCGCTCGCCTGGCGGCTGACCGACGCCGGGCCGTTCGAGGCGATCGTGTCGATCACCCGCGGCGGGCTCGTCGCCGCGGCGATCGTCGCGCGCGAACTCGACCTGCGCCTGATCGAGACCGTGTGCGTGGTCAGCCGCTACGACTACAAGAACCAGGGCGAATTGCACGTGCTCAAGGGCATCGCCGACTCGGTTGCAAGCATCGGCGGCGGGGCCGGCAACCGCGTTCTGATCGTCGACGACCTGGTCGACACCGGCAAGACCGCGCAGGTCGTGCGCGCGCTCCTGCCCAAGGCGCATTTCGCCACCGTCTACGCCAAGCCCATGGGCCGGCCCATGGTCGACACCTTCATCACCGAGGTGTCGCAGGACACGTGGATCTATTTCCCCTGGGACACCGGGCTTGCGTTCCAGCCGCCGATCCGCGCTACCGGCGCGTAGAGACTCACCGACCGCCGAACGGCAGCAGCGGCCGCACGTCGAGCGTCCAGTTGATGTTATAGGCGATGATGCGCATCTGGCGGTCGAGGCTGCCGGCGAACGACGGATCGATCGCGTAGACGGCACCGAGGAAAGCGGCAACGGCCATCAGCTTGCTCATGGGAGGCTCCTGGCTGCGTTGACGCTGCCTAGTCTCGCCATGACCCATGAAGTCGGGCTTGCCGCGGGCGGCGCAATTCAAGCCCAATTGGGCGAAAGCATGCGGCGAAGTCGGGCGAAAGTCGCCGCGCATTTGCTTCGAATGATGCCGGGTTTCGGCCGCGCTTGTTCCGGCTTGATCCGGGTCGGCGAGGCGTTTTCATGCCGCACTGCAGCGCAAATTGTGCGGCGCTCCCAGGTTAGCGAGCCTCAAGCGCCGCTATTAACAGGAATCTGCAGGAGCCTCGCCCTCATCCGCTGCCGTTTGGGCGTCTCTTCTTGTGCATTGCAGTATTAGGGCGAATTCCCGAGAGAGTTTTTCCCATAACCATTATACCATTGCGAATTGGCGGTCAAGAGTTTTCGTGCCGGCGTCGTCGGCTTGGCGATTGCGCCACGCGCCGGTATACCCGAGGCGCCACGCGGGCGTGGCGGAATGGCAGACGCAACGGACTTGAACGTTTGAGTGCCCCGCGGGAAACCGCGGGCGCAGAACTGCCCAAACTCGGGGAAACCTGGCGATGGCAATCCCGAGCCAAGCCCGGCAACGGGAAGGTGTAGAGACTAGACGGGCAGCACCTAAACCTCGGGCATCCGGGGC
>DASPVJ010000253.1:0-5097 GCA_035622435.1 Xanthobacteraceae bacterium | reverse complement strand
TAGCGGAGTTGTCGAGCCCATGCTCCACTACGAGGTGATCACCCGCAGCCTCAACACCGAACGATGCTTGAAACTCATAGCTAGGCGTCCAGTTAAGCTCTTCCGCAAAGCCGCGCATCGCCACGATTTTGACCTCGGGCGACGTGCTGGCATCAACGATGCGTTGAAGTTCTTGGTAGGCGGAAGCCATCACATCTACCGGGATGGTTCGAATCGCAATATGGAAGATTTACCCTGCCCTTGAAGCTACTTGCAACGGCCATATAACTCCATGGGGGTCGCGAACCACGGAACTTATCAGCCATCGACGCTCGCGATGGGGTTTCGCTCCGCTCAGCCCACCCGACGGAGCGCTCCGCGAAACCCCGTCGCCAGCACGTAAAGTTCCGCCGAGTCCGTGCGGCTTGCCGCCGGCTTGACGTGCTTGACGCTGGCAAAGTCGCGCTTGAGGTCGGCAAGCAGGCTCGCCTCGGTGCCGCCCTGGAGCACCTTGGCGAGGAACGCCCCGCCGGGCTTGAGCACGTCGCGCGCGAACTCCGCCGCGGCCTCGGCGAGCGCCATGATTTTCAAATGATCCGTGCGCCGGTGGCCGGTCGCGTTCGCCGCCATGTCGGAGATGACAACGTCGGCCCCCCCGCCGAGCAGGGCGCGGATGCGCTGCGGCGCCGCGGGGTCGAGAAAATCGAGCTGCGCAAAGGCGACGCCGGCGATCGGATCCATGGCAAGGAGATCGACCGCGACCACGCGCCCCCTGCCCTCGGCGGCGCCGACCCGGCGCGCGGCGACCTGGCTCCAGCCGCCCGGCGCCGCGCCCAAGTCGACCACGCTGCGCCCGGCCTTGAGCAGATGATGGCGGTCGTCGATCTCGGCGAGCTTGAAGGCGGCGCGGGAGCGCAGGCCCTCGGTCTTGGCGCGCGCCACATAGGGATCGTTGAGCTGGCGCTCGAGCCAGCGCTTGGAGGAGACCGAGCGGCTTTTGGTCTTGAGTCTAACTTTGGCCATCGCAGTTCCAAGAGAATGTCGGATGTCAGATGCCGGATGTCAGATGTCAGATGTCGGAAAGACGCTAAATCTGTCTTCTTATCTCTGACATCTGTCCTCTGACATCTGTCATCTGATCTCCGTCCACACCCCGTCCTCTCGCATGAGCTGCACCAGCATGCCTTCGCGTAAGCCCCGGTCGGCGACGCGCAGGCGCTCGCACGGAAACGCGCGGCGGATCGCCTCGAGGATGGCGCAGCCGGCGAGCACCAGGTCGGCGCGCTCGACGCCGATGCAGGGATTGGCGACGCGCTCGTCGTAGGTCATGGCGAGCAATCGTTCGAGCACGCCGGAAACCTCGGCCGCCTGCAGCCAGCAGCCGTCCACCTGGCGGCGGTCGTAGCGGGGAAGGCCGAGGTGGACGCCGGCGATGGTCGTGACCGTGCCGGAGGTCCCGAGCATGTGGATGGCGTCGAGGCCGATGTCCGCCCCATGGGCGGCGGCAAAGGGCGCAACGTGCACGGCGACCTCGGCCACCATGGTCTCGTACAGCGCGCGGTCGACCCGGATGCCGCCGTGGCGCTCGGCGAGGGTCACCACGCCGAGCGGCAACGAAATCCAGGCGCGGATTTCCGGCACCGGCGGGCCGCCGCGGCCGGCCGCGCCGCGGCCGAGGCGGATCAGTTCCGACGACCCGCCGCCGATGTCGAACAGGATGACGCCTTCGGCGTCGGGATCCATCAGCGGCGTGCAGCCGGTCGCCGCCAGCAGCGCCTCGGTCTCCCGGTCGACGATCTCGAGGTCGAGCCCGACCTCGGCGCGCACCCGCGCCAGGAAATCGAGGCCGTTGCCGGCGGCGCGGCACGCCTCGGTCGCGATCAGCCGCGAGCGGGTGACGCCGCGGTTGCGCATCTTGTCGCGGCAGACCGCGAGTGCCGCCAGCGCCCGGCCGATCGCCGCCTCGCTGATGCGCCCCGACGCCGACAGGCCCTCGCCGAGCCGGATGATGCGGGAGAAGGCGTCGACGACGCGAAAGCCGTCGACGGTCGGCCGGGCGACCAGCAGCCGGCAGTTGTTGGTACCGAGATCGAGCGCGGCGTAGGTCGCCCCGCCCCGATCGGCCGCGGGCCAGCCAGGGGCGCCCTGCCGCCCCGGCCCGCGCCGACCCCATGGCGGCCGCAGACGCGGACGCCTGCGCGCGGGGTCGAGGCCGGAAGCCCGGACCTCGTCGTCCATCCTCAAACCTTCCCGCCGCGCCGGAGCCCTTTCGGCTCGACGGCCGCGGACGCGTCCCATGCCGTTATCGCCGGCGAGTGTAACAGCGGCGCCGCCGCGTGCAACTCGTTGTCATATCAGCACGCGCCTGTGTGCTTTATTTGCAACACGCGCCGACATTGTTGCCGGGTACCGTTGTGGGGTCCGGCGCGGCACGTTAAGCCAAACAGTCCCGATCGATGCAGGGGGCAACCTGACCGACCGGGACCGGCCGGAGTGGGAACACACACAAACCCGTCCGACGGGTCCAGACTATCGGCATATGGTTGACCGCCTCCTAACGGAGACGGTCGCCGCCCAAAAATTGCCGCCAATGCGCCATGCGCCGGCCGGAGCGGCCGGCATGCGGCCGGCCTTGGCGCTTGGGACGCCAGCCGGCCGCGCGGAGTGCCGGTACGCACGAGGGGCAAAAAAATTCGCGCTATGCGCTACTGAACGTGAAGTATTTCACATAAGCGCCCCTTATGGGCGACTATCCTTTCGCGGTGGAGGGAAATTCAGCGGCGCGAAGCCTCTGCCGCGGTCAGCGTCGCCGACGATCCCATCGACGGATGGGACGCTATCCGCCCGAGCGATCGATAGTGCCCGCGGTCTCGGTTTTCGGTTTGCGTGGCACCTATCCCTTTTGAAGACCTGGTACCTCGTGTCCTCCGCCCGTGGCCCCGTGCCACGGGCGCTTTTTCGCCCGAGGCGGGCGCGATCGCCTCCCGCATCCGCGTGACTGCGAAATAAATTTCGCGTGCTGCGATCACCAATGTGACCTGGATCACACAAACATCTCTCGGCCGAACTTAAGATTTAAGTTGCGCCAAGCTATTTGGCTCGGGAGGCGAACATGAAGACCCTGCTCGCATCAGCCCTGCTTACGGCAGTCGTTCTTGCCGGGATGCCGGCGTCCGGTCCGCGACAGGACGCCCAGCCGGAAGGAAAATTTACCGTCGCCCAGCGGTTCTGCCCCAACGGGCGCTGCTGACCGACCGCACAGGGGGCGTGTCATGTGGGACTTATTGGGACAGCAATCGTTTCAGTTGGGAGCGGCCCTGGTCCTGATCTACCAGGCAGCCAAGTTCCGGGAGTTGAATCGTACCGATCCCGTCACCAGTCACTACGTCGCCCTGCTGCCGGGGGCGCAAGTCCGAGACTTCGCCGGACCTTACGAGTACCGTTTCGCGCTCTTCGCCTTCCTCGCGGCGAGCCTCGTCGCGTATTTCCTGTTCTGCCATGTTTCTCCCGACGTTCTCGCGGGCGCGGGGAAGATGCTGCACGTTGAAAACGCCGACACCCTGATCGAAGGCGTCCCTTATCCGCTGTACATTGCCGCGCTCTTCGTCGGCCTCACCCAGCCGATCATCCCCGGCTTGGCGCAGTTCGAGGAAGCCCAGCGCAACTTCTTCCACGATCGGATCGAGGTGCCCCGGCGCGTCATCGATCTTTCCGAGAGCCTGATGAGCGCCATCGACGCGCGAACCGGCAGCGACAGGCAGAAGCTAGCGGACGAGGTGCGGAAATTGGTCAGCCCGGATTTCCTGTCGAGCCTGCAACGACACGGAGACCTCGCATTCTATCGAACCAAGATCGACGAATTGAACGTCGGCAATGGCGATCTTGAAAGCGCGATCGCCGACAGTTCGACGCGGGAACTCCGCGGCTTGATCGAGCGTCTTGTTCTTTGCGCGCTGGTTGCCGCGATGCGAAAATCGGGATCGAACTCGCTGATCACGGTGGCGGAATCGCTTGGCGCTCCGCCTGCGATCGTGCCGAACGGCAGAGTTCGCGGTTTTCTCACCGGTCTGATAGCGAGCGGCCTGGTTTTCGGATTCGGACTGCTGGTCATTGCGCATGTCCTGTCATGGCTCAACGGACCCGTCTCGGACTTTTTCGACAAGAGCCCGGATCAGACCCTTTGGCCCAACAGCCTTGAATCCGTCGGCCAAGAGTTGCTCGGAATCGTGCCCCCGATCGTGGTCTGCATTGCCATCGCCGTTATCTGGATCGTACCGCGTGGGCCGATCGAAGTTCGTCGCGGAACCGACGAGGCCGACGCTTCGCTGTTCGTCGAGTTCCTGAATTTCTTCCAGGCGAGGGCTTCAGTCTTCGGCCTGTGCATGGTCACGGCGGTGCTGATCAAGCTTGGACAAATGTTCGCCGAGTTTGGCTCTCTTCACGTGCCCAGCGACGCATTGTCAGTGATGAGACTGATTCTGCCGGTGATTCAATCGTTCATCGGTGTTACCGTCTGCGTTCTCACCACATGGCACCTCGTTTCTCATCATGACGGCGTCCCGCACCGCGGGCTTTCGTTTACCGGCACGCTATTGATGATCGCCCTGGCCACGGGAGTCATCGCCTTTTTCTATGATCAGACCTTCTTGGCGGAATATCTGCGCGTGCGTCCACAAGACGGCCCCGGGTGGGAGCATGTCTTTTTCAGCGTCCTGGCCAACGTGTTGGTTTCGATTTGCGCGTTCGCATCGGTTGCCGTGTTCTTCAAGGCACGCCAAAGCCTCCGGGAACCGCATAATGTCGCGGCAGGTCAGGCGACGGCCGGCTAGATCTCCGCGTCACCGCGCGCCAGGCGGGGCGGGATTGCATCCTGCGCGCCGCTCATAGCGCTTTGGCAGCACCACGCGGCATCGCTATGCTGGCGGCAACGACGACGCTGGGGGAACCGTCCGTGGACGCCGGCAACGCCGCCCCGCCGCGGGGCATCGACGCGCACGCGCCCGCGGCGGGGCGGCGTTGCCGGCGTCCACGGACGGTTCCCCCAGCGTCGTCGTTGCCGCCAGCATAGCGATGCCGCGTGGTGCTGCCAAAGCGCTATGAGCGGCGCGCAGGATGCAA
>DASPVJ010000252.1:0-2758 GCA_035622435.1 Xanthobacteraceae bacterium | reverse complement strand
TTTGCCCATACCAAGTTATCCATACGCAGCGGGCGACGGCCTCGTGCACCGGCGCGCACTGGCGAAATCCGCGCGGCAGCTCGTGTCCGTATCTGTGCTCGGCGATGTGCGCGGCCAGCGGAATCACCAGCTGGTGGGCATAGGTGCCGCCATCAGGCCTTGTCAGCGCCACCGCGACCGCGTGGTGGCGATTCGGGATGTCGCACGCCCATCGGCCGCGGCGATGGAAACCGGGGACATTGGCGGGATCCTCGGCGCGATCGGCAAAGGCAAACCTATCCTCGTGCATCTGCGTGAGGCACACTTTGCTCCAATTCGTCAGACCGGTGAAATCGAGGCGAATATCGGACTCGTCCCCGCTCGCTTTGACGCCCTCGGCAAGCTCTCCGGAATAGTCCGGCTTGAACACGTTGAAGAAGCCGCAGCGAGTTTCGGATTTGTCGATCGCGCGGTACCACTTCATGAAAGCCGGTGGGACCGATGCGATGGCAACGACAAAGACAATCCGGGCAAGGTACTTCATGACCACCGCGTTGTCGGCGGCACGGCCGCGAGTCCCGATGAAGTCTCCGACCGTCATTCGGGCAACAATGCGGCATGGTTAAGGCGCTTCCGAATCGTGGCAAGCACCATTCGGCGCCTTTCCTATTCGCCACCCTGCATTTCGCTTTGCCGCGATCGGCCCTCAGCGCGGGGCCGTTAACAGCTCGTTCACCATATGCTGCTAAATATCGGCGGGACTTAACGCTTTCGAAAGGGTTCGACGATGTCGCAGGACCCCTCCTGGCTGCGCGGGCACATGCGCGATCACCTCGAGCGCACGGCCGGGCCCGACGCGCCCGCCAACGTGGTGAGCATCGAGCGGGCGGCTCCGGGCCCGGCGAAGAGCCGCGGCGCCGCCGCCCTCGACCTCGTGCATCAGGCGGCCGAGGCGATCAACGACATCGAGGATCGCGCCATCGAGACGGAAGCGCGCGCTAAGGCGCTGGTGCGCAGCGCGATCGAGCGGCTGCACGCGGCCGAAGCGCGCATCGAATCGGCGGAGAACGCCCGCCGCGACGCGCTCAAGGAGACGGCGGCGCGGCTCAACGAGGCGGTCGAGGCGCTCAAGCGGGCCGACGCACGGATCGCCGCCGCCGAGGCCGAGGCGCAAGCCGCCGATGCGCGGGCGGAGGCGGCCGAGGCCCGCGCGCTCGAGGCGGAAGCGGCGCTGCGCAACATCGAGCACGCCATCCGCACCAAGCTGCTGCGCGAAGCGTACGCCCAGGCCGCTTGACGGTGATCGGCCATCAGTGACCAGCGACCGGAAAGCGCGCCCGCTTCCGATCGCCGTTCACCGGTCACCGATCACTGGCGCCGCGCCCGCTTCCTCTTCGCGCCGTTGCGGGCGGCCGTCGACGCCGCCGCCGCGCCCTCGACCATTTGCACGATGCTTTCGCGCAAGCCGGCCGGCTTCTTCGGAATGGCGGTGAACGCCTTGAGCAGCCGCAAGGCGCCGATGCGGCCGAGCATGCCGACCGCCTCGGAGAACTTGGCCTGCTCCCTGGGATTCACCGCCGCCGCCGGCACCGCGCGCCGGCTGGCGCCGAGGAGATAGGTCACGTCGACGCCGAGCACCCGCCCGATTCTTGTCAGGCGCCCCATAGAAATGCGGTTGGCGCCGCTCTCGTACTTCTGCACCTGCTGAAAGGTGACGCCGATCGAGCTGCCGAGCTCGGTCTGCGAGAGGCCGCGCGCGATGCGCTGAACGCGTACCAGCCGTCCGACCTCGACGTCGACGTTGTCGGGTCTCCTTGGATCTCGTGCCTCGGCCGCCATCGAAGCATTCTCCTTCGCTGCCACATTGCTTTGCCGCGCCGCGCACGGAGCTTGCTCCGGCGCGCCCGTCCGCGACTCGTCCCGATTCGGAACGCGTGCCAGCGATAGCACACGTCCGCCGCGGGAACGAGACTGCCGGGATGCGGGGCGCCATCAACAATGTATAAGATCGTTTGTCAATTCCCCGTCGAGCATAACGAATATGAATTGGCTAGAAGTTCCGCGAACCGCGCGGGATGATCGCGACAACTTAGACCATTTAACGCAAGGGAAGATGCTACCTATACTCGGAATCGGCCGGCAGGAATCAGGCGCGAGGCGCGCTTTTCCTTAATCTCAACGCCCGATTCCCGACTCGCGCGCGCGACAACCTGAACGCCCGGCTACTGGGGCACAATAGCGCACGTTGACCGGCGCGCCGTCGTTGCGCCGCGCGGACGGCGCCGCGCAACTGCGGCAGCGGCCGCCGCGGCAAGCCCGCGCCCGCGCCGTTCCCCGGTTAACCACGCGCAGCGACCCTGCTCGACACCCTCGCGGCGAGGCGACAAGGTGAATGAAAGCTTAACCGGCCGCAGCGGCGTCCGGAGCAGGAGCAAGGCGTATGAACAGGATGAAGGCGTTGGCGGCGATGGCGGCCGTCGCGGCGGCCGCGGGCATGCTGCTCGTTTCCCCCGGCGCGCTCGCGCGCGGCGGATTTGGCGGGTTCCGCGCCGGGCCCGTGTTCGGCTTCCCCCGCGCCATGGTTCACCGGCCGTTCGGCCACGCGTTTGCGCGGCGCTGGCCGGCGCGGTTCGCGTGGCGGTTCCACCGCTGGAATTTCCAGCGCTTCGCCTTCCACAACAATCAAGGCGCCTGGAACGCCGCCCCGGGCGGCGCCGGCGGCTACGGCGCCTACCCTGGCGACCTCACCGGAACGATCCCGCCGGGGCCGGCGATCCTG
>DASPVJ010000251.1:0-3487 GCA_035622435.1 Xanthobacteraceae bacterium | reverse complement strand
CGCGATCGCGAACTCGATCGCCTGGTAATAGCACAGCTCGAAATGCAGGAACGGATGGTGTTCGATCGCGCCCCAGTGGCGCCCGTAGAGCGCGTCGGAGCCGATGAAATTGATGGCGCCGGCGATGGTGCGCCCGGCGCGTTTGGCCATGACCAGCGCGATGCGGTCGCCCATCGCTTCGCCGACGAGCGAATAGAACGCGCGGGTGAGATACGGCCGGCCCCATTTGCGCGAGCCGGTCTCCATGTAGAAGGCGAAGAAGGCGTCCCACACGCTTTCGGTCAGCTCGGAGCCGGTGAGCCATTCGACCGCGATGCCGGCGGCGACCGCCTCGCGCCGCTCGCGCTTGATCGCCTTGCGCTTGCGCGAGGCGAGCGCGCCGAGAAAATCGTCGAACGAGGAATAGCCGCTGTTCTCCCAGTGGAACTGCTGGTCGGTGCGCAAGAGAAAGCCGCGCTCGCCCAGCAGCCGGCACTCCTCGACGGGCGCGAAGGTGACGTGCACCGAGGAGGCGTCGCGCAGGCGCGTGAGTTCGACGAGCCCGGCGGCGAGCCCGGCGCGCACGTCGTCGGCATCGGACCCGGGCCGCGCCAGCAGGCGGCGGCCGGTCGCCGGCGTGAACGGCACCGACACCTGGAGCTTCGGGTAGTAGGCGCCGCCCGCGTGCTCATAGGCCTCGGCCCAGCCGCGGTCGAACACGTATTCGCCGCGCGAATGGGACTTGAGATAGCACGGCACAACGCCGAGAACGGCGCCCTCCGCGCTCTCCGCAACGAGATGCTGGGGCTGCCAGCCGGTGCGCGCGGAGGCCGAGCCGGACACCTCCAGCGCCTCGAGAAAGGCATGGGAAATGAACGGGTTGTAGGCTTCGGCCTGAACCGATGCTGGCGCCGCCGCGAGGCAGGGCGGCGCGCCTTCCGGGACGAACGGCGCCCCTTGGCCGCTGGGGCCGCCATCGCCCGGGTTGGCGCACGCGTCCCACGCCGCGGCCGGAATGTCGCGGATCGCAGGAACGACGCGGATGCGGAGGTCGGAGGAGGCCATCGCTCTCGGATGTCAGGCGTCCGGCACCGTCAGTCTATGCGGTGGGCGGCCAAGATCAAATTCGCGGTGCGTCACAAGGCCGTCATTCCATGGGGAAGGGTGGACATCAACGCGAGACTTGCGGTGTCCAGGCAGCGCCCCTTGCAGCTATAGATCTGTCTGCCGCAGTCGGGCATTGTGCCGTCCAATTAGAGCACGCTGCAGAATGTCGACCGAACATCTGGTTCCTGCGGATTTGCGCAAGCTTTACCGCGTCTATGAATGGCGGAATGCCGCCGGCGTACTTAAGACGGCATGCCCCAAGGAATGGGCAGACATCGTCTCCGTCTTGAGAGAGTTTCGATTGTACCGATCGGAGATCGAGAAGGAAGGCGGCAATCGGTCGCCTATCTCGCGGCGACTTGATGGCGCATTCTACAAGCGCGGTTGGGCGGAGAAGAACTTTGCGACCGCCATCCTTGTCGATGAGACGCGCGTCGACAGTCCGACGCATTCGGTCGACTGTTTCAAGGGCCGCGTCGCGGTCGAGGTCGAATGGAATAACAAGGATCCGTTCTTTGATCGCGACTTGAATAACTTCCGACTTCTCTTCGAGCTTCGCGCGATCGACGCGGGCGTAATCATTACGCGGGCGACGGAACTGCAGAAAATATTCAAACGGCTCGGCAAGGGTTCGTCATATGGCGCGGCTACCACGCACCATGAAAAGCTGCTGCCGCGACTGGACGGCGGCGGTGGCGGCGGCTGCCCCGTTCTCGCTTTCGCAATGTCCGAGCATCTCTTCGTCGATGACGCTAACCCACCGAAGCCCGCTCGGTAGCCGAGTTGAAGGCATATGTAGCCCAAAGGGGTTCATAACCTTCGGCGGCCTGACTGCCCCAGGCGTCCCAACCATTTCGTTTGCCGCGAGCAAATAGTTCGAGGAAAGGCCCGGGGCTGCACGCCTCGATGATCTCGTATTGTTCGTCGGGCTTCCTGCTGTGCTCGCGCTTGCGTGTTGCAAGGTAGTTCACTTGCCGCCTGCCCGGCGCCAGGGTCCGTGCATTCTTCCCTTTCACGCCAAAGAGGATCAGTTCGGTGACGTTGCGAAAATAGAAGCCGACGCCTCTTCCGTCCGGCCCCCCATCCTTGCGAACTTTGTGCCAGACAATGTTTGACTTGTAGGTAAATCCCCAGGCTGCCAACACGGCGAGGCCTTCCGGGAGCATCGCATTGGGAACCCATAGATACAGGTGAGAGACCGGAGCGGTTATCCGGCCGACGGGCAGGGCCTTGATCTCGTCCAAGGTCAGGGTTCCATAGCGGGAAAGGCGGCGATGTTCCGGAGCGACTTTCCCCGTCCGGTTTTGGAACTGCCACGGTGGGTCAGCGAGGACGGTGCCAAATCGGCGACCTCCGACAAAGGACCACAGGTCGTAGCCTGGTGTCTCCGACGCCATTGCCCGTTTCCTTTTTGCCATAGCCGACTCGCTTGGATGACACATGCGATCATATCCGAGCGGGCAGGTAGCGAGATTTAAGCACAAGAACAAACCAAGAACAAGAGAAAGTTATGCACGGGCCTCGGGCCGCCACCCCTCGAAAATGATCTGGTCGGCCCATTTGGCCGCCTTGGCCCGGTCGGCGGCGGTGCGCACGGTCCAGGTCAGGAGCGGGAGCCGCAGCACGCTCCGGGCAAGCAGCGGGGGCAGGGCCGGGAGGTCGGCGACCGCATAGGCGACGAACTGCGGCCGGCTGCGCGCGAGGTCTGCCAAGTAGGCGGCCGACCGCCGGACGCGCGCGGCGAAGCCAGCCCCCGCGCCGCCGTGCACCCGCTCGGCCACGATGCCCCGCACCAGCGCCGGCGCGGCCGCGCGCACGCTCGCCACCTGGAACGGATCGAACGACATCAGCGCCGCCGGGCCGCCGTAGGGCGTAAGCACTTGCGCGGCGCACTGCGCCAGGCGGCGGTCGCCGTCGCCGTGGCTCTTGAGTTCGATGAGGAGCGGCGTCCGCCCAGCCACGAGGTCGAGCAGTTCGCCCAGGGTGACGATGCGGTCGGCGGTCGCCTTGAACGGAACCCGTTTCAATTCCGCCGCCGTCATGGCGGCAAGCCGGCCGCTGCCTTCGGTGAGGCGCCCGAGCGCATCGTCGTGGTAGACCACCGCCTCGCCGTCGGCGGTGATCTGAAGGTCGCATTCGATGGCGTAACCGGCGGCGATGGCGGCGGAAAACGCGGTCGGCGTGTTCTCGACCGCGGCCGCATCATGCAGCCCGCGGTGCGCCGCCGGCCGGGCGGTGAGCCAATCGAGCGCCGCCGGGCTCACGACACTTCGAACGAGCCCTCGACTTCGACCGCGGCGTTGAGCGGCAGCGCCGCGACCCCGACCGTGCTGCGCGCGTGCCGGCCCTTGTCGCCGAACACCGCCACCATCAGGTCGGAGGCGCCGTTCATCACCTTGGG
>DASPVJ010000250.1:0-7236 GCA_035622435.1 Xanthobacteraceae bacterium | reverse complement strand
CCGGGCCCGCGCATGTAGTGCGCCTCGGGTCGATAGGCCGGGGTACGCTCGTGGCGCAAGCTGCGCCAGGCGCCGATCGCCGTCGCCCACGCCTGCGCGCCCGCGCAGGCAAAACGCAACGCGACTTTCGACAGCCGTTCGCTCATGGGCTCTCCTATCGTCGCTAAACGTAACGACCGCGGGATAGGAATTCGAGGCGGCCGGGCGCCTGCCGGTATAAAGAAGAAATATAGGCCGAGGGCGATAGCGCGCGGTGCGTGCGCGTCAGGGCGCAGCTTCGGTCGCCGGCCGTTCGGCCTCCGCGCTCCTGAAAACCAAGTCCGACACGAAGGCGAGCGCGTAGCAGCCCATCGCCATCAGATAGAGCGCCTGAAAGCCGAGGTACATCGAATTGTATTCCAGCAGCCCGCCGACGATCGCCCCCAGAAGGTTCATCGCCATGATCCCCGCGATGTGACCCCGCGTCGACAACAACGTGGAGAACACGATCCCCGAGAACAGCAGCGGCAGGCTGAGCACCACCGCGGTTTCCAACCGGCCGACCGGCGTTGACGCAAAGCCGCCCGCCCGCGCCGCCAGCCAGCCGATGAGCAGCGCCGCCAGAAGAAGCAGATAAGGAACGAGACGGCGCTTGATGGCGAGCCACTGCACCAGGCAGTTCCCGATAAACGCCATGGTCAGGATGCCGGCGAACACGACGCCGATGACCTGCCAGGTGTTCCCGAAGGTGAGCCCCATTTCGGTGATGCCCTTGGTCTCGACCAGCATGAAACCGGCGCCCAGGAAGAAGAACGAGAGGTGGCTGAAGCGCGGCGATTCGGCAAAAAAGTTGCCCACCAGCAGCAACGACAGGACGAGAATCTGCATGATCATGATCAGGTACGAGACCGGGTAGACGCGCTGCGGCATGTAGAAGAACGGCCAGTCGTCCGTGGACACGCTCGCGGTGAGCGCCGGATCGGCGTAGACGGCCGTCACGTCCTCTACGTCCGCGTTCGTCAGCTTGGCCGGCAGCGTCCAGTTCGGATCGTTCGACATCAGAAACGTCGTGCCGGCATAGTTGGCGTCGATGCACACCGGCGGGCGTCCGTCGAACACCTCCTGCAGCATCAGGTAGATCTTGCGCCCCAGCGGTTGCGACAGCACGGTGAACGAAAGCGCGATCATGCCGTCGGGCTTGAGCCGGTTTCTCGCTTCGCGCAGGCCCTCGATGGTGTAAACGAAGGAATCCAACCGCACGCTCGACCCATGGCTGAGCAGGGTGTGGGAATCGAGCAGCCCGTAGACGATCAGGTCGTATTTGTCGGTCGTCCCGCGCAGGAACGTGCGCGCGTCGTTGTTGACGGCGCGGACGCGCGGATCGGAATAGGGCTTTTCCGGATGGCTCTGCTGCCCGATCATGAGAATGGCCGGGTCGATCTCGATGGCGTCGACCCGTCCCGCCCCGGCGCGCAACGCCGCCGCCACGTCGTTGCCGGTTCCCGAGCCGACCACCGCAACGTCGGCCAGCGCCGGGTGGGCCTTGTAGGGAAAGTCGTAATAATCGCGGCCGCTTTTCGCGGCGGGCGAGGCGTTGCGGGCGGAAAAGTCGAGGACGTGCTGATAGTAGTGCCCGGCGGCGCGAATGAGCGGCAGCCCGGTATCGGAAGCGGTGCCGATCTCCAGCAGCTGATAGGGAGAATAGACGCGGTTCCACAGCGGGGCGATCGGCCACCACGCGAGCACGATGGTGCAGACGAGGCTGAACGCGATGCCGGCGATCAGCGAAGACGGCCGGCGCACATAGAACGCCAGAACGCCCAGGAAGCACAGCGCGAACCAGACGAGCGGGGGCGTCCACAGAAAGCTCGCCGCCAGCATCACCAGGACGCCGAGCAGGCTGCCCAAGAGGTTGAGGCCGTAGGCGCGCAGGTTCCGGCGCCGCTCCATCAGCCGGCCGCACAGCTGGCCGACCGGCACGAACGTCAGGGCGGTGATAAGGAACAGCACGGACAGGAGCAGGAACAGATTGGCCGCCTCGGCCCAGTCGCCCTGCTGGACTCCCATGGTCAGCTGCTCGCGGAACGGGCTGATGTTGAAGTCGTTCGGAACCATGCGGATGAACATGACGAACGCGAATTGCGCCGCGAGCAGCGGAAGCGTCATCATCAGCGGGATGCGGTTGCGCGCGGCGAGCGCGTAGCCGAGGCCGAGGCCGGCAAAGCACGCGAGCAGGCTGAAGTTCTTGTAGAACGCCAGGAATTCCAGGACCGCCGACTGCCAGCGGATCAGCGCCAGCTCGAGAAAGAGGCTGAGCGCGGCGGCGACCGCGATGGCGAGATCGACGTAGCGTTGATCGAGCGTATCGAGAAATTCCGTCTGCGCGGCGGCATTGGCGTCGAGGACGGGTTCGAGTTTCCGCAGCCCATAGAAGAGCGCCGCGGCGGCCAGGAGCGCCGCGACGATGCGCAGCGCGCATTCGATGAGGAAGGTCGGCCACAGGCCGGTGACTGCAAGCCGGGCCGCCAGGGTGGTGTCGGGGAGGCCCAGATTGTAGGGCCCATAACGGAAGCCCAGCGGCACGATGATGAAGAGGACGATGAAGGCGCCGCAACCGACGACCACGAGCAGGCGCACCATCGCCCGGATCATTCCGGATTCCGTCCCCACGGCGTCGGCGCCGACGACGTTCGCCGTATCCGCAGCACTCATCCGAAGTCCCCCTGCCGCCTTATCGATTGATCTTAAGAATTAGCAGACCGGGCGGTTGCGCGGAAGCCGCGCGATCGCCGCGTTGCACCGGAGGCAATTTCCGCTAGGATGACCAAAGGCGCGTGCTCGCATCGAGACTCCGGTCCTATGACAGCGGAGGTCGGCAGGGCGCCCGGCATTGTCAATTTGAACAAACCGTGCGGGCCGGAACCGGGAGGGACGGCATGGGCAGGTTGGACAGGCGCTCGGTGCTGCGCGGGTCGGCCGCGGTTGCTGCCGCCGGAACCCTCGCGCGCCCCTTCATCGCCAACGCCGCCGCCAAGACCGCGAACGTGTGGTGGACCCAGGGCTTTATCGCCGAGGAGGACGCCGCCTTCAAGAACGTGGTCGCTGAGTACGAGAAGGCGAGCGGCAACGTCATCGACGCCAGCATCATTCCGTTCGGGCCGATGATGCAGAAGATCGTCTCCGCCCTGACCAGCGGCGAGACGGCAGATCTCATGCAAAACTTCAACGCCGCCGTGACGATCGTCCCGCAGAACGCCTGGAACGACAAGCTCGTCGACCTGACCGACGTGATGGAAACGCAGACGTCGAACTTCCATCCGAGCGCGCTTCTGTCCGCCCGATATTACAACAACGTCACGAAGAAGCGCAGCTTCTACCTGGTGCCCGACCGGGCGGCGGTGCTGCCGTTCCACATCTGGAACTCGCTGGTCGAGAAGGCCGGCTTCAAAATGTCGGATGCGCCGAAGACCTGGGACGCGTTCTGGGACTTCTTCAAGCCGATGCAGAAGGAGTTGCGCGGCAAGGGCATGCGCGGCCTCTACGCGCTCGGACTGCAGCCGACCACCACCGGGCCGGCCGACGGCAACAATCTGTTCCATCATTTCCTGATCGCCTACGGCGGCAACGGCATCGTCACGCCGGACGGCACGCCGCACCTCGACGACCCGCGGGTCAAGGAAGCGGTGATCAAGGCGCTGACCTACATCACCGCGGCCTACAAGGACGGCTATGTCCCGCCCGGCGCACTGAGCTGGAACGACGCCGACGACAACAACGCGTTCCACGCCAAGCAGATCATCATGAACCTGGACGGCACGATCTCGATCGAACTCGCGCTCTATCACAAGAAGGACCAGTACGACGACATCGTCACCATGGGCCTGCCGCTGGACAACGCGGGGCGGCCGGTCGCGTCGCAACTCCTGGTCGGCGGCGCGTTCATTCCCAAGGGCGCGAAGAACGTCGATGTCGCCAAGGACTTCCTCAAATACGCGATCCAGCCGAAGGTCGCGAACGAATACCTCAAATCGGGGCTCGGCCGCTGGCTGCCGCCGAGGTCGGACCTGGCCCAGATCGATCCCTTCTGGCTCGACCCCAAGGACCCGCACCGCGCCGCCTACGTCCGCCAAGGCCTGCTCGGGCCGACGGTGCCCAACTATCCGGCCTTCAATCCCGGCTACGCGGAGGCGAACGCCCAGCAAATCTGGGGCACCGCCGAGGCCGACGTGATCCGGGAAGACATGACGCCGCAGGCGGCGGCGGAAAAGGCGCTCAACCGGATCGGCGCCATCCTGGCGAAATACCCGATCGCGCAAAGCTGAGAGAGGACGGCCGTCCGCGCCTCACCCGGAAACCTCGGTCTCCTGCCGGATGATGTCGTCGGCTTCCGGATTGAGCGGGACCGCCTTGCGCTTGGGCGCGCTGAACGGTTCGTGCGGGAGGGTGCGGTAGGGCGACAGCTCGGCGGCGGCGGCGGCATCGCCCGCCTGCTGCAGGGCGAGGCGGTCGAGATCGCGCTTGCGCACCTCTTCCTCGACCTCCTGCGCCCGCTCGGCGTCGAGGCCGAGCGCTTCGAGCGCGTGGCGGGCGAAGACCAGCGCCGACTCGTAGGTCTCGCGCAGCTCGTAGTCGACGCCGCGCTCGATCAGCTCGAGCGTGTGCACCCGGTCGTAGGAGCGCACGTAGAGCTTGACGCCGGGAAACTCCAGCCGCGCCATCTCGACGATGCGGTTGGCGGCCTCGCGGTCGTCGATGCACACGGCGATCAGCCGGGCGTTGCCGGCGCCGGCGGCGCGCAGGACGTCGAGGCGGGTGCCGTCGCCGTAATAGACCTTGAAGCCGAACCGGCCGGCGTTCTGGATCATGCCGGGGCTGCTGTCGATCGCGGTCACGTCGACGCCTTCGACCAGGAGGCATTGCGACACGATCTGGCCGAACCGGCCGAAGCCGATCATCAGCACCGAGCCGGTGACGCCGTCGAACTCCTCGGGCTCGGGCTCGCCGCCGCGCAGCCGCCGCCGGATGGCGATATCGCTCAATGCAGCGACCGGCGGGCCGAGCAGCATGGTCGCCGCGGCGACGGCCGCGAGCAGGCTCTGCTGGTCGGGCTTGAGCACGCCGAGGCTTACGCCGAGCGGGAACAGCACGAAGGCGAACTCGCCGGCGCCGGTGAGCACGGAGCCTGCGCGCAGCGAATCGCCGCGGCGGACGCAGGTGGCGCGGAACAGCGCCCCCACGATCGCTGCCTTGAGCACGGTGATCGCCAGCGCCGCGACGACGATCAGCCACGGGTGCGCGCGCACCACCTCAAGATCGATGCTCATGCCGACGCTGATGAAGAACAGCGCCAGCAGCAGGCCGCGGAACGGCTCGATGTCCGCTTCCAGTTCGTGCCGGTAGTTCGATTCGGCGAGCAGCACGCCGGCGAGGAACGCGCCGAGCGCCATCGACATGCCGACCGCGTGCATCAAGAGCGCCGCCCCGAGCACGACCAACAGCGCCGCCGCCGTCATCACCTCGCGCGCCCCGGTCTCCGACAGCAGGCGGAACAGCGGATTGAGCAGGTAGCGCCCGGCCACCACCACGGCGGCGATGGCGGCGGCAACGAGCGCGACCGCCGCGGCCGCGCTCGCCAGGTCGCCGTGGTCGGCGCCGCCCGGCGCGATCAGCGGCAGGAGCGCGATCAGCGGCACCACCGCCATGTCCTGGAACAACAGGATGGCGAAGGCGCGCTGGCCGTAGGCGAGGTGGAGGTCGCCGCGCTCCTCGAGGATTTCGAGCGCGATCGCGGTGGTGGAAAGCGCAAGCGCCAAGCCGGCGATGATCGCCGCGCGCCAGGTCACGAGGCCGCAGGCGACCGCCAGCCCGCCGATCACCGCGGCGGTCAGCGCCAGCTGGGCGGCGCCCAGGCCGAAAATGTCGCGCCGCATCGCCATCAGCCGCGACAGCTCGAGTTCGAGCCCGATCACGAACATCATCATGACGACGCCGAGCTCCGCCACCGTCAGGATGGTCGACGGCGCGCGGAAGATGCCGATGCCCCACGGGCCGATGATCGCGCCGGCGGCGAGGTAGGCGACGACCGGAGAGAGGCGCAGGCGGCGCGCGATCGGCACGCTGACAACGCAGGCGCCGAGCAGCACTAGGCCGAACGACAGGAAGCCGAAATCCTCGGGAGGAGAGTTCATGACCGCTTTCCGTGAATGCATGCCGTGACTTTATATAGCCAATTCCACCCGTCGTGCCCCGTTTGCATTAGCTAACCAAATAGGACATACGCCAGAAATGACCCGGGACGGCGGGCGCAACGAAAAGGTCGGCCAACCAGCGTTGCCGGCACCGGCTTCGCCGGCGCGTGAGAGGCGGGCGATGATGAGCGCCGACGGACCCCTCGCAGCGGCGCGCGTCGGCGCCGCCGCGTCCGTCGACGCCGAAGCTGCGCGGCGCGTCCTGGTCGGGCTGATCGGCTCGGGCATCCAGGCCTCGCGCTCGCCGGCGCTGCACGAGCGGGAGGGGGCGGCGCAGGGCTTGGCCTATATCTACAAGATCGTCGATCTCGACGACCTCGGCCTCACCGCCGCCGCCTTGCCTGAGCTGGTCGCGGCCGCGCGGCGCTTCGGCTTCGCCGGGCTCAACATCACCCATCCCTGCAAGCAGGCGGTCATTCCCCTGCTCGATGAGCTGTCGCCGGACGCGCACGCGCTCGGCGCGGTGAACACGGTGGTGTTCGCACCGGACGGCCGCGCGGTCGGCCACAACACCGACTGGTCGGGCTTCGCCGAGAGCTTCAAGCTCGGGCTTCCCGACGCGGCGCGGCACGCGGTGGTGCAGTTCGGCGCCGGCGGGGCCGGGGCCGCCGTCGCCCACGCGTTGCTCACCCTCGGCGTCGGCGAGCTTGCGATCGTCGACACCGACCGCGCGCGGGCGCAGCGCCTGGCGCGGGATTTGTGCCGCCGCTTCGGCGCCCATCGCGCCGTCGCCTGCGCGGACCCCGCGCCGGCGATCCACGTCGCCGACGGCATCGTCAACGCCACCCCCATCGGCATGGCCAAATATCCCGGCATGCCGGTCGCGAGCGAACTGCTGCGGCCCGATCTCTGGGTCGCCGACATCGTCTACCTGCCGCTCGAAACCGAACTGTTGCGCCGGGCGCGCGCGCTCGGCTGCCGCACGCTTTCCGGCGGCGGCATGGCGGTGTTCCAGGCGGCCGGCGCGTTCCGGCTGTTCAGCGGGCTCGCGCCCGACGTCGAGCGCATG
>DASPVJ010000249.1:0-10106 GCA_035622435.1 Xanthobacteraceae bacterium | reverse complement strand
CCGGCGTGGCCGGGCAGCCGCGGCAGATAGAGCCGCACCGTGGTGCCGGCGCCGGGCGCGCTGTCGATCTCGACGTGGCCGCCCGATTGTTTGACGAAGCCGTAGACCTGGGAGAGGCCGAGGCCGGTCCCCTGGCCCTCGTTCTTGGTGGTGAAGAACGGCTCGAACACCCGCTCCAGAACCTCCTTCGACATGCCGACGCCGGTGTCGGCGACGGCGATCTCGACGTACTGGCCGGCGACGAGCTCCTCGTGCTCGCGGCAGTATTCCTCGTCGAGGAAGGAGTTGGCGGTGGTGATCGTCACCTTGCCGCCCGCCGGCATGGCGTCGCGCGCGTTCACCGCGAGATTGAGGATGGCGGTCTCGAGCTGCACCGGGTCGGTTTGCACGGTCCACAAGTCGGCGGCGCCGGCGATGTCGAGGGCGATCGTCTCGCCCACCGAGCGGCGCAGGAAATCGGCCAGGTTGCCGAGGAGGTTGTTGACGTTGATCGGCCGCGGCTCGACCCGCTGCTTGCGCGAGAACGCGAGCAGCCGCTGGGTGATCGCGGTCGCCCGCACCGCCCCGCGCCGGGCGTTGTTGATGGCGCGGCGCAGCCGCTCGGCCTGGGCGTCGGTCAACGATTCCAGGTGCCGCAGCGCCATGTCGAGGTTGCCGACGATGACGGTCAGAAGGTTGTTGAAGTCGTGGGCGACGCCGCCGGTGAGCTGGCCGACCGCCTCCATCTTGTGGGATTGGGCGAGCTGCTCGCGCGCTTGGCGCAATTCGTTGCGCGTGGTGCGCAGCAGGCGCTCGGCCCGTCCGCGCGCCGCCGCGTCGGCGGCAAGGAGCAGGCTCGGCAGCGTCGCGCCGATCAGGAACAGGACGAGGAGCGGCGAGGGCTCCTCGCTCGTCTGCGCCAGCGGGCCGCCGACGATCGTCCCCCAGACCGCGCCGGCGGAGAGCACGAGCGCCGCGGTCGCGGTGTCGCGAGGGCCGCGGCGCAGCGCCGCCCAGATCAGCGGCAGGAGGCCGACGAACGCGAGCGCGGCGCGGTCCGGCAGGCCGGCGGTCAGCGGGCCGAACAGGAGCGCTCCGAGCGTGGCCGCGGCCACGATGACGGCGCTCGATTCCGCGAGCGCGGCGAAATCGAACCCGCGCGGGCGATCGGCGACCCAGAGGACGAGGACCGGCGCGACCACGAGGCCGGCGGTCAGGTCGCGCAGCCACCACGGCAGCCATTGGGCAACGAAGGCGCCCCAATCGGGGCTTGCGGCCGGGTCGGTCGCCGCGGCGAAGAGGTCGATGCCGGCGCCGACGCTCGCGCCGATGGCCGCGGCAACCATGGCGATCGGCACGAAGCGGGCGATGCCGCCGGTTGCCGCGAAGGTGTTGCGCCCCTCCGCCCAGCCCTCGACCAGGAAGCCGACGGCGAAAGCCTCGAGCGTATTGCCGGCGGCGGTCGCGGCGGCCGCGTAGGTCGGGCCGGCCGGCAGGGCGTGGGCGATGAACGCCGCGACGAAAATCGCCGGCAGGATGCGGAATCCGCCGAGGATGACGGCCGCGAACGCAAAGCCGGCCGGCGGCCAGATCGCGGCCGCGCTCGGGTAGGCGGCGGCGAGTTGGAGCGTCGATGTCTCGAGGACGAAATAGGCGGTGCCAGCCGCCACGAGCTGGACGACGAGAGTCAGCGCGCGAAGCAAGGCCGCCCCCGCAAAGCTTTACCCCGGACGACACCGGTCCCCGTCCCGCGAACCGGGCCGGTCCGCAGGGAACGAGCCTAGCAATGACGAATTTCAGGCTATTTCGCGGTGGCGCTGCCGATTTCCCGGCTTTTCGCGGCCTCGGCCTGATCTCCCCGCCGGTGTTGTTTCCCGGCAACGCGCCCGCCGGCGCCCCCGCTGGGCTCAATGAAATCAGTCACTTGAGGCGGGCCGCCCGATCGGCAAGCGCGCTCACTTGCGCACGCCGAACAGGGTTTCCACCGCCTCCATGACCGGCGTGTCGGGATGCTCCAGGCAGTAGTTGACGACCTTGTCGGAATTGGCCTTGAGCGCCTGCGGATCGATGATGGTGTTGCCGCGCTTGCCGTTGTAAAAACCGCTCAGCCACAGCGCGATGTCCTGCGGGCTCGCGATCTTGTAGGTGGCGAACTGGATGCACGTGATCTTGGCGACATCGATCGTGACCTGCGCGTGGCCGGCGGGCGCGGTGATCGCCGCGAACACCAGTCCCGCCACGACGCCCTTGGCCTTGATCATGTCCCTCTCCGCTGAGCGTGCGCCCCGTTGACTTAGATCAAAGCGGAAATCGATGCCAGATGGCAATCGACCCGCGAAAGAGGCGTGCCATGTTCATTCCGTTCCCGGTCATACTCCTCGGTTCGCAGCTCGTCGTCACGGTCGCGGACGACGTCCCGCAATTCGATTCGGCCGCTCTCTGCCGCCAGGACGAAGCCGCCGCCGGCGTACCCTTGCTCGGCAAGCCCAACGCCTGCGTGACGGACGAGCAGGAGGCGCGCGACAAGGTGGCCAAGGTTTGGAGCCAGCTCAGCCCGGCCGACCGGGAGCAGTGCACCCAGACCGCCAAGATCGGCGGCCCCGGAAGCTACGTCGAGCTGCTCGTGTGCGTCGAAATGCGAGCGGTGGCGAGAACGCTGCCCGAGTCGAAATAGCCTCCGGCGCCGCATATTTTGCGCAGACCTACGGCGTTACCGGCGGGTATTGATTCCGCCCGCGCCGGGCGCATATTCCGTTGGGCTGCGGCCCGGACTATTTTATCTTCATCCCATGCCTGTCGCTTCGCTGTTCCATCCGGCGGTCGCCGCCTGGTTCGACCGCAGCTTTGCGGCGCCGACCCCGGCGCAAGCGCAGGCGTGGCCGGCGATCGGGGCGAACCGGCACGTGCTGATCGCGGCGCCGACCGGCTCGGGCAAGACGCTGGCGGCGTTCCTGGCGGCGATCGACGGGCTGGTGCGCCAGGGGCTCGACGGCGGGCTCAAGGACGAGACCCAGGTCGTCTACGTCTCGCCGCTCAAGGCGCTGTCGAACGACATCAAGCGCAACCTCGAAGTCCCGCTCGCCGGCATCGGTGAGGAGCTGCGCGCCCGGGGCCTGCCGGCGGTCGACATCCGCGCCTGGGTGCGCACCGGTGACACGCCGTCGGGCGAGCGCGAGCGCATGCGCCGCCGGCCGCCGCACATCGTCGTCACCACGCCGGAGTCGCTCTACATCCTGCTCGGCTCGGAGTCCGGGCGCGCCATGCTGGCGACCACCCGCACGGTGATCGTCGACGAGATCCACGCGCTCGCGCCCAACAAGCGCGGCACCCATCTGGCGCTTTCGCTCGAACGCCTCGATGCCCTGTGCGGCCGGGCGCTGCCGCGCATCGGCCTTTCGGCGACCCAGAAGCCGATCGAGGCGGTGGCCCGTTTCCTGGTGGGCGACGGCAACCCCTGCACCATCATCGACACCGGCCACCGCCGCGCCCGCGACCTCGCGCTTGAAATGCCCGACTCGCCGCTCGAAGCCGTCATGGCGACGGAAGTGTGGGAGCAGGTCTACCGCCGCCTCGCCGAGCTGGTCGAAGCGCATCGCACCACCTTGATTTTCGTGAACACGCGCCGCATGGCCGAGCGGGCGACCCGCGAGTTGTCCGAGCGCCTGGGCGAGGAGCACGTGACCGCGCACCACGGCAGCCTCGCCAAGGAGAAACGGTTCGACGCCGAGCAGCGGCTCAAGCACGGCAAGCTCAAGGCGCTGGTGGCGACCGCGTCGCTCGAACTGGGCATCGACATCGGCGACGTCGATCTCGTGTGCCAGCTCGGCTCGCCGCGCTCGATCGCAAGCTTCCTCCAGCGGGTCGGCCGGTCCGGCCACGCCGTCGACGGCACGCCCAAGGGCCGCCTGTTCCCGCTCTCGCGCGACGAACTCGTCGAATGCGCGGCCTTGCTCGACGCCGTGCGCCGCGGCGAACTCGACCGGGTGACGATCCCCGAGCAGCCCCTCGACGTGCTCGCCCAGCAGATCGTCGCCGAGGTCGCCGCGCGCGAATGGAACGAGGACGCGCTCTACGCGCTCGCCTGCCGCGCCTGGCCCTATCGCACGCTGCCGCGCGCGGATTTTGCCGCCGTCGTCGCCATGCTGGCGGAAGGCTTCAGCACCCGGCGCGGCCGCCGCGGCGCGCTCGTGCATCACGACGCGGTCAACCGCATGCTGCGCGGCCGGCGCGGCGCGCGGCTCACGGCGGTGACCTCCGGCGGCACCATCCCCGACAACGCCGACTATGCCGTGCTGCTCGAGCCGGAGAGCCAGGTCATCGGCAGCGTCAACGAGGATTTCGCCGTCGAAAGCATGGCCGGGGATATTTTCCAGCTCGGCAACAATTCCTACCGCATCCTGCGGGTCGAGCGCGGCACGGTGCGGGTCGAGGACGCGCACGGGCAGCCGCCGACGATTCCGTTCTGGCTGGGCGAAGCGCCGGGCCGCAGCGCCGAGCTGTCGCAGGCGGTGTCGCGGTTGCGCGAAGAGATCGCGGCGCGGCTCGTCGACGATCCGTCAGGCAACAACGCCGTGCGCTGGCTCGGAGACGAAGTCGGGCTCGGTCCGCCGGCCGCCCTCCAACTCGTCGAGTACCTCGCCGCCGGCAACGCCGCGCTCGGGTGTCTCCCCACCCTCGACACGATCGTGTTCGAGCGCTTCTTCGACGCGGTCGGCGGCATGCAACTCGTCATCCATTCCCCCTACGGCAGCCGCGTCAACCGCGCCTGGGGCCTGGCTTTGCGCAAGCGGTTCTGCCGCAAGTTCAATTTCGAGCTGCAGGCGGCGGCGACCGAGGACAACATCGTGCTTTCGCTCACCACCGCGCACAGCTTCGAGCTCGCCGAGGTCGCGCGCTATCTGCATTCGGCGAGCGTGCGCGAGGTGTTGATCCAGGCGCTGCTCGACGCGCCCATGTTCATCACCCGGTGGCGCTGGGTCGCCGGGGTTTCGCTGGCGCTGCCGCGCTTCCGCGGCGGCCGCAAGGTGCTGCCCCAGCTCGCCCGCATGGACGCCGAGGACCTGATCGGCGCGACCTTCCCCGACCAGATCGCCTGCGCGGAAAACCTGGTCGGCGAGCGCGAGATCCCCGATCACCCGTTGGTGCGCCAGACCATCGGCGACTGCCTCACCGAAGCGATGGACATCGACGGCCTCGAACGGCTGCTCGCGCGCATCGAGGCGGGCGCCATCCGCGTGGTCGCGCGCGACCTCACCGAGCCGTCGCCGCTGGCGCTCGAAGTGCTGTCCGCCCGGCCCTATGCGTTCCTCGACGACGCGCCACTCGAAGAGCGGCGGACGCAAGCGGTGATGAACCGGCGCTGGCTCGCGCCGGAGGACGCCGCCGAACTGGGCCGGCTCGATCCCGAGGCGATCGCCCGCGTGCAGGCGGAAGCCTGGCCGGACGCCGCCAACGCCGACGAATTGCACGACGCGCTCTCCTGGCTCGGCGCGCTCAGCGCGCAGGAGGCGCAGGCCGCGCCCGGCTGGCGCGCGTGGCTCGACGACCTGACGCGCGACCGCCGCGTTGCGCAACTCGATCTTCCAAACATCGCCCTGTGGATCGCGGCCGAGCGCCTGCCGCAGGTGCAGGCGGTTTGGCCCGGCGCGCGGCTCGATCCCGCGATCGTCGCGCCGGCGCCGCAGGCGGAGAAAACCTGGTCGCGCGAGGAAGCCTTGGTCGAACTCGTGCGCGGGCGGCTCGAAGGGCAGGGGCCGGTGACCCCGGACGCGCTCGCCGCGTTGTTCGGGCTGCCGCCGGGCGACATCGCCACCGCCCTTGCGGCGCTCGAAGCCGAGGGCTTTGCTTTCCGCGGCCGCTTCCTGCCCATCGCCGGAGACCAATGGTGCGAGCGGCGCCTCCTCGCGCGCATTCACCGCTACACCATCAAGCGCCTGCGCGCCGAAATCGAGCCGGTCGCCGCCCGCGACTTCCTGCGCTTTTTGTTGACGTGGCAGCGGGTGGCGGCGGACGCGCGCATGGAAGGGCCGGAGGCGATCGAGCCGGTGGTCGATCAGCTCGAAGGCTTTGCCGCGCCGGCCGGCGCCTGGGAAAGCGAAATCCTGCCCGCGCGGCTTGCCGGCTACGACCCCGATTGGCTCGACGACCGCTGCCTTGCCGGCCGCGTCACCTGGCGGCGGCTATCGCCGCGCAACGGGCGCGGCAACGGCGGCGACCGTCGGCCCGCTCCCGTGCGCTCCACGCCGATCGCGCTCGTGGCGCGCCGCCACGCCGCGTTGTGGGCCGCGCGCCCGCCCGCCGACGCCGTCGACCTGAGCCCGCGCGCGCAAGCGGTTGCCGAAACGATCCGCGCCCACGGCGCCTCGTTCTTCGACGAACTGGTCGCGGGAAGCGGCCTGTTGCCGTCGCAAGTCGAGGAGGCGCTGGCGGAACTCGTTGCCCTCGGCCTGGTCAATGCCGACAGCTTCGCCGGCCTGCGTGCGTTGCTGGTGCCGTCCGCGGAGCGGCGGCCGGGCCCGGGCGGCCGCCGCCGGCGCCGCACGGTGAAGTTCGGCATGGAGGACGCCGGCCGCTGGGCGCTCGTCGCCCCGGGCCGCGGGTCGGCGGACGCGGCGCGCGCCGATGACGCGGCGGTCGAGCACGTGGCGCGCACCTTGCTGCGGCGCTACGGCGTCGTGTTCTGGCGCCTGCTGGAGCGCGAGGCCGATTGGGTGCCGCCGTGGCGCGACCTGCTGCGGGTCTATCGGCGGCTCGAGGCGCGCGGCGACATTCGCGGCGGCCGGTTCGTCGCCGGGTTCTCCGGCGAGCAGTTCGCGCTGCCCGAGGCGATCGGCATGCTGCGCGACGCGCGCCGCAAGGAGCCGGCCGGCGCGCTCGTCTCGCTCTCCGGCGCCGACCCGCTCAATCTTGCTGGCATCCTCGTCCCCGGCCCGAAGCTTGCCGCGCTGACCGGCAACCGCCTGCTGTTGCGCGACGGCGTGCCGATCGCCATCCTGGCGGCGGGCGAAGTGCGGTTTCTCGAAACCCTCGATGCGGCGAGCGAATGGGAGGCGCACAAGGCCCTGCTGCGCCAGACCGCCCCGCGCCGGCCGGCCGCAGCCGATCTGCCGAGTGAACCGCACGACCTGGACGCGCCGGAGCCGGTCGCGCCATGAGTCACGGCAAGGCGCCGCCGCTGCGCGCGATCCTCGCGTGCGCCGCGCTGCTGGCGACCGGCGCCGTCCTGGCGCAGACGCCGGTGCCGTTGCCGCCGGAAATCGGCGCGCCGGCCGACCGACCCTACCCAGGCACGATCCGCCTCGTGGTCGACGCCACCGACGTCACGCGCCACGTCTTCCGCGTGCGCGAGACGATCCCGGTCGCGCGCGGCGCGCTCACCTTGCTCTATCCCAAATGGGTGCCGGGCACCCACGCTCCGATCGGCCGCATCGACTCCCTCGCCGGCCTCAAGATCGAGGCCGACGGCAAGCGGGTGGAGTGGGTGCGCGATACCGTCGACGTCTACGCGTTCCACCTCGACGTGCCGGCGGGTGCGACCGCGCTCGATCTTCAGTTCCAGTTCCTCTCGGCCGGCGACGAGGTCCAGGGCCACGTCGTCGCGACCCCGGAGATGCTGAACCTGCAATGGCACAGCGTCGTCCTCTATCCGGCCGGCTATTTCGTGCGCCAGATCAAGGTCGAGCCGAGCGTGCGGCTGCCGGACGGCTGGCAGTTCGCGACCGCGCTCGAGACCGCGTCCGCGGACGGCGGCGCGACCGCGTTCAAGCCGGTGTCGCTCGAAACGCTGGTCGACTCGCCGCTGTTCGCCGGGCGCTACGCCAAACGGGTGGACCTCGATACGTCCGGCTCCGCGCCGGTGCGCCTCGATATGTTCGCCGACCGCGCCGACCTGTTGGACGCCAAGCCCGAGCACGTCGACGCGCACCGCGCCCTCGTCGCCCAGGCCGACAAGCTGTTCGGTTCCCATCACTACGACCACTACGACTTCCTGCTGGCGCTGACCGACCGCATGGGCGGCGGCGGCGGCCTCGAGCACCACCGCTCCAGCGAGAACGTCACCGCGCCGACCTTCTTCACCGAGTGGGACAAGAACCCGGACACCCGCGAGCTGATGTCGCACGAGTACGTGCATTCGTGGAACGGCAAGTTCCGGCGGCCGGCGGACCTGTGGACGGCGAACTTCAACGTGCCCATGCGCGACAGCCTGCTGTGGGTCTACGAGGGCCAGACTCAGTACTGGGGCTACGTGCTCTGCGCGCGCGCCGGCCTCGTCACCAAGGAACAGGCGCTCGACGAACTCGCCTACGTGGCGGCGACCTTGCAGCACCGCCCCGGCCGCGAATGGAAGTCGCTGCAGGACACCACCAACGATCCGGTCACCGCCAACCGGCGCCCGATTCCCTGGCGCAGCTGGCAGCGCAGCGAGGACTATTATTCGGAAGGCGAACTCGTTTGGCTCGACGCCGACACCCTCATCCGCGAACTCTCGGGCGGGCAAAAGTCGCTCGACGACTTCGCCCGCGCGTTCTTCGGCATCGACGACGGCGCATGGGTGGCGCGCACCTACACGTTCGACGACGTGGTCGCCGCGCTCAATACCGTGCAGCCTTACGACTGGGCGGCGTTCCTGCGCGCGCGGCTCGACCGCCACGACGGCCCGCCGTTCGACGGCCTCGCGCGCGGCGGCTACACGCTCACCTATTCCGACACGCCGTCCGACTATTTCAATAAAACCGAGACCCGCCGCAAGTACGCCGACTTCACCTATTCGCTCGGCTTCGTCGTCGGCCGCGAAAGCAAGCTTTCCGACGTGCTATGGGGCGGCCCGGCCCACGGCGCCGGCCTGACGGTCGGAACCCAGCTCGTCGCCGTCAACGGCGTCGCCTACGACAAGGACCGCCTGATGGACCTCGTCAAGGCGTCCAAGACCGACGCCGCGCCGATCGAATTCCTGGTCAAGAACGGCGACCGCTATTCGACCGTGCGCATCGATTATCACGACGGCGCGCGCTACCCGCACCTGACGCGCGACGCCGCCGTGCCCGCCCGCCTCGACGACATTTTGGCGGCAAGGCCGTGACAGGTCGGTCGTGGCACCGCTGTACTGCTAAGCAGTACCGAGAACATCCATCTTGCGCCATACGTCTGCGTCATTAAGATAAGTTTGCCAACTGCCGATATCCGACGGCTGATCGGGGTCATCTAATATTTCATGAACGTCAAAGCGCTCCTCTATATCTCGAACGGGTGGTAAATTGATGATCGAATATCTCTGCTTCGTTGCCGAGGAGATTATGCGAATATAGCTTGCAAGCGAAAAGATTAACGCCTTTGACCCGTCAGGTTTCGTTTCAATACGAAACCCGCCGCCAATAAGTACATACGGGATCGGGCCGTCGAAATCGTGAGGGGTGACGACATGGCTTTCACCCCGCTTCAGCGTTCTGGTAGCGTTAACTAGCTTCTCCATCGGGCAGGCGGCCATCATCAAGCGATACACGGTCCTTAGAATGTTCCTCCGCATATCTTCGTTCGCATACTGAGACATCCAACAACAGCAATGCAATAATGCTAGAATTGCCCACGAATTGGCCTCCTTGAGTTCCCATTTTGCGAACTGTCCCAAGCGGTACAGTATCCTATCCACAGCGAGGTTTTCGGTTCCAAAATTGCTAACCTCTAGCAGTTGTACGTACATCAACCATGCGTGCTTCCGACTCTTTTCATTCGAGACCGGCTTGTACCTCGCCGTGATTCGAGCCGCTATGCACAACATCTCCCAACTCAACGGACCGACATGCACGGCCAAGCTGCTCTCAATATCTGCCGCGAGCTGTGCATCCGCGCGCTCTAGGAGAAACTGTCCAATTAAAGGGGTAATTAGCCCCGCTGAACGTTTGAAGTCGAAAGCCAAAGATCGACTGTGAGCGAGATATTCTGAAACCAAGAATTCTTGAAAAGAGCGGTGCGGAAAGTAGATTGTCGCAGCATCGCGTTTATCCACGCAACAGCCGGAAATTAGCTCTCGACGCAACTCATTGACGGTATATTCCCCGCTGAGGGGTCTAAACTTCGTAACAATTGCTTCTGGAATTTTGTCAGCGTGCGCACTCCGCAATCCGGTTTCC
>DASPVJ010000248.1:0-17872 GCA_035622435.1 Xanthobacteraceae bacterium | reverse complement strand
CTCGACCTCGATCCCGCGACGGCCGGGTTTCACGCCGTGATCACGGGCCACACCCACCGGCCGAAGATGGAGAGGAAGGACGGCGTGCTATACTTCAATCCCGGCAGCGCCGGCCCGCGGCGGTTCTCCCTGCCGACAACGATCGGACGTCTCATGGTCGTAGCCGGTAAGCTCTCCGGCGAAATCGTACATTTGTAGGAGACGGCGATGGCCCGGATGGCCGCGACGTTGCTGGCACTGGCGGGGGCGGTCGCATGGGCGGTGCCGGCCGTCGCGGAGGCAGATGTGTGCGTCGAGGAAGCGACCATCGGCGACTTGCAGCAGGCGCTCGCCGCCGGCCGGATCACCAGCGTCGACCTCGTGCGCGCCTATACGGCGCGGATTGAGGCCTACGACCGCGCCGGGCCGCTGCTCAACGCGGTGCGCGAGCTCAATCCCGACGCGCTGGCGCAGAAGAGCGACGCGCGCAAGGGCAATGCGCGCCGACCGCTCGAAGGCATTCCGATCCTGATCAAGGACAACATCGCGACCGGGGACGCGGAACACACGACGGCGGGCTCGCTCGCGCTCGCCGACGCCTACGCCAAGCGCGACGCGACCGTCGCCCGGCTGTTGCGCGAAGCGGGCGCGGTGATCCTCGGCAAGACCAACCTCACCGAGTTCGCCAACATCCTCGCGGTCGGCATGCCGCCGGGCTACAGTTCGCTCGGCGGCCAGGTGCGCAACCCGTACGCGCCGCAGCTCAACGCCAAGGGCGTGCCGATCGTGCCGACCGGCGGGTCGAGTTCGGGCTCCGCGGTCGCGGTCGCGGCCTCCCTCGCGCCGGCGGCGATCGGCACCGAAACCTCCGGCTCGCTGCTCTCGCCCGCGACCCAGAACGGCGTCGTCACCGTCAAGCCGACCGTCGGCCTTATCAGCCGCGCCGGCATCATCCCGATCGCCGCGAGCCAGGACACCGCCGGGCCGCTCGCCCGCTCGGTGCGCGACGCCGCCATCCTGCTCAACGTGCTGGCGGCCGCCGATCCGCGCGACAAGGCGACCAAGGGGCTCAAGCGCCCGGCCGACTACACCAGCGTGCTCGACAAGGACGGGCTGCGCGGCGCGCGCATCGGCGTGCCGAGCGATCCGGCCGACCCCGGCAACGACGTCTATTACGGCCCGCTCAAACCCCGCGCCGCCGCGGCGATGCGCGACGCCATCGCCGCGCTCGAGGCCGCCGGCGCCGTCATCGTGCGCGCCAACATCCCGACCGCCGGCTGGATCGGCGGCCCCGGCACCGAGCTTGCCGTGCTCAACCGCAATCCGGAGAGCCCGACCAAAGGCCAGCCGGCGCGGCTGCCGATCGTGTTCATCTACGAACTCAAGCACGGCCTCAACGCCTATCTGAAGGAGTGGGCCAAGGGCGCCAAGGTCAAGACGATAGCCGACATCATCGCCTTCAACGCCGCGCACGCCGACAAGGCGCTGCGCTTCGGCCAGGATATTTTCCTCGCCGCCGAGGCGACCCGCGGCGATCTCAGCGAGATGGAGTATCGATCGGCGCGGCTGATGGACCTGCGCGCGTCGCGCACGCTCGGGCTCGACGCCTACATGGATGCGCACAAGCTCGACGCCGTGCTGTTCCCGGGCTGGAGCGGCGCGGCGATCGCCGCCAAGGCCGGCTATCCGAGCGTCCAGGTGCCGGCCGGGATGATTTCCGGCGTGACCATCCCAGGCGCCGGCGACGTGGACACGCCCGACTATCCGCTCGGCGCGACGTTTGCGGGGCGCGCCTGGAGCGAGCCGGTGCTGCTGCGCATCGCCTATGCGTTCGAGCAGGCCACCAAGGCGCGGCGCATGCCGCCCGGCGTGCCGGCCCTCGCCCCGGGATGCGGGCCTCCGGCCGCCGCGAGCAAATAGCTTGTAGCCTTGCCCGTCATTGCGAGCGTAGCCTTCAGCCCTCGCGAATGCGGGGGGAAGCAATCCAGGTCAACGCGCCGCGGCTGCTGGATTGCTTCGTCGCCCTTCGGGCTCCTCGCAATGACGTATCACTTCGCCCGCGCCAGCGCCGGCGCGAGGTCGGCGTGCACGGCGCGGAACGCCGCGACGGCGCCGTCCACGTCGGCGTCGGCGATGTGGCGATGGGTGACGAGGCGCAGTTGGGTGCGCGCCCAGGTGCCGGCGCGCACCCCGCGGGCGGCGAGCGCCGGAACCCATTTGGCCGCGTCGGCGCCGGTCGACGACAAATCCACCATGACGATGTTGGTCTCGACCTTGCGCGGATCGACGAGACGCGGGTCGAGGGCGTTGAGCCCCTGGGCGATCTTGCGCGCGCGGCGGTGATCCTCCGCAAGCCGCGCCACCATGGTGTCGAGGGCGACGATGCCGGCCGCCGCGATGACCCCGGCCTGGCGCATGGCGCCGCCGAGCATGCGGCGAAACGCCCGGGCGCGCTCGATGAACGGTGACGGCCCGCACACGACCGAGCCGACCGGCGCGCTCAGGCCCTTGCTCAGGCAGAAGCCGACGCTGTCGCCGTTAAGCGCGATGTCGGCGGCGGGCACGCCCAGCGCCACCGCCGCGTTGAAAAGGCGCGCCCCGTCGATGTGCACCGGCACGCCGTGCGCGGCGGCGGCCGCGCGCACGTTCTTGAGCGACGCGAGCGGGACGACGGCGCCGCCGGCGCTGTTGTGGGTGGTCTCGACGCAGACGAGCGCGGTCGCAAGACGCGCGGGCGAAAGCCGCGGGCTGAGCATCTCGCGCAGCGACGCAACGTCGAGGCTGCCGCGGTCGGCCGGCACGGTGCGGTGGAACAGGCCGGCGAGGCGGGCGATGCCGCCCATCTCCGAGCGCAGGATGTGGCTCTCCGCATCGAGCAGCACTTCGCCGCCCTCCTGAGCGTGGGCGAGCAGGCACACGAGGTTCGACATGGTGCCGCTCGCCACCACCATCGCCGCCTCCTTGCCGGTCAGGGCGGCGGCCTTCTCCTCCAACCGGCGCACCGTCGGGTCGCCGTCGCGCGAGTCGTCGCCCACCTCGGCGCGCCGCATCGCCTCGCGCATCTCCTCGGTCGGCAAGGTCAGGGTGTCGCTGCGCAGGTCGATCATGGGGACAGCTCTTTCGCGGGTTACAGCATCGACAATTCATAGCGCCGCAGCAGCCGGTAGACGAGCGCCACCGGCAGCACGGTGCACAGGATCAGCACGGTTGCGGCCGCCGCCGCAACCCCGGCGCTGGTGCCTTCGAGCGCCTGGAACATGGCGACCGTCATGGTGGTCCACGGTCCGCTGTAGAGCACGACGGTCGCGCTCAGCTCGGACGCCACGGTGACGAAGGTGAGCACGCTGCCGCCGACGATGCCGCCGAGCATCAGCGGCACGGTGATGCGCAGGAACGTCGGCAGCGGCGCGACGCCGAGGTTGATCGAGGCCTCTTCGAGGCTGGGATCGATCTGGTGCATGATCGCGCCCGCCGAGCGCACCGCGAACGGCAGTTTGCGCACCACGTAGGCGACGATCATGATCAGCGCGGTGCCGGTGAGGATCAGGTAGCCGTGGCCGAAGGCGAGGATGAGGCCGATGCCGAGGACGGTGCCGGCGACGGCGAACGGCGCGGTCGCGATCACGTCGAGCGCCGCCGACAGGCGCGAGGGACGGCGCACGATCACGTAACCGATCGGCACGCCGACGAGGGTTGAGCCGATCGCCGCGGCGGCGGCGAGCACGAGCGTGTTGGCAAGCGGCCGATACGAGCGCTGAAACAAGTCGGCGAAATTGCCGAACGAGAAGGCGTAGTGCAGCACCGGCCCCTTGAAGGCGAGGAACGAGATCAGCACCACCGCCGCGAACGGAATGAGGGCGGCGCCCACCAACGTCCAGCAGAACAGGCTCGCGAGCCGGCGCGTCGACGCGCGCACGGTCAACAGCGGCGCCGGGCGGCGCGCCGCGGTCGCATAGCGGCGGCGCGCCAGCACCGCGCGCTGGGCAAAGAGCGCGGCGACCGTGCAGGCGATCAACAGGACGCCCAGCACGCCGGCGGAGGCCGGGTTGTCGGCGGTCTCGCCGACGAACAGCTTGAACGCCTCGACGGAGAGGATCGGCTTGTCTTCGGCGAGCACGAACGGCACGCCGAAGTTCTCCAGCGCCTCGATGAACACCAAAAGCCCGCCGGCGAGGATCGACGGCAGCGCGAGCGGCAGGGTCACGGTGCGCAAGGTTCGGCCGCGCGACGCGCCGAGGTTCTCCGCCGCCTCCTCGACCGAGGCGTCGATCGACTTGAAGGCGGCGACCGCCGGCAGCACCACGTAGGGATAAAGCGTGAGCGCGTAGGCGGTCACGATGCCCTTCAATCCGTAAAGCGATTCGAACGGCACGCCGACCGCGCGCAGCGCCCCGGTCACGACGCCGGCGCGGCCGAACATGAGGACGAGCGCGTAGGCCGAGACGAAGGACGGCAGCACCAACGGCAGGGCGGCGAGCGCCAGCAGCACCGACGTGCCGGCGATCGGCAGGCGGGCGACGCAGAACGCGAACGGCACGCCGAACAGGATGGCGAGCGCCGTCGCAGCGGCGGCGACGAACAGGCTGTTGCCCAAGGCCTGGAGGAAGAACGGGTTCGTCAGCACGACGGCGTAGTTGCGCAAGGTGAACGCGGTGCCGGCGGGATCGAGCACGCTGGCGCCGAACACTTCGAGCACCGGATAGAGGAAGAACAGGCCGAGGAAAGCCGCCGCACCGACGCCGATCGCGGCCGCGAAGGCGTGGCGCGCGAGAAAGGCGGTCACGCGTCTTCTCCCAGCACGACCACCCGCGCCGGGTCGTAGGCGAGCGCGACGTCGCTCGCCGCGTCCGGCGGCGCCAGCGCCATGGCGGCAAGTCGCGTCCCGTCGGCAAGCCGCACCACGAAGCGGGTCACCGCGCCGAGATATTCGACTTCGTCCAATTTGCCCGACAGCACGCGCCATCCGGGCGGCGGCGTTTCGCCGGCGCCGAGAAGGCGCAGCGCCTCGGGCCGCAGCGACAGCGCGACCCGATCGAGCGACGGGTGCGCCGCCAGCCGTGCCCGGATGGTGGTCGCACCCACCAGGATGTCGGCGACCGCCCCGTCGCGCCGGACGACGGCGCCGCGCAGCAGGTTGGTGGCGCCGACGAAGCTCGCCACGAACGCGCTCGCCGGCTGCTCGTAGATCGCGCGCGGCGCGGCCACCTGCTCGATGCGGCCCGCCCGCATGACCGCGATGCGGTCGGACATCGCCAGCGCCTCTTCCTGGTCGTGGGTGACGTAGATCACCGTGATGCCGAGGGTGCGTTGCAGGGCGCGGATTTCGCCGCGCATTTCCGCCCGCAGCTTGGCGTCGAGGTTCGACAGCGGCTCGTCGAGCAGCAGCACGTCGGGTTCGATGACGACGGCGCGGGCGATGGCGACGCGCTGGAGCTGGCCGCCGGAGAGCTGATGCGGCCAGCGCCGGGCAAACCCGGCGAGCCGCACGAGGGTCAGCGCCCGCTCGACCTTGGTCGCGATTTCGCCGGCGGCAAGCCCGCGTGCTTTCAGCCCGTAGGCGACGTTGCCGCCCACGTCGAGATTGGGAAACACCGCGTAGTTCTGGAACACCATGCCGGTGTTGCGCCGGTGCGGCGCCACGTCGTCGACCCGGCGCTCGCCGAACAGGATGCGCCCGCGGTCGAGTTGGCAGAAGCCGGCCACCATCCGCAGCAGCGTGGTCTTGCCGCAGCCGGAGGGCCCCAGCAGGGTGAAGAACTCGCCGTCGCGGATCAAAAGCGACACGCCGTCGACGGCGCGCACTTCGCCGAAGCTGCGGGCAACCCCGTCGATGGTGATGGCGGTCACGCCATGGCCCTGCTGTCAGCGCGTGCGCCGGACGAGGTCCTGGATCTTCTGCAGGGTCTCGGCCCGCCGCGCGCCCCAGCCGTCCTCGTCGTAGGGAACGAGCTTCACGTCGGCGAGCGCGGGCATTTGTCCGGGCAGCTTGTCGAGGTCGAGGTCCTGGCGGGCGGGGCGGCGGAAGGCGAAGCGCAGGATCGCCTCGCGCACGTCCTTACGGCTGACGAAGTCGACGAAGGCCTGCGCCGCCTGCGGATTGGGCCCGCCCTTGATGACGCCGACGCCCTCCATCTGGGCGACCGTGCCGTCGCGCGGGTAGACGACCTTGATCGGCGCGCCGTTCGCAGCCCACAGCAGCCCGGCGTATTCGAGCGACATGCCGAGCGCGAACTCGCCGTTGCCCACGCCCTGGAACACCAGGGTCGAGCGGTTGAGCACCTTGGTGTTGGCGAGGAGTTCGCCGACCTTGTCCCAGCCGGCGTCGCCCCCGCCCCACAGGTCCGCCAGCATGGTGAGGTTGGTGTAGGCGGAGCCGGAATTGGCCGGATCGGTGAAGGCGATCCTGCCCTTCCATTGCGCATCGATGAGGTCCGCCCAGGTCTTCGGCCCGGCGTCGGCGGCAACGAGCGTGGTGTTCTGCAGGATCACCAGCAGGTGCACGTTGGTGCCGATCCAACGGTCCTCCGGGTCGCGGAACTCGGCCGGCACCGCGTCCTTGTTCGTCGACCCGTAGGGCGCGAGCAGGGCGCGGTTGGCCGCGAGCAACGCGCGGCTGACGCCCCACACCGCGTCGCCCAGGGGATGCTCGCGCTCGGAGGCGATGCGGCGGAAGATCACGCCGGAACCGGCCTCGACCGGCTCGACCGCGATGCCGGTCTCGCGGCTGAAGGCCTCGAACACGAAGCGATTGAGGTTGGCGTCGTTGGCCGAATAGACGACGAGCCGGCCTTGCGCGGCCGCCGCGCCGGCGGCGAGCGCCGCGATCGCAATCGCCCAGGCGGCGATGCCGCGTCGGGGCATCATCGTTCCCCCCTCATTGCGCCAGCATCCGCGCGGCGGTCGCGACCCCGGCGCCCGCCGGCGGCGGATGCCCGAGGTCGCGCAAGGTGCATTCGAGATGGTTGAGGTCGGTGAGGATGTCGCCGGCGTCGACCCATCCCATGGTGCCGAAGCGGATCACCCGGCCGGCGAGCTTGGTGCGCTGTCCGGCGATCACCGTGCGGTAGCGCGCGTGCATGTGGCGCACGATCGCCGCGCCGTCGAGGCCCGCCGGAACGCAAGCGGCGGTCACGGTCGGCGAGAGGTTCGGCGCGGTGGGAAACATGGGCAATCCCAACGCCACGCAACCGGCGCGCAGCGCGGCGGAGAGACGGCGATGGCGCTCGAGCACCGCCGGCAATCCCTCCGCTTCGATCATGGCGAGCGCCTCGCGCAGGCCAAGCACCAGCGACACCGGCGGCGTGAACGGCGTCTCGCCCTTGGCGAGCGAGGCCTGCATCCGGCGGAAATCGAAGAAGAACCGCGGCACCCCGCGGGCGGTCGCGACGGCGCGCTCGGCCTTCTCGCTGATCGCCGCGAAGGCGAGCCCGGGCGGGCACATCAGCGCCTTCTGCGAAGCGGCGACGAGCACGTCGATGCCCCACGCGTCCATGCGCATGTCGAGCCCGCCGACCCCGCTGACGGAATCGACGATGAAGAGGCTCGGCGTTTCCCGCAGCGCCTCCCCGATCGCGGCGACGTCGGCGACCACGCCGGTCGAGCTTTCGTTGTGCACGCAAACGACCGCGCGATAGTCGCGTGCGCGCACCTTCGCCGCGATCGCCGCGGGATCGGGCGCTTCGCCCCAGGGAACCTCCAGGCAATCGACGCGCGCCCCCATGCCGCCGGCGATGGCGGCGAAGCGCTCGCCGAACTGGCCGTGCACCACGACGAGCACGGCGTCGCCCGCATCGAGCACGTTGGCGAGCGCCGCCTCCATGGCGCCGGTGCCCGACGAGCCGAACAGCAGCACCTCGCGCCGCGTGCCGAAGATGCGCCGCAATCCGGCCCCGGCTTCGGCGAGGACGGCGCGGAATTCCGGGCCGCGATGGTTGAGCACCGGCTGGGCCAGCGCCGCGCGCACGCGCTCGGGAACCGCGGCCGGCCCCGGCATGCGCAGGCGGTAGCCCGGCGGGACCACATCGCGCAGGGCCGGCGGCGGGGGGCTCACGTTCACGGGATCGTCTCTCCGGGCCACCTCATTTGCACAAGGAACCGGTCGCGACAACGGGCCGGCGGTGCCCGGCTGCCGTCTGCGGCGGCGCCATCAGCGCCGAGAAAGTGCCCAATGATCGGCCTTTGCCCGTGCCGGATCGCCGCCTATAATGCAGCAAACAACAAGCGTACCTGGGCAGGAACGATGGTTGGCGCGTCGGCCGATTATGCCCGTGCGGCGTTCGATCTGATCGAGGATTTCGATCGGACGAATACGCCGGAAGAAGTGGTGGAGCAGCTCGCCTCCGCGCTCTTGGTATTCGGCTTTTCGACCATCCTCATCACCGGGGTGCCGGAACCGCCGCAGCGGGTCGAGCCTTATTTTCTCATGAACGGGTGGCCGCGCGGCTGGTCCAGGCACCATGCCGACGCGAGCAACTATGCGGACGATCCGACCGCCGCCTGGTGCCGCCGCACCATCAATCCGTTCGAGTGGTCGCAGCCGTTGCCGGGCCCGGATCGCTCGCCGAGCCTTGCCGTCGTGCCCACGTCGGAAGACTTGGGAATGGGCACGGGATTTCTGGTGCCGGTCATCCGCGCCAGCGGCTCGACGTCGTGCGTGACGATGGCGGGCGAGCGGCCGCAGTTCGAATCCCGCGCCCGGCGCGCGGTCTACCTGCTCAGCCTCTATGCGCACGCCCGGGCGGTGTCGCTGCTCGACTGCACCGACGGCGCCGGGCCGCGGCGCGAACTGACATTGCGCGAACGCGAAGTGCTGCAATGGATTGCGGCCGGCAAGTCGTCGTGGGATGTTTCGGTGATCCTCGGGATCAGCGAGCGCACCGTGAACTGGTTGATCTCCCGCGCCGCCCGCAAGCTCAACGCGGTGAACCGGACGCACGCCGTCGTCAACGCCATCCGCGCCGGCCAGCTATATATTTAGCCGTTGTCAAGTGTCATTATTGACAGTGGCCGCGACGGATAACCCGCGGTTAGCTACGTCCGTAGAAACGCGAAGGGGAACGCGATCGTCAGGTCGGCCGCACTCCGGTCGGCACGACCCTCCCGGCTGCGCGCGTGCCGCCGGGTCGAAACCCGATCCGACGTGGAAGGGTCCGAGGGTAATCGACGGTCCGGAAAGGTTGAGTCATGAGTGACGACGTGAAGCTGCGTTGCGTCGGCCGGGCCGCGAGGCCCCAGCCCAAGATGCCGGACGTGGTGAACCAAATCGTTGCCAGGAGCGATCCGGCTCGCCTGATGGAACTCTACTACTGGACGCAAGAGCCGGGCCTGCTGGAAATCGTCCGCGCGGTCGCCGCCATGCCGGCGGCCGGGCGGGAGGCGCTGGAATCGTTCTTCGCCCTCGGCGGCGACCCGCAATCCATTGTCGCCACATGGGAAACGGACGGGCGCCTGTCGCTTGAATCGAACAATCTGGGGCAAGCGCTGGAGGTGATCGGATACCTTTTGGCCGACCCAACGGGTATTAACAGAGAATCCGAGCCGAACTGACAAGTTGCTCGCGGAATCTGTGCGGGCTTGGTAATGTATCCGACGACGCGATCCGCGATGGGCGGGCCGCGCGCTGTCGGAGATTTACATGGCCACGCGAAAGCCCGATCCGGTCGATATCGAAGTTGGACAACGTATCAAGATCCAGCGGCTTGCTGCGGGACTGTCACAGACCGAGCTCGGCGAGAGCATCGGCGTCACGTTCCAACAGGTGCAGAAGTACGAAAAGGGGGCGAACCGCGTCGGCGCCGGTCGTCTCACGCAAATCGCACGGGTGCTCAACGTCCCCGTCAACACCTTCTTCGAGGGGCGCGACGCCATCGAAAAGGTCGCCTCCCAGGGGGTCGAATCCCCGCTCTCGCTGATCACCCATCCCCACGCCTTTCGGTTGCTGCAGGCCTATTCAACTCTCACTGATGGAGAGCTGCGGCGCTCCATCGTCGAACTCGTCGAAAGGATTGCGGTGAAAACCGGCGGCCATACCCCGCGCCGCAAGCGCCGGTACACCCCACGGCATTCGTAGACCATGCGCCCGGCGCGGGGCGGTCGCCGTCGCGGACCCGCCACCCCGCGTTGACGCCTCCCCGCGGTCCCGCCCAGCTTCCCGGTTCACCGCCGCAAGCGGCCTTGACCGGAGCCTACGCCGGAGTTCGTGAGAAAGTTGAGTTGACGGCGCCATGGGATCGAAAAAACCGGATCTGATCGACGTCGAAGTCGGCCAGCGCATCCGCATCCAGCGGTTGGCGGCCGGCCTGTCGCAGAGCGAACTCGCCGAGCGCATCGGCGTGACCTTTCAGCAGGTGCAAAAATACGAGAAGGGCGCGAACCGGGTGGGGGCCGGCCGCCTGACCAAGATCGCCCGGGTCCTCAACGTGTCGGTCGGCTCGTTCTTCGACGGGCGCGAAACGATCGACCAGGTGGCGCAGCAGGGATTGGAGTCGCCGCTCGCCGCCATGGCGCAGCCTTACGCCTACCGGTTGCTGCGCGCCTACGCGGCGATTACCGATCCGGGGTTGCGCCAGACCATCGTGGAGTTCGTCGAGCGCACCGCCAACCAGCCGTTCGCGCTGCGCGCCTGGCTCGAACGCCCGCCGCCGCGACGACACTGACCGCGTCGCAATCGATGTCCGGCATCCACGCGCTGACCGCCGGCGATCTCATTCGCCGCTACCGCTGGCGCGAGTTCTCCCCGGTCGAGGCGGTGCGCGATGCGCTCGCGCGCATCGAGCGCATCGATCCGACCGTCAACGCCTTCGTGCTGGTCGACCGCGAGGGCGCGCTTGCCGCCGCCGCGGCGGCGGAAGCGCGCTGGCGCCAGGGCGCGCCGCTCGGGCTCGTCGACGGCGTGCCGGCGACGGTCAAGGACAACATCTGGGCCAAGGGCTGGCCGTCGCGGCGCGGCTCGCGCACCAGCGATCCGGCGCCCTGCGCCGCCGACGCGCCGGCGGTCGCCCGCCTGCGCGAGCAGGGTGCGGTCATCCTCGGCAAGACGACGCTGCCCGAGTTCGGCTGGATCGGGGCCTGCCACAGCCCGCTCACCGGCATCACGCGCAATCCCTGGAAGCTCGACCGCACCACCGGCGGCTCGTCCGGCGGCGCCGCGGCGGCGGCGCTGCTCAACCTCGGCCACCTTCATCTCGGCACCGACGGGGCCGGCTCCATCCGCATCCCGGCGGCTTTCACCGGCGTGTTCGGCATCAAGCCGAGCTACGGGCGCGTGCCAGCCTATCCGGCCTCGCCGTTCGGCGTGCTCGCCCACACGGGGCCGCTGACGCGCACCGTCGGCGACGCCGCCCTGATGCTGTCGGTGATCGCCCGGCCGGACCCGCGCGACATGACCGCGTGGAACACGCCGGCGCCGGATTTCCGCATCGGCCTCGAGGACGGGGTTGCCGGCCTGCGCATCGCCTTTAGCCCGCGGCTCGGCCATGTGAACAAGCTCGATCCGCAGGTCGAAGCGGCGACGACACGCGCAGCGGACGTGTTCGCCGATCTCGGCGCCGTGGTGGAGGCGGCCGATCCCGGCCTCCCCGACACGCGCAACCAGATCAAGGCGTTCTGGGGCGCCATCTCGACGACGGTGGTCGACGGCATTGCGTCGGAGCGGCGCGGCGAACTCGACCCGGACTTCCGCCGCCTCGCCGAGGATGCCCGGCGCTACTCCCTCGCCGATTACGTCGCCGCCTACCAGGGCCGCGCCGAACTCGCCGAAACCATGCGGCGCTTCCACGCCCGCTACGACCTGCTGCTCACCCCGCAAATGCCGATCGGCGCCATCGAAGCCGGGCGCGTCACGCCCGCCGACGGAAGCTTCGGCGAGGAGTGGATCAACTGGTCGCCCTACACCTATCCGTTCAATCTCACCCAGCAGCCGGCCGCGTCGGTGCCTTGCGGCTTCACCGCCGACGGCCTGCCGATCGGGCTGCAGATCGTCGGCCCCGCGCGTCGCGACGACCTCGTCCTGCGCGCCGCCCGCGCCTTCGAAAGCGCGCAACCGTTCGCCACCATCGACGCGCCGAGGACATGAGTCGAGGGCAAGCAATCGCGATCAGGCGGCAGTCCCACGCTGATCAAGCCACATCGCGATGGCGGCGAGAAGATCGACGAACGTCATCTCATCGACCTTGAGCCGAAGTCGGCGGCAAATTCTCGGCAATGCCGTTTGGAACTGACCGTAGCGGTCGAATATCTCCGCGCCCCCGGGTAGTGTTGCCCGCCGCGAAGCGATCCGCAGCCAGTCCCGAATGGCCGCTACCAACCTTCGCTCGTCTCCACCGTGCGCCCTGATATCCTGGCCGGCGATGTCCGAGATAAACGCCTGGTAACGGTACGGCTCGGTGTCAAGGATGAGGCAAGTCTTGCGACGGTGCGGCCTGCCGCCGAACCTTTTGGCCCCGATAAATATCCCAAGTTCGAGCGGCATGTTGAAGCGCGGCAACCTCGAATGTGGGTCAAGTTCGGTTCGAGAGAGGTCGTGGATGCTGAAACGGCATTCACCGACGAGCGTACACACTTTGTCGATCCGGACCTCACTTCCGTCGTCCACTTCAAGCGCGCAGCGAGGCACAAATCCGCAGTCGACGACGGTGAACACGGCCGCGACAAAGAGCGGTCGATACCCTTCATCGAACGGGCAATTGATGAAGACGCTTCGCGCCGAGTCCGCGGTCGATGGACGTCTATTCGCTTGCCTCGGCGTCTTCCCGGAGCTGCTCACGCACGGCCTTCCTCAAAGCGGTAAGGCTGAACGACGTAGGCTTCCTTGGAGGCCGTTGAATACGCCCCGACCAAGCCCTGAACGGCCGGTCTTTGCGTTGCGTCTTGGTTTTTCTATTTGTCCTCATCCTTGCCAATTTGGCCCAACCCAAAGTGCAATTCAAGTCCTTTCGCCGGACCTCCGTCACCGCGCGATCGCGTAGGCCTGCATCAGGCGCGGGGTCGCGGCCGCCGAAAGGACGCCGCCCGTGCGCCCGACGGCGCAGACGCGGCCGAGCGCCCACGGTCCCTCCACGGTTATTTGGTGCCCGCGCCGGCGCGGCGCCGCGATCGTCGCCTCGCCGAAGCGCTCCTCGACGATCAGCCGGCCGGGCTCGCAGCCGCGCGGATAGAACGAACTCGGCCAGTGGCGGCTGGTGAACAGCGGCGCGTCGATCGCCGCCTGGAGGTCGAGGCCGTGATGGACGTGGCGCAGGAACACCGCGAGCGTCCACTGGTCCTGCTGGTCGGCGCCCGGCGTGCCCATGGCGAGCACGGCTTCGGCGTCGCGGGTGACGAGCGTGGGCGTCAGCGTGGTGCGCGGGCGCGCGCCCGGCCGCACGGTCGAGGGATGGCCCGGCTCGAGCCAGCCGATCTGGCCGCGGGTCGAGATGCAGAAACCGAGCGCCGGGATCGCCGGCGAGCTTTGCAGCCAGCCGCCGGAGGGGGTCGCCGAGAGCAGGTTGCCGAAGCGGTCGGCCACGTCGAGGTGGACGGTGTCGCCCCATTCGACCCGCAGCGGCGCGAAGGTCGGCTCGCCCGCGCCGATGCCGTAGGGCGTCTCCGCCCCGGCCATGGCCAAGACGCGCGCCATGCGCTGCGCGGCGCCGGGCAGTTCGCTCGGCCGCTGCTCCAGGGAGGCGGTGTCCGCGACGAGGGCGCGACGGGCGCACACGTTGGCGGGCGAGAACAGTGCCTTCAGCGGCACGTCGACGAAGCGGGGATCGCCGTAGAAGACTTCGCGGTCCGCATACGAGAGCTTCATGCATTCGACGAGGGTGTGCACGAAGCCGTCGCCGGCCGGATCGAACGCATCGAGGTCGAAGCCGTCGAGGAGCGCGAGCGATTGCAGCAGCGCCGGCCCCTGCCCCCACGGCCCGGTCTTGTGGACGCGCAGCCCGCGATAGACGAACGACGCGGTGGGCTCGACGGTCGCGCGGAAGCCGGCGAGATCGTCGGCGCGCAGGACGCCGCGGTTGCGCCGGCCGGTCGAGTCCATCAATTCCTGCGATGCATAGAAGCGACCGATCTCCTCGGCGACGAAGCCGCGATAGAATGCTTCCCGCGCCCGCTCGATCTGCGCCACGCGGTCGCCGCCGGCGCTTTCCGCCTCGGCGATGATCCGGCGGTAGGTCGCGGCGGTCTGCGGGGTCGAGAAAAACGTGCCCGGCGGCGGGACCGCGCCGCCCGGGCACCAGATCGCCGCCGAGGTCGGCCATTCCGTCGCGAAAAACGTTCGGGCCGCAAGGATCGCAGCGGCGATGCGCGGCAGCACCGGGAAGCCGTTCTCGGCATAGTGGATCGCATAGGCGAGCACGTCGGCGAGGCGCCAAGTGCCGTGGTCGCGCAGCAGCAGCATCCAGGCGTCGAACGCGCCGGGCACGACCGCCGGCAACAGCCCGGTACCGGGCACCTGTTTGATGCCCAGCGCGGCAAAATGCGCGAGCGTCGCGCCCGCCGGATAGGCGCCCTGGCCGCAGATCACGATCGGCTCTTCGGCGTCCGCGCGCTTGAGGATGATCGGCACCTCGCCGCCCGGCCCGTTGAGGTGCGGCTCGACCACCTGCAGCACGAAGCCGGCGGCGACGGCGGCGTCGAACGCGTTGCCGCCCCGCTCGAGCACCGCCATGCCGGCGGCCGAGGCGACCCAATGGGTCGAGGCGATCGCGCCGAAGGTGCCGCGCACGTCGGGACGGGTGGTGAAGGGAGGCTGAGGCATGCGGATTACGGATCGCGCGGCGGTCGGCGAGCGACAATGCGAGGCATCGCGCCGACGCGGCTGTTCACCGATTCCGACGAGCGAGAGCCGCTACTTATGCGCGGTCCAGGCCTTGTAGTCGGCGTCCGACACGCTCGGCAATTTCTTGATGAAGGCGACGATCGTCCAGATTTCCTTGTCCGGCACCTCGATCTTGCCGAAGCTCGGCATGCCGGTCATGTTGATGCCGTTCTTGATCGCCCAGTAGAGCTCGCCCGGCTGGCGCTCCTTGACGACGTCGTTGAGGTCGGGCGGGCCGGGATTCATCCCCTCGGAGAACTTCGCCCATTCGACGCCGGGTCCGCCGTGGCAATTGGCGCAGCCGCGCGCCGCAAACGCCCGCGCGCCGGCCTGGATGTTCGCCGGATCGTCGAGCGGGATCGGCGGCGCTTCGGTCGCGTGGCGGCTGATCGAGGCCGTGCGGACCTTCTCCAGCGCCCATTTGACGATCTCCGGGTCTTCGCTCGTTCCGGCAACGCTGTAGAACCCGCCGAAGAAAAATGCCGCGGCGGCGACCGCGACCACGATCGCGACGAAGCCGATGAACGCGAGGAGTTTCATGCGGCAATCTCCCGGGTGCCTGCTCGAAGGGCGGGATCATAACGCAAGCCCGGGCGGCGGCAAAGAATGCGCAATCGCGAAGCCATGACGCTCCTGTAGGGCAATAGCGCAGCGTATTGCGCGGTTGTTGCGTCAATCGGATTTCGAACTATGGACCGACGCGAAGCCCGTACGACGCGCGTGCGGCACCCTCGGTTCCGGCGCAATACGCTGCGCTATTGCGCCCTGCCCGGCCGTCACGTCCGGTAGTCGGGCTCCTTGCGGTCGAGGATGCGCTTGAGCGCCTCGAAGTGCCAGATCGCCGGTTTCTTGCCGCCGTAGGTGCGCTCGCTCCGGAACTCGGCGATCGTGTGGTCGATCACCTTCTGCGGCAGCTGCTTGAGCGGCTTTCCGGTCCACATGGCGTAGAGCTGCACCTGCGCCACGCGCTCCAGATAATAGAGCCGGTCGTAGGCCTCGGCGACCGTGCGGCCGACCGTCGCCACGCCGTGGTTCGCCATCATCAGAATCGTCTTCTCTCCGATCGCCGCGGCGAGCCGCTCGCCCTCGGCCGGATCGAACGCCGGGCCGTCGTAATAGTCGTCGTAGGCGGTGTGGATCAGGGTGCCGAGTTCGGTCTGGCCGATCGGCAGGATGTGCGGATCCTCGAGCCGGCTGAGCGCGCTGGCGAACGGCATATGGGTGTGCAGCACCGCCGCGGCGTGGGGCAGGAGGCGATGGATGGGCGCGTGGATGCAATAGCAGGACTGCTCGATCTCGCCCTCGCCGGCCTTGAGCGCGCCGTCGTAGCCGACCTCCATGAAGCAGCTCGCCGTCACCTCGGACCAATGCAGCCCGAACGGGATCTGGTAGTAGCGGTCGTTGCTGCCGGGCACCCGCAGGGTGAAGTGGTTGAAAATGCCCTCGTTGAACCCGTGCATCACGGCGAGGCGATGGGACGCGGCGAGGTCGACCCGCGCCTGCCACTGCGCCGCGCCGACGTCGATGCCGGTCTCGATCGATTCCAAAAGCATGGCCGGTCTCCCTGGGGCGTGTGGGCCGCAGATTCCGCCACCATGGCAGCGGCGTCAATGCCGATTGCGCCGCCGGCCCCGTGCGCCGCGCAAGGCGGGAATGCCGGCAACGCGCGGCGAGCGCGACCCGATTGTGCCGCGCGGGCCGGGTGCGCTAGGCTTCGCGCATGGACCCCCTGCCGCGCACCGGGATCGCGATCACGGCCGCGGCGGCCTTCGCCGTCCTCCTCTCCAACACCACGGGCATCATGGCACAGACCGTTTCACCTGCGATCGTCAACGAACTGGCGCCGACCGGCACGCTGCGTGCGGCCATCAACTTCGGCAATCCGGTGCTGGCGCAGAAGGACCCGGCGACCGGCGACGCGCGCGGCGTCACCGGCGACCTCGCCCGCGAGCTGGCGCGGCGCCTCGGCGTCCCGGTCGCGTTCGTCGCGTTCGACACCGCCGGCAAGGTGTCGGACTCGGCGACCACCGGCGTGTGGGACATCTGTTTCCTCGCCATCGATCCGTTGCGTGCCCAGGGCATCGACTTCACCGGCCCCTACGTGGTGATCGAGGGCGTCTACATCGTGCCGAAGGATTCGCCCCTGCAGGCGGTCGCCGACGTCGACCGCGCCGGCGTGCGCATCGCGGTGGGCAAGGGCAGCGCCTACGACCTGTTTCTCACTCGCGAGATCAAACGCGCGACCCTGGTGCGCGACTCAAGCTCGGGCAAGTCCCTCGACATGTTCCTGCGCGACAAGCTCGAAGCCGGCGCCGGGGTGAAGCAGCCGGTCGTCGCCTTCGCCAACGCGCATCCGGAAACCCGGGTGATCCCTGGCCGCTTCATGGCGATCGAGCAGGCCATGGGCACGGTCAAGGGCCGCGCCGCCGGCGCGCGCTACCTGCGCGAGTTCGTCGAGGAGATGAAGGCCTCCGGCTTCGTCGCCAAGGCGCTCAAGGCGAGCGGCCAGGGCGACGCCGCCGTGGCGCCCCCGACGCCGGTAAACTGAGCGTTCACCCGCCGTTGCCTTCGCGCGGCTCGCTGATGCGGTCGGCGATCGCCAGGAGCAGCATGGCGAGCGCGAACGCGAGCAGGATGCCGACCACCCAGCCGAGCTTGATGTTGTCGGCGTTGCGGTCGATGTCCATGAACCATTCGAGCACGTTGACCGCGGCGATGGCGGCGATCGAGCCGAGCAGCTTCTGCTTGAGGCCGCCGAACCCGATGCCCAACAGCCCCTCCGGCCAATCGGGCCGCTCCTTCGGCGTGATCCGCGCAATGAAGTTCTGGTAGCCGGCGCAGATCACGATCAGCAGCAGGTTGGCGGTGAGCGAGAAGTCGACGAGCTTGAGCACGCCGACGATGATCTCGTCTTCCGGGGCGCCGCGCACGCGCAGGATGAACTCGCCGAGCTTGACGACGAACGCGTAAAGCAATGCCGCGAGGCCGACCACCAGCCCGAGCAGGAACGGCGCGATGAGCCAACGGCTGTTGAGCACGATGGTCTCGAGGGCGCGCGCGATCCGCGTCATGGCCGTCTCCCCATTGGCGTGG
>DASPVJ010000247.1:0-2119 GCA_035622435.1 Xanthobacteraceae bacterium | reverse complement strand
GCGGTTGGCGTAGGCCTGGGCGTAATTCGGGTCGAGGCTGACCGCCTTGTCGAAGTCGGCGAGCGCCTCCTCGTAGCGGCCGGCGCGCCCGAGCACGGTGCCGCGCATGTTGTAGGCCTGCGGGTCGGCCGGATTGCGCTGAACCACCTCGGAGAGCGAGGCGATGTTGGTGGGGGCGGCCGCGTAGGCGGTGTCCTGCTCCTCGGTGCTCGTCGACTTGGTCACGGTGCTGCAGGCGGCGAGCGCCGCCGTCAGCGTGACGAGCACCACCGCGCTGCGCAGCTTGGGCCCGGCATGAACGTGCGGCTGGGTCATGGCCTGTCCCCGATGCGGCGCTCTCCGCATCGACCATCCGCGCGGCGCGAGCAGCCTAGAGCATGATGCCGAAAAGGCCTGCCCCGCACTTGATGCGGGGTGGGTACCGGTTTTCGGAAAACATCATGCTCCGACAATAGGCCCGCGAAAGGAGACGCGCGATGATCCGGATTCACGCTGCCCTGGCCGCCGCCGGCTTGGCCTTGACGCTCGCGAGTTCGCTTGCCCAGGAACCGCCCGCCCGCTTCGATCTTCAGGTGCGCGCAGACATGTTCGCGGGCTTCCTCGACGGCGACGAGGAGGCGTTCGACCGCGCCATGGCGCTGTGCGAACGGCGGCTCGCCGCCAATCCCGACGACCCCGAGCCGCTGGTGTGGCACGGCGCCGGCCTGATGTTTCGTGCCGGGCGCGCGTTCGCCGCCGGCGGTCGCGAGCAGGGCATCGCCTTCGACCGGCAGGGGTTCGATGAGATGAACAGCGCGGTGGCGCTCGCGCCCGACAGCGTCCCCGTCCTGATCCCGCGCGCCGCCATGCTGCTCGCCACGGCGAAGTCGATGCCGGCCGGCGCGCGAGCGCGCGAGTACATTCGCATCGCCATGGGCGATTTCGAAAAGGCGCTGCAGCACCAGCAGCCGTTTTTTGCCAAGCTGTCGACGCACGGGCGGGGCGAAATGCTGGGCGCGCTCGCCGACGGCTGGGCACGCCTTGACGACGGCGAGAAGTCGCGCGCCTATCTGGGGCGGCTCGTCGCCGAACTGCCCGACAGCAAATACGCCGTCGCCGCCCGGGCACGCCTCGACAACCCGGCGGACCGGCGGCCGCTCACCTGCCTCGGCTGCCACCGCAGCGAATGAGCGCTGTCATGTCGCTTGCCCCGTTGCTCGACGCCGCGCCGGTCATCCAGGTGCACGCCTTCGCGGCCATGGGCGCCTTCACCCTCGGCGTCGTTCAGCTCGCCGCCCCGAAGGGCACGCTGCCCCACCGCACCATCGGCTGGATTTGGGTGGTGCTGCTGACCACGATCGCGGCAAGCTCGTTCTTCATCCACCAACTGCGCATCTGGGGGCCGTTCAGCCCGATCCACCTGCTGTCGATTTTCACCTTGGTGACGCTGCCGCTCTCCGTGTGGGCGGCGCATCGCCACCGGGTAAAGATTCATCGCAACGCGATGCTGGCGACGTTCTTCGGCGCGTTGGTGATCGCCGGCCTATTCACCTTCGTGCCCGGCCGCATCATGTACAAGGTCGCGTTCGGGCCGTGATTCCGCGATCACGACGCGAAATCGCGCCGCAAATACCGACGTCATCCTGAGGGCGAGCGCGACGAAGTCGCGCGAGCGTCTCGAAGGATGGCCACAAACGCGCTTGCTTCCATCCTTCGAGACGGCCGCGCGCAAGTGCGCGCGGCGTCCTCAGGATGACGTCGATGTTTGTTTGCTCACGCCACCGCCGCGACTTCGGCGCTGCGCGCCGCCGAGCGGCGGTCGAGGCGCAGGGTCAGGCAGAAGGCGGCGCCGCCGCCGTATTGAAATGCGCACAACGGCACCGCGATCACGCGATAGCCGCGCGCCTCGAGCGCATCGCGCAGGGCGTCCGTGCAGCCGGGCATCACCAGGGCGTCGCCGACAGCGACCGCATTGGCGGCGAGCAGGCCGGCGTCCTCGGCGCCGATGGCGAGGCGTTGCGCCGGGCTGGTGCGCGCGGCGATGGCGGCGCGGCCGGCGGCCGTGAAGGCGCCCGGGTAGTAGACGAGTTCCCCGCCCGGCAGCGGGCTCAACGCCGTGTCGACGTGATAGAAGCGCGGG
>DASPVJ010000246.1:0-23928 GCA_035622435.1 Xanthobacteraceae bacterium | reverse complement strand
GGCGTTCTCGTGGCTGCCGGTGACGATCGATTTGCCGAAAAACGAGTCGGCGTCGATGCCGACCTTGTGGAGGAAGAAGCGCGGCGCGTTGTAGCCGGAGGTCGAGTTGGGATCGACGAAGCCGACCGTCTTGCCCTTGAGGTCGTGGATGTCCTTGTAGGGGCTGTCCGCCTTCACGTAGATCACCGAGTAGTAGCCGATCGCTCCGTCGTTGTTGCGGGTGGTGACGAACGGCTCGGTCTTCACGCCGGTCATGTAGGCGGTCGCGTAGGACGCCGGCCCGTAAAAGGCGATGTGGATGTTGCCGGCGCGCTGGCCTTCGATGACGGCGGCGTAGTCGTTGGCGATGCGCAGCTTGACCGGAACGCCCAGCTCCTTCGTCAGATACACCATGAACGGCGCATAGCGGTCGCCCACGCCCGATGCGTTCTCCGCCGGCACCACGGCGAAGACGAGTTCGGGATATTGCGCCTTCCACGACTGCGCCTGGGCGGCGCCGCTGACGAGCGCGAACGCGGCGGCAGCGACGACGAGATTGCGGCGAGTAGGCATGACGTCCTCTCCTGTTGGAAACGGCGATTGCGGCTACGCGAAAACGCTCAAAGCGTGATGGCTTCTCTTCGAATCGCCATCCCGCTTTTGCTTATTGTTGGAGCATGATGTTTTCCGAAAACCGGTACCCACTTTTCGGCATCATGCTCTGGGCTTACGCCAACGCGGCGGCACCCGCGGCGGCAGGCGGCACGCGGGCCGGAACGGCCGCGTCGTCGCCCATGACGTCGCCGGCTTCGAGCCCGTAGAGGTCGCGCGCGGCCCGATCGGTCAGCGCCGCCGGCGCGCCGTCGAACACCACCCGGCCCGCCGCCATGCCGATCAACCGGTCGCAGTAGCCGCGCGCGAGGTCGAGCGAGTGCAGGTTGCAGAGCACGGTGATGCCGAAGTGCTTGTTGATGCGCAGCAGCGCGTCCATGACGATGCGGGTGTTGCGCGGGTCGAGCGAGGCGACCGGCTCGTCGGCGAGGATGCGGTCCGGCTCCTGCACCAGGGCGCGGGCGATGGCGACCCGCTGCTGCTGGCCGCCCGACAGCCGGTCGGCGCGCTGGGCGGCGAGCGGGCCGATGTCGAACTGCTCGAGCGCCGAAAGCGCGGCGGCCTTGTCCTCGTTGCTCCACAGGCCGGCGAGCGCGCGCCAGGAGGGCACGGCGGCGAGGCGGCCGAGCAGCACGTTGGTGAGCACGTCGAGCCGGCCGACCAGGTTGAACTGCTGGAAGATCATGGCGGAGCGGGCGCGCCATTGGCGCAGCGCGCCGCCGCGCAAGGCCGTCACGTCGGTGTCGTCATTGTGGATGCGCCCGGCCGAAGGCTCGATCAGCCGGTTGATCAGTCGCAGCAGGGTCGACTTGCCGGCGCCGGAACGGCCGATGACGCCGATGAACCCGCCGGGCTCGATCGCCAGCTCCACGTCGGCAACGGCCGTCATATCGCCGAAGCGGCGGGTGACGCCGTCGAGCACGAGCATGTCGGGGCCTCTGGCGGCTGCGCGCCCGGCGCGCCTTACCCCGCATGCCTACCGGGCCTCGACAACGCCTCGGTGACGGTTTGGCGACGCGTCGACGACAGGCGCGGTGGCCGCTCCGCTATCCACTTATTCGTTCGAGGATGGGCTCTCCCCGCACCCTCTCCCGGCACAGTGGGCTCCGGTCCCAAATCCCACTTGATATGTAGCTACAATTTTGTAGCTACATAGTGACCCCGCGCGAAAGGAGGGCATATGAAGAAGGGGACCGCTAAGCCATTGACGCCCGAGCAGTCGGCGGAACTGCAGGCCCTTGCAGCCCTTCCCGATGACGCCATCGACACGTCAGATGCGCCAGAGGCGCCTGATTGGTCGGGTGCCAAACGTGGACTATTTTACCGCCCCATCAAACAACAATTGACCCTCCGGTTGGATGCCGACGTTGTGGCATGGTTCAAAGCACACGCGACTTCAGATGAAGGTTATCAAACGCATATCAATCGAGCGCTCCGGGAATATGCCCAATCAAAATCCCCAAAGTGAGACTATCCACCGTATTTCTCCAGGAACGCGTCGACCGCGAGGGCGCGGAAGTCGGGCAGCGCCCGGCGCAAGCGGTCGTGGTCCCAGTCCCACCACTTGAGCGCGACGAGCCGCGCCGCGATGGCGTCCGGAAACCGCGCTTTGAGCACGCGCGCCGGAACGCCGCCGACGATCGCGTAGGCGGGCACGTCGCGGGCTACCACGGCGCCGGCCGCGATCACCGCCCCGGTGCCGACCGTGCGGCCGGGCAGCACCATCGCCCCGTGGCCCATCCACACGTCGTGGCCGATCGCGACCGGATGCGCGCGGCGCCAAGCGAAGAATTCGGCCTCGTCCGCTTCCTCGGGCCAATACTTGGCGGCCCGGTAGCTGAAATGCGCCTGGCTTGCCCGCCAAGTCGGATGATTGCCCGGATTGATGCGCACGTGCGAGGCGATCGAGCAGAACTTGCCGATGGTCGAATAGATGACGTCGCCGTCGCCCATGATGTAGGAGTAGTCGTCCATGGTGGTTTCGACGAGCGACGTGCGCGGCCCGACCTCGGTGTAGCGGCCGAGCCGGGACGCCGCGACCTTGGCGGTCGCGTCGATCGATGCTGCCTCGCCCAGACGTCCGAACGCCATCTTCCTCACCCCTTGAGCTTCTCGCGCGCGATGACGCGAAAGTGGCCGGCGCGGTCGTCCTGGCGCAAGAGCGACACCGCGTCGATGTCGACCGGCGCGTCGGCGAGCGGCGCGAACGCGCCGGCGAGCGCCGTCAGAAACCGCGCCCGCTCGTCCGCCGGCAGCCGGCCGGTGAGCGTCATGTGGAAGCGGAATTCTTCGAGCACGTATGGGTAGCCCCAACGCTCGAGCAACGCGCGCTGGCGCGGCGATAGGCCGGCGGCGTGGCGGCGCGCCCGGTCGCGTGGATCGAGCGGCGCGCGAAACGCGTCGAAGGCGGCAAGGCAATCGCCGGCGAGCGCGCCGACCCCGTCCTGGGATCCGGCCGGCACCAAGGCGGTGAAGGCTCCGATGTGGTCGACCTTGAGGCGGCCGAGCGGAACCGGCGCGCGGCGCGCCGCGAAAGCTTCAAGCGTCGCCGTCAGATCGCCCAGGTTTCGTCCGGGAGCCAGTTCGAACGGGGCCATCAGGGTGCCGTGGAACCCATAGCGGGCCGGCTCGGCCGCCGCGCGCGCGGCCACCGCCGGCGCGATGCCGCCGAGGCTTGCCTGCGGCACCGGCGCGCCGGCGTCGCAATCGTAGCCGAGGATCGCGGCGCCGAAGCGGGCAAGAGGCGAGTTAGGAGCCGGCGTGAAATAGAGGGCAAAGCGCGTCTGCCCCATGGACGTGTTCCCCTATTACAATTCTGTCTTAAACCGGGGCTATATAGAGTTTGCAACGGCGAGAGGCTGGCGATGGGGATGAAGATGAAGGCTGCGGCGGCGCTGGCTGCCGCGCTCCTCGCCCATCCCGCGCAAGCCGGCGCGCAGCAGGTGCGCAACGTCGTCCTTTTCGTCCCCGACGGCTTGCGCGCGCTCCTCGTCACGCCGCAGACCGCTCCGACCATGGCGGCGGTGCGCGAGGAGGGCGTCAACTTCGCGAACCCGCATTCGCTGTTTCCGACCTTCACCATGCCGAACGCGTCCGGCTTGTCGACCGGCCACTCGCTCGGCGACACCGGCATCTTCAGCAACACGCTGTTCAGCGGCTACCCGGTCCCGCAGATCGGCAACACGGTTACGCCTTTCATCGAGAACGACGCGGTGCTGGGCGATATCGACGAGCATTTCGGCGGCAGCTTCATCTCCGAAGAAAGCATCCTCGCGGCCGCGCGTCGTCAGGGCTTGAGCACCGCCGCGATCGGCAAGCTCGGCCCGACCCTGCTGTTCGACCACACCGACCGCAGCGGCGAGCCGACCATCATCGTCGACGATTGGACCGGGGCGGAAAGAGGCATTCCGCTGGCGCAAGAGGTCAAGGACGCCTTGGTTGCGGCGGGGCTGCCGCTCGCGGCGCCCCCGCGCGGCGAGAACGGCAAGCGCGGCGACGAGAATATCCATGGCACCCTCGCGCCCAATGCGGTCCAGCAGGCCTATTTCGCCGACGTCGCCGCCAAGGTCGTGCTGCCCCTGTTCAAGGCGCGCAACAAGCCGTTCGTGCTGGTGTTCTGGTCGCGCGATCCCGACGGCACCCAGCACTTCCAGGGCGACAGCCTCAACGCACTCACGCCGGGCATCAACGGGCCGACCTCGCTTGCGGCGGTGAGGAACGCCGACGACAATCTCCGGACCATTCGCCAGGCGCTCGACGTCCTCGGCCTCGCCGCGATGACCGACATCGTCATTGCCGCCGACCACGGCTTCTCGACCATCTCCAAGGAGAGCGAGACCAGCCCGGCCGCCAAGGGGCACTACGCCGACGTGCGCCCGGGGTTCCTGCCGCCCGGCTTCGTCGCTCTCGACATCGCCAAGGCGCTCGACCTGCCGCTGTTCGATCCCGACAATAAGAATGCGCCCGTTGTCGACAACGCCCACCCGAAGGGCGGCAACGCGCTGATCGGGCCGGACGCCGCTGCGCCTCAAGTCGTCGTCGCGGCCAACGGCGGCTCCGACCTCGTCTACGTGCTCGACAAGGATCGCGCGCTTGCCGCCCGGATCGTCGACGCGCTGCTGGCGCAGGACTACGTCAGCGGCCTGTTCGTCGACGATGACCTCGGCGCCATTCCCGGCGCCTTGCCGCTCAGCGCCGTCAACCTGAAGGGCGCGGCGAAGATGCCGACCCCGAGCATCGTGGTCAATTTCCGCAGCTTCAGCACCGGCTGCGAGCAGCCGGTGCTGTGCACGGTGGAAGTCGCCGACACGCCGTTGCAGCAGGGCCAGGGCATGCACGGCAGCTTCAGTCGCGCCGACACCATGAACTTCATGGCGGCGGCCGGTCCGAGCTTCAAGCGCGGCTACGTCGACAACGTGCCGGTCAGCAACGCCGACGTCGGGCAGACGCTGGCGCGGCTTTTGGATCTGAAAATCCCGTTCCGCGGCGCGCTGATGGGGCGCGTGATCGAGGAGGCGCTGCCGGGAGGCACGGAGCCGGCCGTGAGCGCGGAAACCGTGCGCGCGCGGCCGGGCGGCAACGGCTTGGCGACGGTTCTCAGCGCCCATCGGGTGGACAAGACGCGCTATCTCTCCGCCGCCGGCTTTCCGGGCCGCACGGTCGGCCTGACCGAGCAGCGGGCGGAAGGGCGCTGACCAAAAATCCTGCGGCCGGCGCGGATCGAGGGTCGACGCCATCTGGTGCGGCCTTCGCCCCGTCCCTATTTGTGCGTGACCGCGCGGGCAACGTTCGCGCGATTGCCCTTGCACGGCGGGCGCCGTATGGTCCCGCCCCTTTGCCGCCGGAACCCCCGCATGGCGCGTGACGAAGTCGACATGACGCCGGTCGAGTCGCGTGACGACCTCGTCGCCTGGCTCGAAGCGGGCATCAAGCCGAAGGCACAGTTCCGGATCGGCACCGAGCACGAGAAGTTCCCGTTCGCGGTCGGCCGCCACGAGCCCGTGCCCTACGCGGGGCCGCGCGGCATCCGTGCGCTGCTCGAAGGCATGCAGATGCTGCTCGGCTGGGAGCCGATCACCGACCTCGACAACATCATCGGGCTTCTCGACGTGACCGGTGGCGGCGCCATTTCGCTCGAGCCGGGCGGCCAGTTCGAACTGTCCGGCGCGCCGGTCGAAACCGTGCACCAGACCTCGACCGAGCTGCAGGCGCATCTCGCCCAACTGCGCGAAGTGGCGCAGCCGCTCGGCATCGGCTTCCTCGGCCTCGGCATGAGCCCGAAGTGGAGCCGGGCGGAGACGCCGGTCATGCCCAAGCGGCGCTACCGCATCATGACCGACTACATGCCGAAGGTCGGCCGCTACGGCCTCGACATGATGTACCGTACCTGCACGGTGCAGACCAATCTCGACTTCGCGTCCGAAGCCGACATGGTCAAGAAGCTGCGGGTCGGGCTGGCGCTGCAGCCGATCGCGACCGCGATCTTCGCCAACTCGCCGTTCACCGAAGGCAAGCCCAACGGCTTCCTGTCGTTCCGCTCGGAGATCTGGCGCGACACCGACAATCAGCGCGCCGGCACGCTGCCGTTCGTGTTCGAGCCGGGCATGGGGTTCGAGCGCTGGGTCGACTACGCCCTCGACGTGCCGATGTATTTCGTCAAGCGCGGCGACGAATACGTCGACGTCGCCGGGCAATCGTTTCGCGACCTGTTGGCCGGCCGGCTGCCGACGATGCAGGGCGAGCGGGCGACGCTCTCCGACTGGTCCAACCACCTGACCACGATTTTTCCCGAGGTCCGCCTCAAGCGCTTTATCGAGATGCGCGGCGCCGACAGCGGGCCGTGGCGCCGCCTGCCGGCGCTTCCGGCGCTATGGGTCGGCCTGCTGTACGACGAGAATTCGCTCGAAGCGGCGTGGGATGTGGTCAAGGACTGGAGCGCCGAGGAGCGCCAGCGGCTGCGCGACGAGGTGCCGCGGCTCGGCTTCAACGCGGTGATCCGCGGCACGCGCGCGCTCGACATCGCCCGCACCTGCGTGGAGCTTGCGCGGCGGGGCTTGGCGCGGCGCGATCGCAACGACGCGAACGGCTGCGACGAGACGCGCTACCTGGAGCCGATCGAGGATTACCTCGAGCGCGGCGTCACGCCGGCCGAGGAGCTGCTGGAGAAATTCCACGGCCCCTGGGGCGGCTCGGTCGAGCCGGTGTTCACCGAATACGCCTATTGATCAACAAGCCCGTCATTCCGGGATGGCGCGGAGCGGCCATACCGCGGCTGGCCATCGGCTGACGAATTTATCGTTCTCTACCTACTCGTTAGCGTTGCGAAGCGGTCCCCCGGATCGTAGGATTGCATGCTGTTTTCAACCGAAGTGCCGCCATGCCCACCGAAGCCCTCCGTTTGGAAGTCGCCAGTTTCGCCGGTCAAAATCATTGGCGTTGGGTGTTAAAGGACGCGAACGGCGCCTTTCTCGCCGATCATGAAGTGAACCTTGATCAAGCTGACACGAAATACCAGGCCCTTTTCGATTTGCCGGGGTATCTCGATCACTTCGCGGCGCCGGACAAACGCGAGGCCGATGAGCGGCGCCTGCTCGACGAGGTCGGCGCGTGGATTGGTGCGACGGTGCTCGGCCAAGGCATTGGCGCAAAGATCATCGCTCGCCGCGCGCCACCGATCATCGTTCGCGTCTTGGTGCCGCCGGAGGCCGAGCGTCTGGTGGTCTTGCCGCTCGAAATAGCGCATGTGCGTGGCAAGCCGCTGTCCCTGCAGGGCGTCAGCCTCGTTTTCGAGGTCGTCGGCGATTTCACCAGGGCGGTCACGCCGGTCGGCGAGCGGTTGCGGATACTGGCACTGTTCAGCCTGCCGCCGACGGGCAGTCCGCTGAACCTGCGGCGCGAACGACAAATGCTGCGCAAGCTCGTGCGCCGACTGGTTGGAAACAGCCGCCTCGCAGTCGACCTGCGCGTGCTTCAATACGGCGTCACCCGCGACAACCTGCGCGAGGCGCTTGAGGACGGCGAGGGCTGGGACGTCATTCACTTTTCCGGCCATGGCCTCCCTGGCGCCCTTGTGCTGGAAAGGCCGGATGGGCAAGCCGATCTGATCACCGCGGCCGACATGAATGACTTGTTGCAGCTTGCAAGTCAGCGGCTGAAACTGGTGCTGCTCTCGGCGTGTTTGTCGGCGGCGGCCAGCATCGAGCAGATCCTTAACTGGATCGGCGAGGCAAATGCCGGCCGCCGTGCCGGGCGCAAGGAGGCGCCCCCGGTCGCCGAAGAGGAGAGGCCGGCACCCACGGTTGCGCGGGTCCTCGCCAGTAGCCTCGACTGCGCGGTGCTGGCAATGCGCTATTCGGTGGAGGACGAGTTCTCCATCGAGCTTGCCGAAACGGTCTATGATAGCTTGTTCACCAAGAAGCAGACGCTGCCGCGCGCCGTGCAGCTCGCCCTTGCCAAGGCGTCAAGCGGGATCGGAGGGGCAAAACTTGCGCGCGCGGCGGGGCCGTTGTCTGTGGCAGCACCGGCTTTGTTCGGTGCCAGAGCGGCCGATCTTAGCCTCGTACCGCCCAAGCTGCCACTACAGCCATTCACGCCGCCGGATACGGGGCTTGCGTACTTCCCTGGCGAACCCGCTCAGTTCGTCGGTCGTGTGAGCGCGATGACGCGAGGGAGCGCCGCCCTGGCGGCGGAGAGCACAAAGAGCGGCGTTCTTTTCTACGGCATGGCCGGCGCCGGTAAGAGTAGCTGCGCAATAGAGCTGGCCTATCACCACGAAGCAGCTGGCCGTTTCCAGGCTTTCGTCTGGTATCGCGCACCCGAGGTGGGCAAGGACGTCGCCCTCGCGTTGCGCGACTTCGCCGTCGCAATGGAGAACCAGCTCGCCGGCTTCACCATGGTGCACGTCGTCGACGACATCGACACGTTGCGAAACTGGCTGCCCCGGCTCACGGAGATGCTGGAGCGGAGGGGCGTGCTGCTCTTGCTCGACAATCTCGAAAGCCTGTTGACGTCGACCCGTCAATGGCGCGATGAGCGCTGGGGCTTGCTAATAGACGCGCTGCTGATGCCCGGTGGCCTGTCCCGGGCCGTACTGACAAGCCGTATCCGACCGGCGGATCTGCCAGAGTCGATTGAGATCGTTGCTCTGCATGCTCTGCCGCTAGATGAGGCGGTGCTGCTGATGCGCGAACTCCCAAATTTTCGGCGTCTGCTCGACGGCACCGCCCCCGGCGTATCCGTGACCGCGGGGCGGGGACTGTTGCACCGGACATTGCGGCTGGTGCAAGGGCATCCGAAACTGATTGAATTTGCCGAACGCCTCGCCTTGGAACCGCAACGGCTTTCGGCGCAGCTTGATCGCGCCGACGCAGCAGAGGGCAAGGGCGAGCTCGATGCATTTTTCCGCGAAGGTGAAACGCGTTTTGACGCCGAAGCGTTCACCGCGGCATTGCGTGACTGGACCGCCGGCATCGTTAGCCAACTTCCTGAGAGCGCGCGGACATTCTTTCATTTCCTCTGCGCCGTGGAGGAGGCCGACCGCGAAAGCTGGATCCTTGAGAACAACTGGACGGATCTGTGGAAGGGCATCGGTCGATCCGAACCAGCCCCCTCGGTTACCGACGTGCTGCGGCCGCTCGTCGCAGCCGGGTTGGCCGAGAAGAAAAGATCCGAGCTGCATGCCGAGGCCTTCACTCTAACGATTCATCCTGGGGTTGCAGAAGCGGGGCGCTCCAGCATTGGGCCCGAACTCCAGGCCGCGGTTGACAAAGAGCTGGCCGCAACTTGGGAAGTCGGGATGGGAATTGGATTGGAGACCTACACGAAGAAACCTGGTGCCGGGCCGATTATTGTTCGCGCTGGCTTGGGCGCGCTTCCTTATTTGAGTCGTCTTCGTCGCTGGGAAATGGCAGCACAAATGATCGACCGACTCGTAGCGATCGACTCGGCGCCTGCAACTATCGCAGCCGTCCTGCCTTACGCACGCCTGATTGCAGAGGCCGCTACCGGAACTGAACGAGAGCTGATTGATCACGGTCTGTTGGCTCGGATTCTTTTGGAAGCCGGTCGAACTCTCGAAGCAGAGAAGCTTCTACGTACGATAATGGCAAGAGCGGTGGAGCAAGACCAGTTTGCACTTGCGTCAGCCTTGGCCCAAACGTTGGTCAATTTGCTCCGTGGAACCGGCCGCACTCGGGAAGCCCTGGCCATAAATGAGCAAACGGCTGAGTACACACGACGCGCCGGGTTTGGTCCGTGGACGCAACTCGCGGATGAGGGAGGGCGCCTCCAGATTCTCAGCGAACTTGGCGAGTACGATGAAGTGATGCGTTGCGTGACTGAGTTGAATGAAAGGATGAAGTTGCTGCCTGATCCGCCTGATTCGAATGAACCGATCAGCGTCTGGAATATACGAGAAACGACGTGGGACATTGGCCATACGGCAGCACTTGCACTCAAACAATGGCAACAGGCGCTCGACATCAATGCAGAGATCTTGCGAAGTCAGCAAGGGCGGGCTGCTCCGCAGCTAGAGCAAGCTAAGACCCGGTTCAACGATTATGGTCCCTTGCTTCGATTGGGGCGGTACGAGGATGCCCGAAGTACCCTCGTTGGATGCCGTGCAGTGTTTAAACGGGAAAATCTCATCCAAGAGCTCGGAATGGTTTTCACAGCATTTGCCGATCTGGAAGACGAACTCGGTCACACGGCAGCAGCTCGGCGTTTTGAAGAGGCAGCTTTGCGCTTCCACTACATTGCCGGCAATCCTAGTAAGCTAAGAAGCAGTCACTTCAATCTTTCTAAGTACATCATCTTGGACAAAGGCACTTGGCGCGACGCACTGGCGCATCGGATCGCCGCAACCTGTATCGCGGTGCTTACACGCTCTGGACGAGCGTACGTCAATATCGCGGCTCTTAGCAACGACCTTCAACGCGTTGGCCCCGCGGCTCTATCGGACCCAATAATGCGGGACTTTGCAGCACTGAGCGCGATGGTAGAACAGGTCGAGGGCGTCCGCTTCCGAGAAATAGTAGAGCGGCTCGCGCCCCAGCAAATCACCGGCGATGATCTGCTCAAACAAATCGTAGCACTTGCTATAGAAACAACGAAACAGGAGGGCAAAGCTGCCGGACAAAACAATTCTCCGAAAACGAAAAGTGGACCGAAAGCTGAGCCAAACGTCAAGCCTAAGCCTAAGCGCAAGCCGAAGCCCAAAGCCAAGGCGTCGAAGCCCAAGCTCTAGACTATCTAAACTGAAAGCCACTATGACGATGAGCCGATCGAGGATTACCTCGAGCGCGGCGTCACGCCGGCCGAGGAGCTGCTGGAGAAATTCCACGGCCCCTGGGGCGGCTCGGTCGAGCCGGTGTTCACCGAATACGCCTATTGATCGGATCGGCGCCTGGCTGTGTCGGCAGCGAGCGTCACTCCGCTGCCACCGCGCGCTCGCGCTCCGGTTCCGTCTCGTCCACCTCCGCGAGCTGCGGCTCGAGCGAACGGCGCAGGCGGCGGTCGAAGCGGTCGAGATAGAGGTAGACGATCGGCGTGATGTAGAGGGTGAGGAGCTGCGACACGCACAGGCCGCCGACTACCGACACGCCGAGCGGCTGGCGCAGCTCGGCGCCGGCCCCGGTGCCGAGCGCGATCGGCAGCGCGCCGAAGATCGCCGCGAACGTCGTCATCATGATCGGCCGGAACCGCAGCAGGCACGCCTCGCGCATGGCCGCTTCCGCGGACAGGCCGACGCGGCGGCGCTCGATCGCGAAGTCGATCATCATGATGGCGTTCTTCTTGACGATGCCGACCAGCATGACGATGCCGATCATGGCGATCACGGATAGCTCCATGTGGAACGCCATCAGCGTCAACAGCGCGCCGACGCCGGCCGACGGCAGGCCGGAGATGATGGTGATCGGGTGAATGAAGCTCTCGTAGAGGATGCCGAGAATCACGTAGGCGGCGAACACCGCGGCGAGGATCAGCACGCCCTGGCCTTTGAGCGAATCCTGGAACACCTGGGCGGTGCCCTGGAAGCCCGTGTAAACGGTCTGCGGCAGCCGTGCCTCGCGCTCGATCTGCTGGATGGCGTCGACCGCGGAGCCGAGCGAAAAGCCGGGCAGGAGGTTGAACGAGATGGTCACCGCCGGCTGCGCGCCCTGGTGGTTGACTTGCAGCGGACCGACGCTGGGGACGAGCCGCGCCACCGAATCGAGCGGCACGCTCTGGCCGTTCGCGGCCTTGACGAACAGCCGCGACAGGCCGGACGGATCGGCCTGGAACTCCTTCGTGCCCTCCAGGATCACCTGGTAGTCGTTGGTCGGCGTGTAGATCGTCGCCACCTGCCGGGCGCCGTAGGCGTTGTAGAGTTCGTTGCGTACCTGGTCGACGGTGATGCCGTAGACCATCGCCTGCTCGCGGTTGATATCGACCGACATCTGCGGATTGCTGATGTAGAGGTCGGTGTTGACCCCCCACAGCCCGGGAACCTGCGCGATCTTCTCGCGCAGCTCGGGCGCCAGGCGGTAAAGCGCCTCGGTGTCGCTCGACTGGATCGTGTACTGGTACTCGCTCTTGGTGATCCGGCCGGTCAGGTTGATGTTCTGCACGTTCTGATAAAAGACGTTGATGCCCGGCACCCCGCTCACCGCCCGTCGCATTCGCTGGATGACGACCGTCGAGTGATCCTTGCGCTCCGACCTCGGCTTCAAGGCGATGAAGATGCGGCCGTAATTGTTGGTCGGATTGGGGCCGCCGGCGCCCACCGTCGAATTGAGATAGTCGACCGCCGGATCCCGGCGCAGGATGTTGGCGATCTCGCGCTGTCGTTCGGCCATGCCGAGGAACGATACGTCGGTCGGACCCTCGGTGATCGCGAGGACGAAGCCGGTGTCCTCGATCGGAAAAAAGCCCTTGGGGATGGCGATGTAGAGCCAGACGGTGCCGACCAATGTCGCGAACGTGACGAGGAGCGTCACGAACTTGTAGGCCAGCACCTTGTCGAGGGTCCATTCGTAGGCGGCGAGCATGGCCTTGAAGAAGGCCTCGAACGCGCGCAGGACGATGTTCTGTCTCTCGCCTTCATGCCGGGTGTGCAGCACGCGGGCGCACAGCATGGGCGTAAGCGTCAGCGACACGAAGCCGGACACCACGATGGCGACCGAGATCGTCACCGCGAACTCGCGAAACACCCGGCCGACGATGCCGCCCATCAGCAGCACCGGAATGAACACCGCAACCAGCGAGAACGTGATGGACAGGATGGTGAAGCCGATCTCGCGCGCGCCCTTGAGCGCCGCCTCGAACGGCCGCATTCCCCCTTCGATGTGGCGCACGATGTTCTCGAGCATGACGATGGCGTCGTCGACCACGAAGCCGACCGACAGGGTCAGCGCCAGCAAGGTCATGTTGTTGATCGAGAAGCCGAACGTGTACATCAGCGCGCAGGTGCTGATCAGCGACACCGGAACGGCGAGCGACGGGATCACCGTCGCGGCGGCCGAGCGCAGGAACAGGAAGATGACGAGCACCACCAGCGCGATGGCGATGCCGAGCGTCACTTCGACGTCCTCGACCGAGTCGCGGATCGACTCCGACCGGTCGTTGAGCACCTGCATGCTGATCGAAGCCGGCACCTGGGCGCGATAGTTCGGAAGCCTCTCCTTGACCGAATCGACGACGGCGACGGTATTGGCGTCGGGCTGCTTCTGGATCGCCAGCACGATCGCGCGCTCGTCGTTGAACCAGGTGGCGACCTTGTCGTTCTCCACGCTGTCGACGACGCGGGCGATCTCCTCGAGCTTGATCGGGGCGCCGTTTTTCCACGCCACCACCACGCTCTTGTAGTCGGCGGCGTGCAGCATCGCGCCGGTGGCATCGAGCGCGATGTCCTGACGGGCGCCCGACATCGTTCCGGCCGGGGTGCTCGAATTGGTCCTGGCGACGACGTTGCGCACGTCGTCGAGCGACACGCCGCGGGCGGCGGCGGCCACCGGATCGACCTGGACCCGCACGGCGAATTTCTGCGCCCCGTAGACCAGCACCTGGGCGATGCCGGGCAATTGGGAAATCTGCTGCGCCAGCGTGGTTTCCGCATACTCGTCGACCACCGAGAGCGGCAGGGTCGGCGATCGCAGGCTCAGGTACATGACCGGGAAGTCCGCCGGGTTCACTTTGCGGAAGCTCGGCGGGATGGTCATTTCGATCGGCAGCTTGCGGGCGGCGACGGTGAGCGCGGTCTGCACGTCGAGCGCGGCGCCGTCGATGTTGCGGTTGAGGTCGAACTGGATGGTGATCGACGACTGGCCGAGGGACGAGGTCGAGACCAGGGAGGTGATCCCGGCGATGGTGGCGAGCTGCCGCTCGATCGGCGCCGCCACGTTCGCCGCCATCGTATCGGCGCTGGCGCCCGGCAGGGTGGCGGTGACGTTGATGGTCGGGAAATCGACCGCCGGCAGGGCCGCGACCGGCAGCAGCCGGTAGGCGAAGATTCCGAACACGATGAACGACGCCGTGATCAGCGTCGTCATCACCGGACGGCGAATGCAGGTGGTCGAGATGTTCATGGTTTCAGGACCCGACCTTGGCGTCGCGCGGCGCCACCTTGGTGCCCTCGGAGAGCAGCAGGTGGCCGTTGGTGACGACGATTTCGCCCCCGTCGAGCCCGCCCGAAACGACCGCCTCGGTTTCGTCCATGCGCGCCACGGTCACCAGCTTGACCCGCGCCGTACCGTCATTGACCACGAACACGTAAGTCCCCTTCTGCCCCGTCAGCACGGCGGCGGCCGGGAGCACCACGCTCTCTTCGAACCGCAGCGTCAGCCGCATGGTCACCAGCGCCCCGGGCCACAGCACTTGGTCGGCGTTGTCCATGGTCGCGCGCATGGTCACCATGCCGGTCGTCGGGTCCACCGTGTTCTCGATCATGGTCAATTGCCCGGTCGGGCGACGCTTGTCGCCCGGCACGATCGCTTCGACCGTTGCGGTCTCGGCCGCGAGCGCCGCGCGCACGTCCGGCAGGTTGCGCTGCGGCACCGCAAAGGCGACGTAGATCGGCGCGATCTGGTTGATGGTCGCGATCGGGGCGGTGTCCATGGCGCGGACGAAGTTCCCCACCTTCACGGCCGCCGCGCTGATCCGGCCGGAGATCGGCGCGCGGATCGTGCAGTAGGTCAGCTGCACTTTGAGGTTTTCCAGCGCCCCTTCGTCGGCCCGGATGGCGGCGCGGAACGTGTCCGACTGGGTCTTGGCGTTGTCCAGGTTGACGACCGGCGTGGCGTTCTTGGCGACGAGTTCGGTGTAGCGCCGCACGTCGCGTTCGGCCCCTTCGAGCTGGGCCTTGTCGCGGGCGATATTGCCTTCCGCCTGCACGATCTGCGCCTCGATGGCGCGCGAGTCGAGGCTGAACAGCAGGTCGCCTTTCTTTACCGTCGCGCCATCGCGGAAGTGCACGGCGACGATCTCGCTGTCGAGGCGCGCGCGCACCGCGACGGCCTCGATCGGGGTGACGGTGCCGAGCGCTTCGATGAAGACCGGCGCCGGCTTGCGCACGGTCGTTGCGACCTCGACCGGCACCGTGCGCACCGTGGCTGGCGCCTGGGCCACGGCGCCCGGGGACATCCATAGGCCGCTCTTGTAAACCGCGACCCCCACCAGAGCGAGAACTGCCGCCCCGATGGTCAATGTGCGTCTTTTCATCGCCGATCTATCGCCCCAACTCCGCCCCGGACGCCGCTTCTTCCCTCGGTTCGTGGCCGGCACCAACGGACCGGACATGAATACACGTTAATCCTCGGTACATCCCTAACATATCCGTCGTCCCTCGCGCATCCTTAAAACTCTAGCAATCTCCGTGCCGCTGCCCCCGGCGCGCGGACGGGCTTCCGGGCCGGCCGAATCTGGGGCATCGTCGCGTCCCGTTCCCGCCCCGCTCCCGGCCGCCATGCGATTAGCCACCTGGAACGTCAATTCGATCAAGCAGCGCGTCGACAATGCGGTCGCGTGGCTCACCGAGCGGGCGCCCGACATCGCCTGCCTGCAGGAGACCAAGTGCGTCGACGCCGCATTCCCACGCGAGCCGTTCGAGGCGCTTGGCTACAACGTCCAGGTTCACGGGCAAAAAACCTTCAACGGGGTCGCCATCCTGTCGAAGCTGCCGTTCGACGAGACGACGCCGCGGCTGCCCGGCGGGGACGGCGACGACCATGCGCGCTTCCTCGAGGCGGCGGTGTCGACGAAAAAGGGCGTCGTGCGCGTCGCCTGCCTTTACCTGCCCAACGGAAATCCGCCGGACACCGACAAATATCCGTATAAACTCAAATGGATGGACCGGTTGATCGCCTACGCCCGGGGGCGGCTGGAGTTGGAAGAGCCGCTCATTCTGGCCGGCGATTTCAACGTCATCCCGAGCGCCGCCGACGCGCGGGTGCCGCAGGCGTGGGCAGGCGATGCCTTGTTCCTTCCCGCCACGCGGGAAAAGTTCCGTGCGCTCGTCAACCTCGGGCTGACCGACGCGGTGCGCGCGGTGAACGACGACGCCGGCCTCTATACCTTCTGGGACTATCAGGCGGGGGCCTGGCAGAAGAACAACGGCATCCGCATCGACCACTTGCTGATGTCGCCGCAGGCCGCCGACCTGCTCCTCGCCGCCGGCATCGACCGCCACGTGCGCGCCTGGGAGAAGCCGTCCGACCACGTGCCGGTGTGGATGGATCTCGACATCGAGAGGTGATTTGGCTGTAGGGATGAGCGCGTAGCCCGAAATCCGGGTTGCTCCCGCATATCGCATCGCCCATGCGGGCTACGGCGACTGCGCGCTGTTAGAGCATGATGCCGAAAAGTGGGTACCGGTTTTCGGAAAAACATCATGCTCCAACAATAAGATAAAGCGGGATGGCGATTCGAAGAAAAGCCATCACGCTTTAGCGTCCTCAGTCGCGCAGGCCTTTGACCCACTGCTGCAGGTAGATTTTCGCGGCCGACCGGTCGTCGTCGTTTGCCGCCGCCAAGGCCTGCTGGTAGAGCCCGTTGATCCACGGTTCGTCGGGTGCCGCGTCGCGGGCGAGGATCAAGTACATCAGCCCGCGCGCCACTTGGCGCGGCACGCCGTCGCCCTTGACCAGAATGTCGCCGAGCAACGCCTGGGCCGGGTGCTGGTCCTTGTTGGCCGCGAGCTTGAGCCAGCGCGCCGCCTGCACGGCGTCACGGGTTCCGCCGCTGCCGTCGAGGAACTGCCGGCCGAGCAGGTACTGCGCGTCGGGGTCGCCGAAATAGGTCGCCGCGTAGAAGAACATGCGCCGGGCGCGCGCCGGATCGGCCTTGATGTCGGAATCCGGGATGCCGTCGAGGTAGTACTGCCCGACCGCCACGATCGCGCTGGCGATGAGGCGCGCGTCGGGCGAATCGATGCCGTCCTCGGCGTGGTTGCTGGCGATTTTTTTGTAATACTCGAACGCTCGGGCGTCGCTGCGCGGCACGCCGTCGCCCTTGGCGTACATGTGGCCGAGCCGCCATTGCGCCGTGGTCTGGCCGTTCGCCGCGGCGTATTCGAGCGAGGTGATGGTGTCGCCCGGCAGCGGCGCGCCGGGCGCCGGCAGCGACTGCAGCCGGTTGGTGCTGCCGTCGAATCCGAACGCCGGGGCGAGCCCGAGGCCCACCCCGATCAGCACGATCCCCAGCGCCCGATCAAAGGTCCGCATAACACGCCTTCTCGGCCGCTCCGCCCGGGTGGGTCACGGCGCCGTTGAGCGCCGGGCCGACCTGCTGGGCGTACTTCCACAAATAACCGGACGCGAACTCTCCCTCCCGGGGCTTCCAATCCTGCCGCCGCCGCTCGAGCTCTTGTGTGGCGAGCCTCACATTGAGCGTGCCTTTTTCCGCGTCGATTTCGATGATGTCGCCGTCGCGCAAGAGCGCGATCGGTCCGCCGACCGCCGCCTCCGGTCCGATGTGGCCGATGCAGAAGCCGAGCGTCGCGCCGGAAAAGCGCCCGTCGGTGATGAGCGCGACCTTGCCGCCCGTGCCCTGGCCGTAAAGCGCGGCGGTCGTGGAGAGCATTTCGCGCATGCCCGGGCCGCCGCGCGGTCCCTCGTAGCGGATCACCAGGACGTCGCCCTCTTTGTACTGACGGCCGGCGACCGCAGCGAAGCACGCCTCCTCGCCGTCGAAGCAGCGCGCGGGTCCGGAGAACTTGAGGTTTGCCATCCCGGCGATCTTCACGATCGCGCCCTCGGGCGCGAGGTTGCCCTTGAGCCCGACCACGCCGCCGGTCGCCGACAGGGGCCGGTCGGCCGGGCGGATCACGTCCTGGTCCGGGTTCCAGCGCACGCTGCGCAGGTTCTCGGCGACGGTGCGGCCGGTGACGGTCATACACTCGCCGTGGAAGTAACCCCCGTCGAGCAGGGTCTTCATCAACAGCGGCACCCCGCCGGCCTCGAACAGGTCCTTGGCGACGTAACGCCCGGCCGGCTTCAAATCCGCCACATAGGGCGTGCGGCGAAATACTTCGGCCACGTCGAACAGCGTGAAGCTGATGCCGCATTCGTGCGCGATCGCCGGCAGGTGCAACGCCGCGTTGGTCGAACCGCCCGAGGCCGCCACCACCGCCGCCGCGTTCTCCAATGCCGTGCGGGTGACGATGTCGCGCGGACGGATGCCCGATTTGACCAGTTCCATCACTTGCTCGCCGGCGGTCATGCAGAACTGGTCGCGGAATTCGTACGGGGCCGGCGCGCCGGCGGAATAGGGGAGCGCAAGCCCGATGGCCTCCGAGACGGTCGCCATGGTGTTGGCGGTGAACTGGGCGCCGCAGGCGCCGGCAGACGGACAGGCGACCTGCTCGAGTTCATCGAGGTCCTCGCTCGACATGGCGCCGACCGAGTGCCGGCCGACCGCCTCGAACACGTCCTGGACCGTGACCTGCTTGCCCTTGAATTTGCCCGGCAGGATCGAGCCGCCGTAGATGAATATCGACGGGACGTTGAGCCGGCACATCACCATCATCATGCCGGGCAGCGACTTGTCGCAGCCGGCGAGCCCGACGAGGGCGTCGTAGCCGTGGCCGCGCATGGTCAGCTCGACCGAATCCGCGATCACCTCGCGCGACGGTAGCGAGGACTTCATGCCCTGGTGGCCCATGGCGATGCCGTCGGTGACGGTGATGGTGCAGAACTCGCGCGGCGTGCCGTTGGCGGCGGCAACGCCCTTCTTGACCGCTTGGGCCTGGCGCATCAGCGCGATGTTGCACGGGGCGGCCTCGTTCCAGCAGGTGGCGACGCCGACGAACGGCTGGTGGATCTGCTGGGTCGTCAGGCCCATGGCATAATAATAGGAGCGGTGCGGCGCCCGCTCCGGGCCTTCGGTGACGTGCCGGCTCGGCAACCGGTCTTTCAAGGTGCTCTTGGCGTCCATCGCCCGTACCGCGCTCTAACTCCCATTGCCTTCCGCCGGTTGTGAAGAAAGCGGCTTCGCGGCAACAGTGTGCCCCATGGGTCACAATTCATGCGCGGCAATCGCCGGCGCATTGTTTGATTTCATGGACGTGTGTGGCGGAATCGCGGCCTTTTATCCTTAACGCCGCGCAATCGCGGATTTGTTCTTAATGTGTTGCTGGAGCGCAACACCGAATATCGTTGTCTGGCGCGGCGATCCGTTAATCGTCGGACCGATCGCCGCAGGGCGACTACTCCGCCGCCTCGCGCGCCTGCGAGAGATTGTCGAGGGAGGAGACGATGTGGTCGGCGAGCGCTTGAGCGAGCGCCGAGGTTTCATGCGGGCTGCGCACGAGGCCGATCCGGCACGACGGCAGCTCGGGAAACCCGTCGGCGGGGCTGAGCACCCGCATGCCCGGCCGCAGGCCCGACTCCGGCAGGACCGAGACCGCAAGCCCGGCCAGCACCGCGGCCGCCACCGCGCCCGCATTGGCACTCGAATAGAGCAGCCGGTAGGGCCGGCGCACGGTCTCCAGTCGCTCGATGGCGACGCGGCGCCAGTTGCAGGTCGGCCGCCCAAGGGCGAGCGGCACCCGCTCCTGCTGGTGGGTCGGATGCCGACTCGAGGTGACCCACAGCAGCCGCTCGCCGCGGAACGTCTCCGCCGGGCGCTGGCCTTCCGTGTGGGTGATGATGGCGAGGTCGAGGTCGTTGGCGTCGATCCGCTCGATGAGGTCGACGGACGGCTCGCAGATCACGGTCAGCTCCGCGCCCGGATAGGCGCGCGAGAACCGCGCCATGATCTCGGGCAGGTAGCGGTCCGCATAGTCGTCCGGCACGCCCAGGCGCACCCGGCCGCTCAGTTCCGCTTCCGAGAAAGCGGCGATCGCCTCCACGTTGAGCTTGACGATGCGGCGGGCGAAATCGAGCAGCCGCTCGCCGTCGTCGGTGAGCTTGGAGGCGCGCCCGTCGCGGGTGAAGATCGGCCGCGCCAACCGCTCTTCCAGGCGCTTCATTTGCATGGACACCGCCGACTGGGTCTTGTGCACGGCGTCGGCGGCGCGGGTGAAGCTGCCGGTTTCCACGATGGCGATGAACGTGCGGAGCTGGTCGACATCGAGCAGCGCGGTCATGACGGTGGCTCCCAGAGGTGCTGATACATCACTTCGGCTAATATGTCATATTATAAACATTCGTTTCACTTATCAATGGGCCTTTGGCATAGTCCCCACCGTTGGCAAACATCGGGTGGGCTTTTGGGGTGGCTCCGGTCGGAGGTCGGACGCCAGTCAAGGCCGTCCCATCGAACCTTTGGAGGATGCCATGTCGTCTCATGCCGAGGCCTGGAAGAGCGCCGCCGAACCGTTCGGCCGGATGATCGCCGCCGCCGTCGCACTGGTGACGAACCACATCCGCGAGGTCGCGGTCGCCTTCCGCCACCGCCATGACGCCGTCGTTCTCATGCGCCTCGACGACCGCATGCTGGCCGATATCGGGCTGACCCGGAGGGACGTTCGCGAAGCCTTCAACGAGCCCCTTTGGCACGACCCGACCGCCTTGCTGGTGAATCGCATCGCCCGGCGCCGCCCCGTGCGCGCGAACCCGCGCGCCATCGCCGCCCCGTCGATCGTGCCGGAAGTCGTCGGCGCCCGCGTCGCCGGCCGGCATACGCGAGGATTTTAACGGCTCCCCCGAGGCTGTTCCCCCCTCAGCCTCCCGATCCGGACCCCGTCCCCTCTGGGCCCGGATGCTGCGCCCGCCGGTCCGTCCCCGGCGGGCGCTTTTTTCTGTGGGGCGTTTGCCGCGCCCACCACGCGGTGTATAATTACAGAATTCAGTTGAGCAGCGCCCGCGCGCGATTCGGATCGGAGAAGTCAATGGCCGAGCATATTTTGATAACCACTGCAACGCGGAAGCGTAGGCGTGCGATTCCTGAACTCGCGCCAGGAACGGCATATGACATTCAAGCAGGGTGTTGGATGGTTGATGGTATGCCGCTTGTAGGTCTCGGCCATGTTCCACCGCAGTCGACAAAAAAGTTCGACTTAGAAACCGGCGAGGATCAGAAGGGTGAATGACCCCTTCTGTTCTCGTCCTTGCTGGTCTTTATGACTTCGCAAGTGACTTGGTGTGTCTCCGCCTGAAAGAACGTGGCGTCGAATTCCTTCGACTCAATCGGGAGCAGCTACCCGAATTTCGTGTTACGCTCGACCCCCTGGGTCCAACGCTACGCGTTCGTAACGGCGAATGTGCGTGGAACGTGACCACTGAATTGCGGTCAGTTTGGTATCGGCAACCAGTGTTCCTAAGAGAAATTGGATGCGCGTCGGAAGATGTCGCGGCGCAGCTGGAGCGTTCTCAGTGGATGGCATTTATTAGGGCGCTTACGGTCTTCCAAGATGCAGCTTGGATGAATCACCCTCGAGAGACCTTCCAGGCCGAAACTAAGCCGTTCCAGCTCGCGCTCGCGTACAGCGTAGGCTTTCGAATTGCACCGACCTTAATCGGCAACGATTCACTCGCGTTTGATGCCTTAGAGTCTCCATTCGCCATCAAGCCACTCGATACTGTTCTATTACGAGATGGCGACGATTCACTTTTCGCGTATACCACACGCTCGGATGCAGCTGACTATATACAATCCCTCAGGCAAGCTCCGGTGATAGGTCAGCGCCTGCTGTCTCCTAAGATCGATATTCGAATGACCGTTGTTGGGCAAGCTGTATACGGGGTCCGTATTCTACGGAATGGAAAGCCGATCGAAGGCGACTGGCGAAAGGTTCCGAAGGCGGAACTCCAATATGAGGATTGGTCTCCACCATCTCAGATAAGTATTGCGTGCGTGAATCTCAATGCACGGCTCGGACTTGTATTCGGTGGGATAGATTTGATTGAGAACGAGGAGGGAATATTCTTCATCGAGGTCAACCCAACCGGGGAGTGGGGGTGGCTGAACTCCGCAACGAGATCGATAGACAGTGCAATTGCAGAATGGCTGGCTTCTGGAGGGAAGGGGCTATGAGCGCGACGCATGCGCCCTTCAATCTATTGGTGGCAATGAACCGCCCTATTGAGCAGATATTTCCATTTATTCGGTACGTCATCGTACGGCGGCGCAAGCTCAAAGAAGCGATGGCTTGCACTATCGCGAATGTGGGGGTTGGTTATGAGAGTGATAGCGAGGAGGAGCTTCGTGGGCTGTTAAACGATGAACGAACACGTGCGGCGGCGTTAGATGAAAAAACGTTCAAGATGACTCTTTCGCTCACCTTTGGCCTAACAGTCCTTGGAACTCTCTCCCCCTTACTTCTGGATCATATCAATTCGCGGTGTCTCCGACTTATGTGTGGCGTAATGATTATCGTTGCTGTGGCATACGCGCTCGCCGGCGGTTTTGTCGCCTTGGGCGCAATGCGCACCTTACCTATGTATGTGGCGCGTCTCGGTAGTATTCCAAAGGATCAAATCGAAGCGCGCCGCTCAAAAGTTGCTGAGTATTTGCATCGAAACGAATTGATATCGATTGTCAGGCAGCTTCGAAACGAGACCTCTTACCTTTCCCTTCGAAACGGCTTTATTTTCCTGTCGATCGCCCTATCGATTTTTATTGTTGGACTTGCAACAGGGAACGTAGGGTCGACCATGGGATCAAAGCCCGATATCACTTGTATGGCCGCCGGGTAATCCGTGGCCAATCGGAGCTGACCAAAACGCGAATCCAAAGGCCTCCTCCGAGCCGGCGGGCGCTTTTTACTCCGACGGCCGCGCCGTCCAGCTCGCGTGCACGACCATGGGGGACTTCTCGAGCAGCGCCACCACGTCGTCGAGTTCGCGCGGATCCGCCGTCGTCCCCACCAACCTCGCGACGATTTCGACCGTGCCCGCCTCCCGATCCAGGACCTCGACTTCGCGCACCGGATAGTGCGCCGCCTCGAGCTGCGCCTCCAAAAGGTCGCGCGCCGCATCGCGGTGTTCGTCGTCGGCGGTCAGCCGAACCTCGTAGACCGCTTCGGTCGCGCGCTCGTCGATGGGCGCGCGGTTGATCGCGTTGACCAGCGGCCGCAGCAGCGTGTTGCCGGCGAGCACGAACACGGTCAGCGCGATCGCCTCGATCGGGAGATCGGCTCCGCAGCACGCGCCCACGGCGGCGGAACACCATAAGGTGGCGGCGGTGTTGAGGCCCCAGACGTTGCCGCCTTCTTTCATGATCACGCCGGCGCCGAGGAAGCCCACGCCGGAGACAACGTAGGCGATCACCTGCGTGGCGCCCGGGTTGCCGTTGAGGTGCATGCCGATGTCGACGAAGGTCGCCGCGCCCACGGCCACCAGCGCATTGGTTCGCAAGCCGCCGCTGCGCTGGCGATACTGGCGCTCGGCGCCGATCAAGGTGCCGAGGACGAACGCCCCCACGAGGCTGATGAGCGAGTCGAGGAAGTCGGCGAGGGTGAATGCGTGAAGGGCGGCCATCGCGGCGCGCCGATGGGATCAGGCGTCGCCGGGTCCGGTGGAGACCGAGCGGGGCGTCGAGGGCAGTAGGTGCTTGGCCCGGCTGGGCCTTACCATGTTACCGTCGCCGCGATCGATTTCTGCTGCCAGCCGTTCCCATACTGCCGCGCCCGCGAGGTCACCCTTCAGACGGAGATCATGCGCGGTTTTCAGTGCCCTTTTCTTCGCGCCACGACCGAATCGTGTGCGGCCGACCCGCGCGTGGATCTTGATGGCCTCGTTCAGATCGATATGCATTACCGTCCTCACTGGTACCCGATGATGGTGGCGCGAGGGTCCCCGCACTGTCAACGCTCGCGCGGTGCGGCCGTTCCGCCGGTGGAAAACTGCGCTCGGGCGGCTCGGGAGCGCGCCGTTGGCGGCCGCGTTAGCCATAAATTAGTCAATCTTTGAAAGTCTCAAATCA
>DASPVJ010000245.1:0-14610 GCA_035622435.1 Xanthobacteraceae bacterium | reverse complement strand
CCGCCCCTTGGATTGGCACGGGCCTTGCGAATCCTTCCCGCGTCGCGCGCTTCACCGCACGCCGCATGAGGGACGCCGTGGTGCCGGCGAGGGATCCGTCGGCGGCCGGGGCTCGATCCAACCGGACAAGGAGCAGCTGATGGTATTTGACGCACTCACGCGCCGAAGGTTCCTGGAGGGCGCCGCGGTCGCGGCGCTCGCCGGCGGCCTGCCGGTGCCCGCCTTCGCCAAGGACCTCGTCGTCGGTTTCATCTACGTCGGGCCGAAGGACGACTACGGCTACAACCAGGCCCACGCCGAGGGCGCGGCCGTGGTCAAGACCATGCCCGGCGTCAAGGTGCTGGAGGAAGAGAAGGTCCCGGAGACCCTCGACGTCCAGAAGACCATGCAGAGCATGATCGAACTCGACGGCGCGACGCTCTTGTTCCCGACCAGCTTCGGCTATTTCGATCCCCACATGCTCAAGGTGGCGGAGAAATACCCGAACATCCAGTTCCGCCATTGCGGCGGGCTGTGGAACAAGGACAAGCACCCGATCAACACCGGCTCCTACTTCGGCTACATCGGGCTCGGGCAATATCTCAACGGCATCGTCGCCGGCCACGTGTCGAAGACCAAGAAGCTGGGCTTCGTCGCCGCCAAGCCGATCCCCCAGGTCCTGCAGAACATCAACAGCTACACGCTGGGCGCGCGCTCGGTCGATCCCAGCATCACGACGCAAGTGATCTTCACCGGCGAATGGACGCTGCCGGTGAAGGAGGCCGAGGCGACCAACAGCCTGGCCGACCAGGGCGTCGACGTCATCACCGTGCACGTGGACGGCCCCAAGGTGGCGATGGAGACGGCGGAGCGGCGCGGCATCTACTGCTGCGGCTATCACGCCAACCAGCAAAAACTCGCGCCCAAGGGCTATCTCACCGGCGCCGAGTGGAACTGGGCCAACGTCTACCGCATGTTCATCGAGAAGATGCAGAAGGGCGAGCCGTTGCCCAACTTCGTGCGCGGCGGCCTGGCGGAAGGCTTCGTCAAAATGTCGCCCTACGGCCCGGCGGTCCCGGAGGCGGCGCGCAAGCATGCCGACACGGTGAAGGCCGAGATCATGAAGGGCGGCTACGCGGTGTTCAAAGGGCCGCTCAAGGACAACAAGGGCAAGGAGGTCGTTGCCGCCGGCAAGGCCTATCAGGAAACCGCGATCGAGCTTGAGTCCATGGATTACCTCGTCGAAGGGGTCGTCGGGTCGACCGCCTGACCATGGTTGCCTTTTCCGCCGCGGACCGGGCCGCGGAGGCCTACGCCGGGTCTCGGGACGCCGAGACCCGCGACGGCACCTATCCGCTTCGGCGCGCGCTCGAGGCGTTGCTGGTGCCGTTGATGGCGCTGGTGCTGGCGGCCGGCGCGTTCTCCCTGTTCCTCGTGTTCCTGGGAAAGTCGCCGGCCGATTTCTTCGAGCTGGTCTGGCGCGGCGCCTTCGGCAGTTGGTTCTCGTTCCAGAACACGCTGCAGCGGGCGGCGCCGTTGCTGCTGACCGCCCTGTGCATGGCGGTTCCCGCCCATCTCGGCCTCGTCGTCATCGGCGGGGAGGGTGCGGTGGTCCTCGGCGGGCTTGCCGGCGCCGCAATCGCGCTGCCGCTCCTGGGCGTGCCGCCGCCGCTCATTTGGATCGCCATGGCCGTCGCCGGCATGGCCGCCGGGGCGGCCTGGATCGGACTTGTCGGCTGGCTGCGCGCGCGCCGCGGCATCAACGAAACCATCTCGAGCCTGCTGCTCGCCTACGTGGCGATCGCTCTGTTCAACCACATCGTCGAGGGGCCGCTGCGCGATCCCTTGAGCCTCAACAAGCCGTCGACCGCGCCGATCGGCGACGCCAACATGCTCGGCACCTTTCCGGGCACCGACATCCATCCCGGGCTGCCGATCGGCCTGATCGCCTGCATCGCCTTCTGGGTGCTGATCTATCGCACCAGCTTCGGGTTCGGCTGCCGCGTCACCGGCGGCAACATCCGCGCCGCCCAATTGCAGGGGCTGCCGGTGGCGCGCCTGATCGTCATCGCCTGCATGCTCGGCGGCGCCTGCGCCGGGCTTGCCGGCGCCATCGAGGTTTCGGCCGTGCATGGCAACGCCAACGCCTCGCTCGCGGCGGGCTACGGCTACGCCGGCATCCTCATCGCCTTCCTCGCCCGCTTCAACCCGCTCGCCATCGCTCCCATGGCGCTCCTCGTCGGCGGCATCACCGCCAGCGGCGGCCTGGTGCAGCGCCGCCTCAACATGCCGGACGCCACCGTCTTGGTGCTGCAGGGCATGATCTTCCTGTCGATTCTCACCAGCGAAACCTTCTACGGCCGCATGCGCTGGTTCCAGCCGCGGGGCACGGTGTGATGGACCCTCTCGGCACCGTCGCGGTCGCGCTGCTCGCGGGGGCGCTGCGGGTGAGCACGCCGTTCCTGTTCGTGAGCATCGGCGAATGCCTCACCGAAAAGGCCGGGCGCATCAATCTCGGCAACGAGGGCGCGCTCGTGCTCGGCGCCATGATCGCCTATGCGACCTCGTATGAAACCGGCTCGCCGTGGCTCGGCGTCGTCGCCGCCATGCTCGGCGGCGCGGCGCTCGGCGGCATCCACGGCGCGGTGTGCGGCTTGGCCCGAGTCAACGACATCGCCATGGGCATCGCCATCATGCTCGGCGGCACCGGCGTCGCCTTCTTCTTCGGCAAGCCCTACGTGCAGCCGAGCGCGCCGCTGCTTCCCACCATTCCGCTCGGCTTCTGGTCGGACCTGCCGCAGGTGAAGAGCGCGCTCGACGTGAGCCCGCTGTTCTTCGTCGGCGTCGTCCTCGCCCTGGCGCTCGCCTGGATGTTCCGCAACACCCGCGCCGGGCTGACCGTGCGCATCGTCGGCGACAGCGCCGACGCCGCCAAGGCCATGGGCCTGCCGATCGAACGCATCCGCTTCCTCACCACTCTGATCGGCAGCGGGCTCGCCGGCATCGGCGGCGCGTTCCTGTCGCTGTGCTATCCGGCGAGCTGGAACGAGGGCCTGTCGTCGGGCCAGGGGCTGGTGGCGGTCGCGCTCGTCGTGTTCGCGCGCTGGAACCCGCTCAACTGCGTCTACGCGGCGCTGCTGTTCGGCGCCGCCGGGGCGCTCGGCCCGTCGCTGCAGACGATCGGCATCAGCAAGGGCTATTACCTGTTCTACGCGGCGCCCTACGTGCTCACGCTTGTCATGATGATCCTGACCGTTACGCCCGGCCGGTCGCTGCGCGGCATGCCGGGCGAATTGTCGTTGATGAGGTGATCAGGGATCAGGGATCGGGGATCAGAAATCAGAAATCAGAAATCAGAAATCAGGGAAAAAACTGATACCTGATACCCGACGCCTGATACCTGAAAAGGAGCAACCCATGAGCGGACTAGGCGGACTCAACAAGTCACCCAACGGCGTCGTGATCGGGCTCGTCCAGCTGCAGTTGCCGGTGGTCGCGACCCCGGCCGATCTCGCCCGGCAGACCGAAACCATCGTCGCCATGGTGGCCAAGGCCCGGCGCAACATGCCCACCATGGACCTCGTCGTCTTTCCCGAATACGCGCTGCACGGGCTCTCCATGGACACCAACGCGCAGATCATGTGCGCGCTCGACGGGCCGGAGGTCGCGGCGTTCCGCCAGGCCTGCGTCGACAACGCCATCTGGGGCTGCTTCTCGCTGATGGAGCAGAACCCGGGCGGCAATCCCTACAACTCCGGCATCATCGTCAGCGACAAGGGCGAGATCGCACTTTATTATAGGAAGCTCCATCCCTGGGTGCCGGTCGAACCGTGGGAGCCCGGCGACCTCGGCATTCCGGTCGTGACCGGGCCGAACGGCGCGAAGATCGCGCTCATCATCTGTCACGACGGCATGTTCCCGGAAATGGCGCGCGAGGCCGCCTACAAGGGCGCCGAGATCATGCTGCGCACGGCCGGCTACACCGCGCCGATCCGCGACTCGTGGCGCTTCACCAACCAGTCGAACGCGTTCTGCAACCTGATGGTCACCGCCAACGTGTGCATGTGCGGGTCGGACGGCACGTTCGACTCGATGGGCGAGGGCATGATCGTCAACTTCGACGGCACCATCCTCGCTCACGGGACTTCGGGCCGAGCAAACGAGATCATCACCGCCGAGGTGCGCCCCGACCTCGTGCGCGAGGCGCGCGTCAATTGGGGCGTCGAAAACAACATCTACCAGTTCGGCCATCGCGGCTTCAGCGCGGTCGCCGGCGGCGCCCAGGATTGTCCCTACACCTACATGCGCGACCTGGTCGCCGGCCGCTATCGGCTGCCGTGGGAGGACGACGTGAAGGAGGTCGACGGAACCTCGTGCGGCTTTCCCAAGCCGACCCGCCGCTACGGCGCCAAGCACGCGGAGGCGGCCGAATGAGCGCCGTCGCCCACGCCGCGCCCGCGGGGCGCTACCTCAAGTCGGAGCCCTACGCCTGGCCGTACGACGGCGACCTGCGCGTGGACAACACGGCGCTGATCGTCATCGACATGCAGACGGATTTCTGCGGCAAGGGCGGTTACGTCGACGCCATGGGCTACGACCTTTCCCTCACCCGCGCGCCGATCGAGCCGATCCGCAAGGTGCTCGCGGCGATGCGCGGCAAGCACTATCACATCATCCACACGCGCGAGGGACACCGGCCGGATCTCGCCGACCTGCCGGAGAACAAACGCTGGCGCTCGCGCCAGATCGGCGCCGGCATCGGCGACCCGGGACCGTGCGGCCGCATCCTGGTGCGCGGCGAGCCCGGGTGGGAGATCATTCCCGAACTCGCGCCGGCCGCCGGCGAGACCGTGATCGACAAGCCCGGCAAGGGCAGCTTCTGCGCCACCGATCTGGAACTCATTCTGCGCACGCGCGGCATCCGCAACATCGTGCTCGCCGGCATCACCACCGACGTGTGCGTGCACACGACCATGCGCGAAGCCAACGACCGCGGCTTCGAATGCGTGCTGCTGGAGGATTGCTGCGGCGCGACCGACCACGGCAACCACCTCGCCGCCGTGAAGATGGTGAAGATGCAGGGCGGCGTGTTCGGCGCGGTCGCCACGAGCGACGCGCTCGTCGCGGCGATCTGAGGGGTCGGCACCATGCACGCGATCGGGGTCGAGGCGGTCGGCGTCACCAAGCGCTTCGGCACGTTCACCGCGCTCGACAACGTCTCGCTCCGGATCGCCAAGGCGAGCGTGCACGCGCTGCTCGGCGAGAACGGCGCCGGCAAGTCGACGCTGGTCAAATGCCTGCTCGGCTATTACCGGGCCGACGAGGGCTCGTTCATCGTCGACACGCGCGAAGCCACCATCGAGCGGCCGGCCGACGCCGACCGCCTCGGCCTCGGCATGGTCTACCAGCACTTCACCCTGGTGCCGTCGATGACCGCGGCGGAAAACCTCGTCATGTCGCGCGCCGACGTGCCGCAGGTCATCGATTGGAAAGCGGAACGGGCCCGGCTCGAAACGTTCCTGGAGCGGATGCCGTTCCGCGTGCCGCTCGACGCTCCGGTCGGATCGCTCGCCAGCGGCGAGCGGCAGAAGACTGAAATCCTCAAGCAGCTTTATCTCGACCGCCGGTTCCTGGTGCTCGACGAGCCGACCTCGACGCTGACCCCGAGCGAAGCGGAGGAGGTCTTGGGCCTCATTCGCGCGATCACCGAGCGCGGCGACATCACCACCGTCATCATCACCCACAAGCTCAAGGAGGTCGCCGCCTTCGCCGACGAAGTGACGGTGCTGCGCAAGGGGCGCGTCGCCGGCGGCAGCCACGCCCGCACGCTGGGTCCTGCGGACCTCACCGCGCTGATGATCGGCGAACTCGACGTGACGGAAAATCCCGACCGCCGCGGCACGCCGGAGGGAGCGCCGCGGCTGCGGCTGCGCGGATTGCGCAGCGAGGCCGGTCTCGGCCGCCGCCGCGTCGACATCGATACGCTCGATGTGCGACCGGGCGAGATTCTCGGGGTCGCGGGGATCTCCGGCAACGGCCAGAGCACGCTGGTCGAAATCATCGGCGGGCAGCGCAAGCCGGCGGCGGGCGACATCCTCGTGTCCGGCGCGGCCTATCACGCGAGGCGCGAAGAGGCGCAGGCGCTCAAGGTGCGCGTGCTCCCCGAGGAGCCGCTGCGCAACGGCTGCGTGCCGTCGATGAGCGTGCGCGACAATCTCAACCTGCGCCGCTTCGACCGCGACAAGGCGGGCAGGCGGCGCGCCTGGCCCGACCGCGCCGACATGGCGGCCTGGGCGCGCGGCATGATCGCCGCCTACGGCATCAAGGCGCCGTCCGATCAGGTGCCGATTTCGGCGCTGTCCGGCGGCAACGTGCAGCGCACGGTGCTGGCGCGCGAACTCGACGGCACGGTGGCGCTGTTGGTCGCCGCCAACCCCTGCTTCGGGCTCGACGTGAAGGCGGTGAGCGAAATCCGCGCCCGCATCGTCGCCGCGCGCAACGCCGGCACCGCGGTGCTGCTGTTGTCCGAGGACCTCGACGAGATCCTCGAACTCTCCGACCGCATCGTCGTCATGCGCGAGGGATCGATCGTCTACGAGACCGCCGGCGCCGGCGCCGACGCGCGCACCATCGGCGGGCACATGGTGGGCCGGGGGTGAGCCGTCATTTTCAGGGGCCCTCAGGGGCTCCGAAGCAATCCAGCGCCACAGGCGCCGAGCACGGACCCTGGATTGCTCGCAATGACGGGGAGTCCCGCTTGAACTAGGGCAAATATTGCCCTATATAGGCATCGGCCGCGGGAGCGCTGATGCCGGAAATCAAGCGGTTTGGCGGCTTCAAGCTCGTGATGTTCTTCCAAGACGAGAACCCGCCGCACGTGCATATCCGGGGCGCGGGGTTCGCCGCGAAGATACGTCTCTCGAACGGTGACGTGCTAGCTGGCGATGCGCCGAACAGGGTGCTGAAACAGGCTCGTCGCTGGGTCGTAGAGCACCGAGCAGAGCTGTTTGCGTTGTGGGACCAATTCCAAAGGTGAACGGCATGAGCGACGACATCGTAAGAGTGATAAGAGTGCGCCCGGCAGGGGAACGTACCCTGCGAGTCCGCTTCGCTGGCGACCGGCATGAGCGCGAGCTCGACTTGACGGGGCTGATGGCCCGCAGCACCCATTTTGCGCCGCTCATGGATGACGGCGAGGCCTTCGCCAAGGCGCGAATCGTGGAAGGCGGCCTTGGCGTGGCGTGGCCGATTCGAACGAAATGGGGACGGCTCGACGTGTCCGCATCGACGCTTCGGCGAATCGCGGAAGAGCAGGAACCGATGACGGGAGCAGATTTTGCTCGATGGCGAACGGCGCTGGGGCTGTCGCTGACGGAGGCAGCGAAAGTGCTCGGGGTCGGTCGACGCACCATCACGGGGTATCTGAAAAAAGACGAGCTGCCGCCGATCGTCGCCATCGCGTGCCGCGCGCTTGCCCGCGACAAGCACCTTCTGGCCGCCCACTATGTACCGGCGCGCAAGCTCAGCCGCCGAGCGGCCTGAGACATCCGACGAACCCGGCTCAGCCCTCCGCGTTCCGCGCGATGAACAGGCCTTCGCTCAGGCGGAATGTGAGTTCGCCCGCCTTGTCCTCGGGCGCCAGCACCGCGGCAACGGCCGGCGTCGTCTGCGCCAATAGTCCGCGCAGCAGGCGCTGCATGGTCGCGTCGTGGCGCCCGGCCCAGCTGGCAAACTCCATGGTCTTGCCCAACTGCTCCTCGTGCGCGACGGCAAAGCCGTGCTCGCGCAATGCGTCGCGCCACTCCTGCATGGTCCAGGCGCGGATGTGGCTCGGGTCGCGGAAGCGCTCGAAGGCGTTGACGTAGTCGCCGACGCTGCCTTCCGGCACCACGTTGTCGACCAGCGCGAGCGTCCCGCCGCGCTTGAGCACGCGCCGCGCCTCGTCGAGGAAGCGGGCGATGCTGTCGAAATGGTGGGGCGCGATGCGGCAAGTGACGAGGTCGAACGTTTCGTCCTCGAACGGCAGCGCCTCGGCCTTGGCGTAGGCGACGCGCAGGTTGGCGAGCTTGCGCTTGTCCGCCTGCTCGCGCACGAGGCCGAGCATTTCCTCGGTGATGTCGGTCGCCCAGACGCGCGCGACGTGCGGCGCGAACGCGTAGGCGGTGTGGCCGGCGCCGGTCGCCACGTCGAGCGCGTGCCAATCGGGCCGGGGTCGGGTCAATTCGACCATCCGGTCGAGGCTCTTGCCCTGGGCGTGCGGCTTGCTGGTGAGATAGTCCCGCGCGGTTGCCCCGAATTGCTCCTGCGCCAGCGACTTCGCCATGGTTCCCTCGATTGCGGTTGTCCCGACGCCGGGCACCCTAGCATGGGCGCGCCCGCCAAGTCCCTCGGCGTGCCCGTCGGACGCATGGGAGGTGGCGCCGTGCGCATGGCTCCTCGCATTGCCCGGCCGATGCGAACCGGCTAAACGGGCGGGTCCGGTTGCCCTGGAGCGTCTTCCGCCTATGCCCAAGCCTGCCTTCGGCCGCGAAACCCGCGTCAACGTTCTGATCGGCACCGGGCATTTCCTCTCGCACTTCTACTTATTGTGCCTGCCGCTGTTGTTCCTGTCGTGGCAGGGCGCCTTCGGCGTGTCGTTCGCCGAGCTGGGCCTGGCGATCACGCTGATGTCCGGCGCCACCGCCCTGCTGCAGACGCCGGTCGGCTTCCTGGTCGACCGTTACGGCGCGCGGCCGTTCCTGGTCGGCGGCACCTTGCTGATGACGCTGTCGATGTCGGCCATGAGCTTTGCCACCGCCTATTGGCACGTCCTTGCGCTGTCGCTGCTGTCGGGCGTCGGCAATTCGGTCATCCACCCGGCCGACTATTCGATCCTCGCCGGCTCGATCAACCGCCATCGCATGGGCCGCGCCTTCGCGTTCCACACCTTCAACGGCAACGTCGGCTCGGTGTGCGCGCCGCCGGTCACCGCCGCCCTGGTGCTGCTGATCGGCTGGCGCGAGACGCTCATGGTGTACGGCCTCGTCGGCGTACCCTTGGTGCTCGCCATCCTGTGGCAGAGCGGCGTCCTGCGCGAGCAGGTGCGCGACGTCGAAGTCAGGCGGCGCCATGCGCTCGCGGGCGGAGCGTTCCTGCTCACGCGCCCGATCCTGCTGTTCTTCGGCTTCTTCCTGCTCTCGGCGATGGCGACCTCCGGCCTGCAGGCCTGGCTGATCACGGTGCTGCACGAAGTGCACGGCATGGACGTGAAGACCGCATCCACGGCGCTCACCGCCTATATGGCGGGGGTAACCGGCGGCATCCTCATCGGCGGATGGGTGGCGGACCGCAGCGCGCGCCTGTTGGCCTTCGTGGCGACCGCGACGATCGCGGCCTCCGCGCTGCTGCTCGCGGTCGGCACGGTGTCCATGACGCAACTCGCGACCATCGCGGCGCTGTTCGTCGCCGGCACCCTGACCGGCGCGAGCCGCACGCCGCGCGACGTGATGGTCAGGGACGCTTCGCCCCCCGGACAGATCGGCAAGGTGTTCGGCTTCGTCAGCGCCGGATTGCCGCTCGGGCAGGCGCTCACGCCGGTCCCGTTCGGCTTCCTGATCGACATGGGCCGGCCCGAGTGGGTGCTCGTCCTCGTCGCGGCGATCCTGCTCGCGAGCCTCATGTTCATGGGCACGGCGCGCGCCAGCGCCAGGCACGAGGCGGTGCCGGTCGCCGCCGAATAGCCCTTCTCAAACAACCCTCGCAGGACAGGATGTTCACCCCGTGATCGATCTGTATACCTGGACCACGCCGAACGGCCGCAAGGCCTCCATCATGTTGGAGGAGATCGGCCTTCCTTACACCGTGCATCCGGTCGACATCGGCAAGGACGAGCAATTCAAGCCCGAGTTCCTCGCGATCAGCCCCAACAACCGCATCCCGGCGATCGTCGACCGCGACAACGGGTTCCATCTGATGGAGTCCGGCGCGATCCTGATGTACCTCGCGGAGAAGACCGGCAAGCTGATGCCCAAGGACCTCGAGCAGCGCTACCGCGTGATCGAATGGCTGATGTGGCAGATGGGCGGGCCCGGGCCGATGCTGGGGCAGGTCCATCACTTCGTGAAATACAACAAGGGCAAGGCGCCCTACGCCGAGGAGCGCTATCTCAAGGAAGCGCATCGGCTCTACGGCGTGCTCGACCGGCGGCTCGCCGGCCGCGAGTACGTGGCCGACGACTACTCGATCGCCGACATCGCCATCTGGCCGTGGATTTCGCGCTTCGAATGGCAGACCATCGATCTTTCCCAATACGCCAACGTCAAGCGCTGGTATGTCGCCATCGCCAACCGGCCGGCGGTCCAGCGCGGCTACCACGTGCCGAAGAAGGTCAACGAAATCCCGATGCCGTGACCAGTGATCAGTCGTCAGTAATCAGTGATCAGAAACGGAACTTAAGCGCCGATCTGATTACTGATTCCTGAGCCTCGCGGGCAGGCGGCGGGTGAACAGGCGCGCGAGCACCAGCGGCAGGTCGAGCACGCCGGGCAGCGGATCGTCCGCCGCAAAGGCGGCAAATTCGATCGGCTTGCGGAACGAGGCGAGGTAGTCGCGCAGCGCCAGGTGGCCGGCCGCCATCTCCTGGCAGGCGGCGACGAGGTCGCGCGACCCATGCATCCAGCCGACGCCCGGCCGCCCCCGCGCCGGCGCCACGCTCTCGCCCATCGCGAGGCGCCAGAACAGATGCGGGAAGTCGACGCCGGCGCGGCGACCGAGCGCGATCCAGGTCCACGCGCGCGCGTTGACGTCGAGGAGCTTGTAGCGGTGATCGCGCGCGTCGTACTTGAACTCGACCTCGACCATGCCGTCGTAGCCGAGCGAATCGAGGAAGCGGCACGCGAGATCTTCCACTTCGGCCTGCTCGATCGTCTCGACGAACGTGCTGGTGTAGCCGAAGTCGATCGGATATTGCCGCGATCGCCGCGCCACCAGCGAGGCGAGCGGACGTCCGTGCTCCCACACGGCGGCGTAAGAGAATTGCGCGGCGCCGCGGCCGGGGATCAATTCCTGCACCACCACCGCGTCGGCGCCGACCAGCGCCGCCGCGTCGTCGTAGCGCTTGATGAGCGCGGCCCGGTCGTCCGCCCGCCACGCCTTGGCCATGGTGAAGGCGTTGCCGTGGTGCTTGACCGCCGGCTTGAGGATCGCCGGAAGGCGCAGGTCGGCGTTGACGAGGTCCTGCCGGCTGGCAACGGAGTAGCTGCGCGGCAGGTCGAGGCCGAGCGACGCGGCGCGCGCGTTCATGCGGTGCTTGTCGTAAGCCCATTGCATGACGTCCCAGGGCGGCGTGCGCACGCGGAACGTTTGCGCCAGCGCCGCGCGGTTTTGCGAGACCAGCCGCGCCTCTTCGTCGGCGCACGGCATGATCACCCATCCGTCGAGACGATGGCGGCGGGCAAGCGCGAGCAGAAACTCCGCCGCGCCGGCGCCGTTCGCCCCGGGCCAGGAGAGACCGCGCGCCGTAAAACGCGACAGCCGGGCGAGCACGTTGTCGTCGGTCGCAAACCAGACCGGGATGCCCTGCCGCCCCAGGCTGCGCACGAGGCCGAGCGCGCCATGGGAGCCGCCGAGAACGAGCGCCCCGCAGCCGTGCGTCGGAAAGTCCTTGCGTTCGGTGGCGGCGCTGTCGGCCGGGGCGATGCTCGGCGCATCGATGCGGCCGGCGTCGCCGGGCGTCGCTCGTGGGGCGATGAAAGCGTCGAGGCTGTCGGGCTGCATCTCTCGGCCTCGCGTCGGCGCGCGCCTCACCGGCCGGCGGCGACCACCGCGTGAGCCAGCGCGTGGGCGGCGTAGCCGGTGCCGGCGACGAAGCGCATCAGCGGGCCGAAGCTCTGAACCGCGCTCGAGCCGACGAAATGCAGGCCGGGGACGGAGGACTCGAATCCGGCGGAGAGCACCGGATAGCCGGCGACGCAGTCGACGCGGTGGAGCAACTCGGGCGCCAGGATGCGGTATTTGGCGATGTCGACCCGGTACCCGGTCGCCAGCAGGACGTGATCGACTTCGAGGACGGCGCCGTCATCGAGGCGCAGGCAAACGCGCTCGCCCACGGGCACGGCGTCGCGCACCGATCGTCCGGCGGCAAACCGCACCTCGCCCCAGCGCGGCCGCAGCCAGGCGGTGGCGGCGGCGCGCAGGCAGCGCGCGCCGATGCGCTCGCGCAGCGCCGGCGGCATGCGGTGCATGAGCGCGGGCGCGACGACCAGCCAGTTCAACGGAAACGGCCCGACCGCGAAGTGGGGCGTCAGCAGATCGTGCGCGCGCCAAACGAAGCTCCTCGCACCGCGGCCCGGTGTCTCCGCGCCGATCCAGTGGATCGGCCCGCGGCCGAGAAGCTCCGCCTGGGCGCCGGCCTCTTGCAGCAGCACCGCGGATTCGCAGGCGCTTTGCCCGCGCCCGATCACGGCGACGCGCCTGCCGCGGAACCGGTCGAAGTCGGCGTGCTCGCACGAATGGCTGACCAGGCGCTCGGGCAGTCCGGCGAATTCACCCGGGCGGAAATCCTGGTTCTTGAGGCCGAGCGCCATGACGACGCGCCCCGCCTCGACCACGTCGCCGCCTTCGAGCCGCAGCGCGAATCCATCCGCGGCGGGAGAAACGCGCGTCACCTTGCGTCGGTCGACATCGGGCACGGCGTGACGCTGGAACCACTCGCCGTAGGCGATGAACGCTTCGATCGGCAGCGGCCGGATCGCCGCGACCTCGTTCTCTTGGGCGTAAGCTTCGAGCGAGAAGCAGTCGCCGGCGTCGGAGATGCCGGTGGCGTGCCGCAGCTTCATGCCTTTCGGCATGTTGCGGCGCCAGAAGGCCATCGTGTGGCCGAACGTGCGGGTCGCGAGCCCTGCCGCCCGCAGGTGCGCCGCCGCCGCAAGCCCGTAGGGGCCGGCGCCGAGCACCGCGACGTCGCAGCGGGCGACCGGCCGCGCGCGTTCCGCGACCGCGCCGTCGATGCTTGCCGCCGGCGCTTCCGCCACGGCGAGGCTGTTCGATCGCATTGTTCGTTATCCTTCCACGTCGCATGCGCCCGCGATCCGCATACGCCATATTGGTCAACATCCGGTTGCCGCGCGCCGGCCGACCGGATCGATTGCGCGCGCGGATGTCGTTGTCAGCCCGGAACGAATGCGATCGTTAACGGCGGGTGAATCGTCGCAGCCGCAGAAATCGGCGCCACCTTTCCGACAATTAATGTGCCCGACAGGACACCGTAATGTGGCCGTCCCATTGTGGCTGGAGGCCCTCGCGGCCGCGCATTCAATCGTGGAGACCTTCAATGCCGCACAACAACGCTGCTCCGCCCAATGGGCGCAAGGTGCTGACCGCGCGGAAGCTGACGCTTCTTGCTTCCGTCGCCGGCCTCGGCATCGCCGTGCTCCTCGCCGGACCCAACTACCAATCGTTCAACCCTCCGGCATGGGCGTCCACCGCCCAGGCCGCCGAGGCGGCGCAACAGCCCGCCGGCTTCGCCGACCTGGTCGCCAAGGTGAAACCGGCCGTCATCTCGGTGCGCGTGCGCATCGAGCGCAACGCGAACGCGACGAACATGAACGGCGACGACAGTCCGTTCCAGTCGGGCACCCCGTTCGAGCAGTTCTTTCGTCAGTTCGGATTCCGCGACCTGCCCGACGGCATGCCGCAGCGCCATCGAACGATCACCGGGGAAGGCTCGGGCTTCTTCATCTCGGCCGACGGCTACGCGGTGACCAACAATCACGTGGTCGACCACGCGAAGACCGTCGAGGTCACGACCGACGACGGCACCAAATACACCGCCAAGGTCGTCGGCACCGATCCGAAAACCGACCTCGCCTTGATCAAGGTCGACGGCAAGAGCGACTTCGCCTTCGTGAAGTTCGCCGAGCACGCGCCGCGCGTCGGCGACTGGGTGGTCGCAGTCGGCAACCCGTTCGGCCTCGGCGGCACGGTCACGGCCGGCATCGTCTCGGCGCGCGGCCGCGACATCGGCTCCGGCCCGTACGACGACTACATCCAGATCGACGCGCCGATCAACAAGGGCAACTCCGGCGGCCCGGCGTTCGATCTCGACGGCAACGTCATCGGCGTGAATACGGCGATCTTCTCGCCCTCGGGCGGATCCGTCGGCATCGGCTTCGACATTCCGGCCGACACCGCGAAGCTGGTCGTCGCCCAGCTCGAGAGGAAGGGTTACGTCACGCGCGGCTGGATGGGCGTTCAGGTCCAGCCGGTCACGCCCGAGATCGCCGACAGCCTCGGCCTGGAGAAGGTCCAGGGCGCGCTGGTCGACGAGCCGCAGCCCAACAGCCCGGCCGCCAAGGCAGGGATCGCGGCGGGCGACGTCATCACCGCCGCCAACGGCAAGCCGATCAAAGGCTCGCGCGAACTCGCGCGCGCAGTCGGCATGATGCCGCCCGGCACCTCGGTCAAATTCGATCTGCTCCACCAGGGCGCGACCAAGACCGTGACCTTGACGCTCGGCGAAATGCCGCGCGAGCAGCAGGCTAACAAGTCCGCGCAGGACGAGCCGCATCTCGGCCTGGCGCTGGTGCCGGCGAACGAAGTCACCGGCGCGGGCGCGCAGGGGGTCGCGGTCGTGGGCGTCGAACCGGGCAGCCC
>DASPVJ010000244.1:0-10760 GCA_035622435.1 Xanthobacteraceae bacterium | reverse complement strand
AACAAGCGAAAACAAGCAGGACAGCCGGAATCTCTCCAAAAGCTCAGGTGATCAAGGAGTAACGCCATGCCCTTCGTCAAAGGCCAAAGCGGCAATCCGCGCGGGCGGCCGGTCGGCGCCCGCGGCAAGAAGACGCTCGCGCGCGAACGGGCGCTGGAGGCGGAGGCGCAGGCGAAAGTCGACGCGATGTTCTGGCCGCGCTACCGCCGTGCCAGCGGGCGCCCGATGCGGCGATCGGCGGCACGCGATTGGGACTCCGGGGGCGCGACGAATGAATTTGCCGCGTTCTTCGGCCCGGATTGGGTGCCGCTGCTCAAAGCCGCGGGCCTCATGGACCGCGACGACGAGTTTGATGCGTTGGACGCGTTGGACGCGTTGGACGCGTTTGATGCGTTGGACGCGTTCGACCGGTTTGACGCGGACGAAGACCCTTGGGACGAGGCGGACGATGCGCCATTGTAAAAGCTTGCTGATGCTTGCTGAAAGCGCAGCTTTACGGCCGCGGGTGCGCGCTTGGCGGCACCCTCCGCCCCCTCCCCATCCTTCCCCCGCAACGGGGTCCCCGCGACGCGAGCGTCGCGGGGTGCCCCTCGGGGGAGGGAGCCACATGTGGCACCGGCGGCGCCTTAACTCACCCGGCATCCGTCGAGTGGATGCGCCGTTGCGGCGGCGCCACCGCCTCGAGCAGGCCCTTCTGGCGCTTGATCAGGAGCTTGTTGAGCGCGCCCAGATACGCCTTGGCGGAGGCGACCAAGGTATCGGGATCGGCGCCGCGCGAGGTGACCGTGCGGCCGTTCTCGGCGAGCCGCACCGACACCTCCGCCTGCGCGTCGGTGCCCTCGGTCACCGCGTGCACCTGGTAAAGCTCCAGGATCGCCTCGTGCGGCACCAGCGCCTTGATGGCGTTGAAGGTGGCGTCGACCGGGCCGTTGCCCTCCGCCTCCTCGGTCACCACCTTGCCGTCGATGTCGAGCTTCATGGTGGCGCGCTGCGGGCCGCGGGTGCCGGCGATCACCGAGAGCGACACCAGCTTGATGCGGTCCTGGGCGGTGGCGATCTCCTCGTCGACCAGCGCCTCGATGTCCTCGTCGTAGACGTGCTTCTTGCGGTCGGCGAGCGCCTTGAAGCGCACGAACGCGTCCTCGAGCTGGTTGCCGGCGAGATGGTAGCCCAATTCCTCGAGCTTGCGCACGAAGGCGTGGCGGCCCGAGTGCTTGCCCATGACGAGCGAGGTCTGCTTCACGCCGACGCTCTCCGGCGTCATGATCTCGTAGGTCTGGGTGTGCTTGAGCATGCCGTCCTGGTGGATGCCGGCCTCATGCGAGAACGCGTTCCGCCCGACGATCGCCTTGTTGTACTGCACGGGGAACGAAGTTACCGCCGACACCAGCTTCGACGCGCGCGTGAGCATGGTGGTGTCGACGCCGGTCTTGTAGGGCAGGACGTCGTTGCGCACGTTGATCGCCATCACGACCTCTTCGAGCGAGCAGTTGCCGGCGCGCTCGCCGATGCCGTTGACCGCGCACTCGATCTGCCGCGCGCCGGCGCGGATGCCGGCGAGCGAATTGGCCACCGCCATGCCGAGATCGTTGTGGCAGTGCACCGAGAACACCGCCTTGTCGGAGTTGGGCACCCGCTCCATCACCATGCGGAACATGGCGTAGTATTCCTCCGGCGTCGCATAGCCGACGGTGTCGGGCATGTTGATGGTGGTGGCGCCGGCCTTGATCGCCGCCTCGACGCAGCGGCACAGGAAGTCGGGCTCGGTGCGGCTGGCGTCCTCGGGCGACCACTCGACGTCGTCGGTGTAGCTCCTCGCCCGCGTCACCGAGGAGATCACCAGCTTGTAGACGTCCTCGGGCGGCAGCTGCAGCTTCCACTTCATGTGCACCGGCGAGGTGGAGATGAAGGTGTGGACGCGCTTGCGCCGCGCCGGCTTGATCGCCTCGCCGGCGCGGTCGACGTCGGCTTGTCCGGCGCGGGCGAGCCCGCACACCACCGCCTTCTTGGTGCGCTTGGCGATCTCCTGCACCGCCTCGAAGTCGCCGTTCGAGGCGATCGGGAACCCGGCCTCGATGATGTCGACGCCCATCGCGTCGAGCAGTTCGGCGACTTCGAGCTTCTCCTCGTGGGTCATGGTTGCGCCCGGCGACTGCTCGCCGTCGCGCAAGGTGGTGTCGAAAATAAAGACGCGGTCCTTGTCGGAGCCGTGCGTGCTCATGGCATGTTCCTTTTCGTCGCTCGCGCCCGTAGCGGGCGCTCGTGGGGTCTGTTGGCTCGAACCCCCCTGAGTGCCCAGGCGCGCGCGCCCAGCCGGCCCTCAGGGGACGATAAGGAGCAGGAGACCGCCAAGAATGAGGGCAGCGCCGGGCCCGGCCGTGGCGGCCGCCCGTCCGATCGCTGCATCGCGGCGCATCGACATGCGCGTTGCCCTCGTCATCGGCCCAGGGTCGCGGACAATGGTAAACGGCGCGTTAACCCCGGCCGGCCCGATGGTTGTAGCGGAAATCGACCCGCGCGCGCAAGGGGCGCTTCACCTCTCCCCGAGGGGCACCCCGCGACGCTTGCGTCGCGGGGACCCCGTTGCGGGGAGAGGGAGCCCGCGCCTACTCCGCCAGCAGGGCCTTCTTCGCGTTCTGCAACTGGCGCAGCGCCCTGCCCTCGACGGTGGGGAACTTGAGATCGAGGGATTCGAGCGCATGCACCATGACCCGCGCCACCACCAGCCGGGAGAACCATTTGTTGTCGGCCGGCACCACGTACCACGGCGCCCGCGCCGTCGCGGTGTGGCGGATCATGTCCTCGTAGGCCTGCATGTAGCGGCCCCACAGCTGGCGCTCGGCGACGTCGTCCATGGAAAACTTCCAGCGCTTGGCCGGCTCGTCCAGGCGATCGAGGAAGCGGCGGCGCTGCTCCGCCTTGGACATGCGCAGATGGAACTTGAGGACGAGGATGCCGTTGCGCAGCAGATACCGCTCGTAATTGCGGATGTCCTCGAACCGCTCCTTCCAGGTATGTTTGGAGACCAGCGCCGGCGGCAGGCTCTGCGCGTCCAGCACCTCCGGATGGACGCGGGCGATGAGCACCTCCTCGTAATAGGAGCGGTTGAAAATGCCGATGTGGCCGCGGCGGGGGACCTTGGCCATGGCGCGCCACATGAAGTCGTGCGCCAATTCCTCCTCGCTCGGCCGCTTGAACGGATGCACGTCGCAGCCCTGCGGGTTGACGCCGGACATGACGTGCTTGATGGCGCTGTCCTTGCCGCCCGCGTCCATCGCCTGAAAGATCACCAGCACCGCCCAGCGGTGCTCGGCATAGAGCCGCTCCTGCAGCTCGGCGAGCCGCTCGATGTCGGCGGCCAGCATGTCCTTGGCCTCGCCCTTTTCGATGTCGAGCCCCAAGGTGTCGGCGGGGTCGTGGTCGGCGAGGCGAAAGCGCTTGCCGTCCTCGACGCGGAACTGCTTGATGCGGTTCGGGATCTTCATGGCGGCGATGTTACATCAACTCCACACGTGCGTCAGGAAGTCGGCGATGAACGCCGGCATCATCGGGTCGAGGTCGGCGGGGCCGCGCACGACGCGCACGTCGGCGAGTTCCGCCTGCGGCTCGGCGGCAAGGCGGGCGAGAATGCGCGCGCGCAAGGGCTCGGCGTCGAGCGCGGACCGCACCGTCTTGAGCATGGCGAGCCGCGGCCCGGCGAGCACCGCGTGCCAGCCGGCTTCGGCCGTGACCTCGGCCGGGGCGAGCCCGGTTTCCTCTTCAAGCTCGCGCAGCACGCTGCCGGCAAGGTCGACCTCGCTGCCGACGACGTCGGTCGGATCCGGGGTGCCGGAGGGAAAATAGATGCGGCCGGCGTTCATGGTGTGGCCGGCCATGACGCCGAGCAGAAACGCGCCGTCGGCCGCGCGCAGCGCCGCTTGGCCGAAGCAGTTGCGGATCGCCGCGTCCGGCCAACCCCAGTCGCGCCAGGCGATGAAGCTCGCGAAGTCGGTCTCGAAATAGGCGCCGCGCAGCACCGCGTCGGCGATGGCGAACTCGTGCAGCAGCAGGACGCGGCCGTTCCACACGTCCGGCTTGTCGCGCTTGAGGCCGGCGAAGTGGGCGTCGATCTCGGCGCGGCGCAGTTGCGCGAACGGCCACGCCCGCGGAACGAAGCGCAGCTCGGCGCGGGCGATGGGGACGACGGGGAACGCCATGCCGACGCCATGCCGGCCGGGCGCGCGAAGGTCAAGGCTCGCTCACGCTTCGATCGTCCCTTCGCTCACCACGACCGCCTCGCCGGCGATGGCGCCGGCGGTCAGTTTCCCGTCCTTCACCGTCATCGCCAGGCGAATCAGGCTCGGGCGCCCCATTTCGTAGCCCTGCTCGATGGCGACGTCGTGCTCGCCGTCGGGCAAACGGGTGAAATGGGCGAGCACCCCGGCGAAGGCGGCGGCGGCGGAACCGGTGGCCGGGTCCTCCGGGACGCCCGCTCGCGGCGCGAACATGCGCGCGTGGAAGGCGTGGCCGGGCTCGACCGTCTCGCGGCAGAACAGGAAGGCGCCGGTACCGTGGCCGTCGCCGAACGCCGCGCTCCAGTGGGCGGTGTTGGCGCGGCAGCGGCGCATGGCGTCGAGGCCGGAAAGCGGCACGAAGGTGAACTCGTTGCCGGCGGACCAGCGCGCCGGCTGGAAGGTGTCGAAGCCGATGTCGCTTTCGCTCAAGCCCAGCGCCGCGGCGATGGTCGCGGGCGGCGCCGTAGGTTCTGTCTCGGCCGGCAGCCGCGCCAGTTCGAAGCGGGCGCGGCCGGTCTGCGCATCGATCGCCTCGACCGCGCAGCGCACCGGCCCGATCCCCTCCTCGACCACGATCTCGCGCCGGCCGGCGCCGCCGTCGATGCGGTTGAGCAGCACCGCGCTGCCGACCGTCGGGTGGCCGGCGAACGGAAGCTCGCGCGCCGGCGTGAAGATGCGCAGCTTCGCCCGATGCGCCTTGTCGCCCGGCGGCAGCACGAACACCGTCTCCGACAGGTTGAACTCGCGGGCGACCGCCTGCATGGCCGCGCCGTCGAGGCCGTCCGGATCGAGCACGACCGCGAGCGGATTGCCGACGTAGCGGCGGCGGGTGAACACGTCGAGGGTGACGAAACGGCGGCGCATGGGGATTTTCCTTCGAAGGAGTCAGACGGGCTCGGGGCGAAACACGCGGGTGGGCGCGACCAGTTCTTCCTGCGCTTCGATCAGCAAAAGCTCGCCGGCGTTCGCCTGCGCCGTGCGCTGCAGCACGCCGAAGATGGCGGAGGCGGTGTTGGCGAGCGCCGCGGCGACGTCGCCGGAGCGCAGGTAGTGGAAGAAGAACAGGGCCGCGACCGCGTCGCCGGCGCCGTGCACGCGCGTTGCCAGGCGCGGCGTGCGCACCAGGAAGCGGCCGCCGTGGTCGCAGGCGAGCATGTCGACGGCATCGGGCGGCGTCTCCGCGGTGTCGAGCGAAGTGACGAGCACGGCGCGCGGGCCGCGCGCGCGCAAACTCTCGGCCGCCGCGATCGCCGCCGCGCGCGTCGCGCTCCCCTCACCGCTCAGGCAGTCAAGCTCGAACCGGTTCGGCGTGATCACGTCGGCGACCGGAAGCGCGCGCTCGCGCAGGAACGCGGGGATGCCGTCGCGCACGTAGACGCCGGAGCCTACGTCGCCGATCACCGGATCGCAGCAATAGCGCGCCTGCGGGTTCGCCGCCTTGGCGACGGCGACCGCGTCGAGAATGGCGGCGCCGATTTCCGCCGAGCCCAGGTAGCCGGACAGCACGCCGTCGCAGCGGGACAGCGCCCCGCGCTCGGCAATGCCCCGCACCACTTCGCCCACCAGCGCCGCGTCGAACACGCTGCCGCGCCAGCCGCCGTAGCCGGGATGGTTGGAGAACTGCACGGTGTGCACCGGCCACACTTCGCAGCCGAGCCGCTGCAGCGCGAACACCGCGGCCGAATTTCCGACATGGCCGTAGGCCACGTGGGATTGGATGGAGAGGAAATTCATTTCACCTCGGATTCCGGGCTCCCTCGCTGCGCTCGGGCTCCGGAACGACGGCCGAGATTATTGGCTCTCGCGGAGTGCAACAAATCAATTCACATGAAGCGCATGATCACGAAAATTGACCGCCGAACGTCACGCCGTCTCCGCGGCGACCGGGCGCCACACCAGGAGGCGCTTTTCCACCACGCCGACCACCCAGTCGATCGCCACAACGAAGAGAGCCAGCACCAGCATGCCGGCGAACACGCCGGCGACGTCGAAGATGCCCTCGGCCTGCTCGATCAGGTAGCCGAGCCCGGCCGCCGCGCCGAGATATTCGCCGACCACCGCGCCGACCACCGCGAAGCCGACCGACGTGTGCAGGGAGGAGAACATCCAGGACAGCGCCGAGGGCCAATAGACGTGGCGCATCAACTGCCGCTCGTTCATGCCGAGCATGCGCGCGTTGGCGAGCACGGTCTGGCTCACCTCTTTGACGCCCTGGTAGACGTTGAAGAACACGATGAAGAACACCAGGGTGACGCCGAGCGCGACCTTGGACGCGATGCCGAGCCCGAACCACAGGGCGAAGATCGGCGCCAGCACGACGCGCGGCAGGGCGTTCGCCATCTTCACGTAGGGATCGAAGACGGCGGCGACGAGCGGCTTGCGGGCGAACCAGAAGCCGATCAGCACGCCGGCGATCGAGCCGATCGCGAACGCCAGCATGGCCTCGACCAGGGTCACCCACAGGTGGCGCCAGATCGTCCCTTCGTAGAACCATTTGCCGACGCGCGAGACCACGTCGAGCGGGGTGGAGAAGAAGAACGGCGGCAGCACGGTCACGCCGAAGACCGGCACCGTGGCGAGAACGTGCCACAGGCCGATCGCTGCGAGCGCCACCAGCGCCTGCAGGACGAGCAAACGAAACCGCCGCATCGCTCAGCCTCCCTCGGTTTGGGCGTAGCCCCTGACGACTTCTTCCTTGAGCGTGTGCCAGATGTCGCGGTGCAGCGCGTGGAAGGCGGGCTCGAGCTTGACCTCGCCGATGTCGCGCGGGCGCTTGAGCGGCACCGGCCAGTCGCCGATGATGCGGGCAGCGGGTCCCGCCGACATGATGACGACGCGGTCGGAAAGCGCGATCGCCTCCTCGAGATCGTGGGTCACGAACAGCACCGCCTTGCGGTCGGCGCTCCACAGGTCGAGCAGGAGGTTGCCCATGATCTGGCGCGTCTGCGCGTCGAGCGGCCCGAACGGCTCGTCCATCAGCAGGATCTTCGGATCGCGGATGAGCACCTGGGCAAGGCCGACGCGCTTGCGCTGGCCGCCGGAGAGCATGTGCGGATAGCGCGCGCCGAAACCAGCAAGCCCGACGCGGCGCAGCCAGCCCTCGGCGCGCTCGCGCGCGTCGCCGTCGGCGCCGGCGATCTCGAGGCCGATCGCCACGTTCTCGACCGCGGTCTTCCACGGGAACAGCGCGTCGGCCTGGAACAGGTAACCGGCGGCGCGGTTGAGGCCGTCGAGCGGCGCGCCGAAAATCGTCACGCCGCCGGCGGACGGCGCCAACAGCCCGGCGGCGACGTTGAGCAAGGTCGATTTGCCGCAGCCGGTCGGGCCGACGATCGACACGAACTCGCCGTCGGCGACTTTAAGCGAGGCGCCTTCGACCGCCGTGTAGGCGCCGCCGTCGGCGAGGCGGAACGCGATGGTGCATTGCGCGAGGGCGACGGCCGCCGCCTGCGGCGCCGGGCGTGCGGCGCTCGCCTCATCGGTCATGCCTCGTCCCCGGCGCCCATCGTGCTATTCCCTATCGACCGCCACGCTGGCGCATCATAAGGCGCTGCCGGTGATGACCCAAGCCACCATCGCGTTCGCGGACGTGAGCAAGACCTACGACGGCGGGCGCGTGCGCGCGCTCGACGGCGTTTCGCTCGCGGTCCCGGCGCGCGAGTTCCTGGCGATCGTCGGTCCGTCCGGCTCCGGCAAGACGACCCTGCTGCAACTCGTCAATCGCCTGGCCGAGCCGACGAGCGGAACGGTCGCGGTCGAGGGCGACGACGTGCGCGCGGTCGAGCCGATCGCGCTGCGCCGCCGCATCGGCTACGTGTTCCAGGGCGTCGGCCTGTTCCCGCACATGACCGTCGGGGAAAACATCGCGGTGACGCCGCGGCTGCTCGGCTGGGACAGATCCCGCATGGCCGCGCGGGTCGATCAACTCATCGACCTCGTGCGCCTCGACCGCGACAAACGCGAGCGCTATCCGCACCAGCTCTCCGGCGGCGAGCGCCAGCGGGTCGGCGTCGCCCGCGCCATCGCGGCGCAGCCGCGCATCGTCCTGATGGACGAGCCGTTCGGCGCGCTCGATCCGATCAACCGCGACGCCATCGGCCGCGACTACCGCCGCCTGCACGACGATCTCGGCCTGACCACCGTGATGATCACCCACGACATGCTCGAGGCGGTGCTGCTCGCCGACCGCATCGGCGTGCTGCAGGCCGGCCGGCTGATCGCCGAGGGCACGCCGCACGCGCTGATGACCGGCGCGCACGGCGCCTACGTGGACGAACTGATGGCGACGCCGCGCCGCCAAGCCGAACGGCTCAACGCGCTCACCGACCGCGGGGCGGCCCCATGAGCGGCATCCCCGGCCCGGTCACCGACGCGCTGCGGCTCCTGCCCGGCTACCTCGGCAGCCACGTGCTGGTGAGCGTCACCGCGCTCGCGCTCGGCCTTGCGGTGAGCCTGCCGCTCGCCGTCGCCTCGGCGCGACGGCCGGCGCTGCGCGGCGTGCTGCTCGCGGTCGCGAGCCTGGTGCAGACCGTGCCCGGCCTCGCGCTCCTCGCCTTGTTCTATCCGCTGCTGCTCGGCATCGCCGCGCTCACCGCGCGCTGGCTCGACCTCAAGTTCTCCGCCCTGGGCTTCCTGCCCTCGGTGCTGGCGCTCGCCCTCTACAGCATGCTGCCGGTGCTGCGGAACACGGTGACCGGCCTTCTCGGCATCGACCCGGCGGTGAAGCAGGCGGCGATCGGCGTCGGCATGACGCCGCGGCAATCGCTGAGGATGGTCGAACTGCCGCTCGCCGTTCCGGTGATCATGGCCGGCATCCGCACCTCGGCGGTGTGGGTGATCGGCACCGCGACCTTGTCGACGCCGATCGGGCAACCGAGCCTCGGCAACTACATTTTCACCGGGTTGCAGACGCAGAACTGGGTGTTCGTGCTGTTCGGCTGCGCCGCCGCCGCCGCGCTCGCGCTCGCGGTCGATCAATTGCTGGCGCTGATGGAGAACGGCGTGCGCAGCCGCCGGCGCGTCCGCGTCGCGCTCGGCGGCGCCGGGCTTTTGCTGATCGTCGCCGGCGCGCTCGCGCCATCGCTGGCGCGGCCGCACGCGGCCTACGCGATCGGCGCCAAGACCTTCACCGAGCAGTACATACTCGCCGCGCTGATCGAGCAGCGCCTCGCCGCCGCCGGCCTGTCGGCGACACGGCGCGAGGGGCTCGGCTCGAACGTGATCTTCGACGCGCTCAAGGCGGGCGACATCGACGTCTACGCCGATTATTCCGGCACCATCTGGGCGAACCAGCTGCATCGCGACGACGTGCGCCCGCGCGAAGAGGTGCTCGCCGAGGTCAAGTCCTGGCTTGCCGGGCACGGCGGCGTCGCCCTGCTCGGCCCGCTCGGGTTCGAGAACGCCTACGCGTTGGCGATGACGCGGACGCGCGCCGAAGCGCTCGGCATCCGCTCGATCGCCGACCTCGCGCCGCGCGCGCCGAACCTCTCGATCGGCGGCGACTACGAGTTCTTCGCCCGGCCGGAATGGGCGGCGATCCGCCGCGCCTACGGCCTGTCGTTCCGGCAGGAGCGGACGATGCAGCCGGAGTTCATGTACCCGGCGGTCGCCGCCGGCGAGGTCGACGTGATATCCGCCTACACCAGCGACGGCCGCGTCGCCCAGCACGACCTCGTGGTGCTTGCCGATCCCAAAGAGGCGATCCCGCCCTACGACGCCATCCTGCTGCTTGCGCCGAAACGGGCGGACGACCGCGCGCTCAAGGACGCGCTCGCGCCGCTGATCGGCGCCATCGACGTGAACCTGATGCGCGCGGCCAACCTGCGCGCCACCGGCGGCGCCAACGCCTCACCCGCCGAAGTGGCGCGCTGGCTGTGGAGGGAGATGGAGAAGAAGAGGGACGAATAGATGACCGTAGGGCGCAATAGCGAAGCGTATTGCGCCGTTTCTGGCGATCCGCCGCGGACTACGCGCGGTCCCCGCGGAGGCGGGGACGGATCGCGTGCGGCGCATTACGGCCTTCGGCCTAATGCGCCCTACTACTCGCCATTCGTCAAATCAGTTCCGGCTGCGGTCGACCAGCGCGCGCTGCTTGATCCACGGCATCATGCCGCGCAGCTTCTCGCCGATCTGCTCGGCCGGGTGCGCCGCCATCTTGGCGCGCATCGCCTTGAACGAGGTCTGGTTGACGCGGTTCTCCAGCATCCAGTCCTTGACGAACTTGCCCGACTGGATATCGGCGAGGATGCGCCGCATCTCGGCGCGGGTCTCGTCCGTGATGATGCGCGGGCCGCACACGTATTCGCCGTACTCGGCGGTGTTGGAGACCGAGTAGTTCATGTTGGCGATGCCGCCCTCGTAGATCAGATCGACGATGAGCTTCATCTCGTGCACGCACTCGAAATAGGCCATCTCGGCGGAATAGCCGGCCTCGACCAGGGTCTCGTAGCCGGCCTTCATCAGTTCGACGACGCCGCCGCACAGCAC
>DASPVJ010000243.1:0-12746 GCA_035622435.1 Xanthobacteraceae bacterium | reverse complement strand
TACCACGTGGACGACAGTCAGTGCAGGCGGAAAACCCCATCCACAGCAAAGATCTCGGTTGGCTTGATCAGTCGCGAGTGGGCAACGAACACTGAGTGAAGCGGACCTTCGATTTTCTGTTGCCAGAAGTCGAGGAACCGGTGCAGCTGCGGGAAATTGGGGTGAAGGTCGTAATCCTGCCACACATAGGTCTGCAGGAGCCAAAGATGATCAGGACGCCGGTACAGAATGCGGGCGGTGGTGAGCCCGTAGCCCTCGAGCTGGCGCCTGAAGTCCTTGGAGCCCATGTTGTCCTCCATTCTGGTTGGACAACACATCTGACCTTTCTAGGGTTCGCCTTACAAGCCCAGATTGTCAATAAACTGTGTGTTATCAAGGCGCTATCAGCATTTACGAAGGTTTGCTAACAGGCCCAGAAGTCGGTCCTTTTCCGGTGGATGTAACCACCGTGGCGACGGTCGATTAACCAACAAATTCAGGACAGTTAGGAACTTCTGGCACTCACCCCGCCTGATTGCTAATTTTTTTTCGCCTTCCCCTTGCGGGAAAATTTCAAGCCACCTATGTGGCGGCCGAGTAGGGGACATTTTTCCAGACCGTCACCTGCTTGCAACTATTGGGTCATCTCAAACAGAATCAGGAGGATATCCATGAAGTTTCGTCCGCTTCATGACCGCGTTGTCGTCAAGCGTATCGACGCCGAAGAAAAATCGGCGGGAGGGATCATCATCCCGGACACGGCCAAGGAGAAGCCGCAACAGGGCGAAATCATTGCCGTCGGGCCAGGCGGCCGGGACGAGGCCGGCAAACTGATCCCACTCGACGTCCATGTCGGCGACCGAGTGCTGTTCGGCAAGTGGTCCGGTACCGAGGTGAAGATCGACGGGGTCGAGTACCTCATCATGAAAGAAAGCGACATCATGGGGGTTCTCGTCGAGGCCGAATCCCGCAAGCGGGCAGCCTGATCAGCCCCTTTCCTTGCAACACAAGTCTTGAGCTAGAGACCGCGGAACCGATCAGCCGGTTTCGTTGGGTCGATTTCAAAAGGAGCAACAAAAATGGCTGCTAAGGAAGTCAAATTCTCAGTGGATGCCCGCGACCGGATGCTGCGCGGCGTCGACATCCTCGCCAATGCGGTGAAGGTGACCCTCGGCCCCAAAGGCCGCAACGTCGTGCTCGATAAGTCGTTCGGCGCACCGCGCATCACCAAGGACGGGGTGACGGTCGCCAAGGAAATCGAACTTGAGGACAAGTTCGAGAACATGGGCGCACAGATGGTACGTGAGGTCGCTTCGAAGACCTCAGACATTGCTGGTGATGGCACGACAACCGCGACCGTACTCGCGGCGGCGATCGTTAAGGAAGGCTCAAAAGCTGTCGCAGCGGGCATGAACCCGATGGACTTGAAGCGTGGCATCGACCTTGCCGTCGATTCGGTCGTTGAAGATCTCAAGAACAACTCAAAAAAGGTCACCTCTAACGAAGAGATCGCGCAGGTTGGCACCATTTCCGCCAACGGAGACGCCGAGATCGGCCGCTTCCTCGCCGAGGCGATGAAGAAGGTCGGCAATGAGGGCGTAATCACGGTCGAAGAGGCAAAATCGCTCGAGACCGAACTCGACGTGGTCGAAGGCATGCAATTCGACCGCGGGTACATCTCGCCCTACTTCATCACCAACGCCGACAAGATGCGGGTGGAGATGGAGGATCCCTACATCCTGATCTACGAGAAGAAGCTCTCAGGGCTTCAGGAGCTGTTGCCGCTGCTCGAATCAGTGGTGCAAACATCAAAGCCCCTCGTCATTATTGCCGAGGACGTCGAAGGCGAGGCGCTTGCTACTCTCGTCGTCAACAAGCTGCGCGGCGGCCTCAAGGTCGCGGCGGTCAAGGCGCCGGGATTCGGCGATCGTCGCAAGGCCATGCTCCAGGACATCGCGATCCTCACCGGTGGCCAGGCGATCAGCGAAGATCTCGGCATCAAGCTCGAGAACGTGACGCTCAATATGTTGGGCCGCGCCAAGAAGGTGATGATTGAAAAGGAGAACACCACGATCGTCGACGGCGCCGGCAAGAAGAAGGACATCCAGGGCCGCATCGCCCAGATCCGCGCGCAGATCGAGGAGACGACCTCCGACTACGACCGCGAGAAGCTGCAGGAGCGGCTGGCCAAGCTCGCGGGCGGCGTCGCGGTGATCCGCGTCGGCGGCTCGACCGAGATCGAGGTGAAGGAGAAAAAGGACCGGGTCGAGGACGCGCTCAACGCCACCCGCGCCGCGGTCGAGGAAGGCATCGTCCCGGGCGGCGGCGTCGCGCTGCTGCGCGCCAAGAAGGCGATCGGCCGCATCGCCAACGACAACGCCGACGTCCAGGCCGGCATCAACATCGTGCTCAAGGCGCTGGAGTCGCCGGTGCGGCAGATCGCCGAGAATTCCGGCGTCGAGGGTTCGATCGTGGTCGGCAAGATCATGGAGAACAAGTCGGAGACCTACGGCTTCGACGCGCAGAAGGAAGAGTATGTCGACCTGGTCGACGCCGGCATCATCGATCCGGCCAAGGTCGTGCGGGCGGCGTTGCAGGACGCGGCCTCGGTCGCCGGCCTCCTGATCACCACCGAGGCGATGGTGGCGGAAATGCCGAAGGAAAAGCCGTCCGGCGCCCCGGGGATGCCCGGCCACGGCGGCATGGACTATTAAGCCCGGTCAGCCAAACATCGATCGCAAAGGGGCCGCCCGCGGGCGGCCCCTTTCGTTTGCGCCGCCGCCGGCGTCGGGACCCGCTGATCACATCGTCGGGGAAAACGGCGTACGCTCGTTGATCCGCCGCCGCGACTCGCCATGATCGCCGGCCTTTTGTCACGCAAGGAGCCTCTCGGTGTCCGCTCTTCTCTCGACGCTCGCCGCCATCCGGCAGCTCGCCGTTCCCTATTTCCGTTCCGACGACCGGCTGATGGGGCGCACGTTGCTCGGCGCCGTGATCGCCATGATGCTGGGCGACGTGGTCATCGACGTGCTGCTCAATCAATGGAACGCCCGTTTCTACAATGCGCTGCAGGACCGCAACTGGAATGCGTTCACCCGCGAGCTGATGATCTTCAGCGCGCTCGCCGGCACGTCGATCGTGCTCCAGGTCTACCAGCTCTATTTCACCCAATGGCTGCAGATACGGTGGCGCCGGTTCATGACCGAGCGCTATCTCGGCGGCTGGCTCGACGCCGCCAACCATTACCGCATGCAGCTCCTCGGCGACGCCGCCGACAACCCGGACCAGCGCATCGCCGACGACGTGCGGATGTTCGTCGAGAGCGGGCTGCCGCTCGCCATCCGGCTGCTGCGCTCCGCCGTCGCGTTCCTGTCCTTCGTCGCCATCCTGTGGGTGCTCTCCGACGAGGTGCCGCTGACCATATTCGGCGTCGTCTGGCCGATTCCCGGCTATCTGGTGTGGGCGGCGCTCATCTACGCGGCGATCGCCACCGTGGTCACCCATCTGATCGGGCGCGCGCTCGTCGGCCTCAATTTCAACCGCCAGCGCCTGGAGGCCGACTTCCGCTTCAACCTGGTGCGGGTGCGCGAGAATGCCGAGCAGATCGCGCTGCTGCGCGGCGAGGCGGCGGAACGCGAACGCCTGCTCGACCGGTTCGGCGCGATCATCGGCAATTGGCTCCTCATCATGTCGCGCACCAAGCGGGTGGCGTTCTTCACCGTCGGCGCCGCCCAGGCGGCGGTGATCTTCCCCTATGTCGTGGTCGCCCCGGCGTATTTTGCCGGCCACGGCCAACTCGGCATCCTCACCCAGACCGCCAACGCGTTTGAAAACGTGCGCAGCGCGCTTTCGTTCTTCATGGAGTTCTACCGCGACCTCGCCGAATGGCGCGCGGTCATCGCCCGGCTGTCCGGCTTCGAGGCGGCGATCGCCGCCGGGCGGGCCGCCGCGACGACTGCGCCGGTCGTCGCCGTGGTCGCGGGAGAGGAGGCCTCGCCGTTACGGGCGCACGCGCTCGACGTCCGGCTGCCGAACGGCGCGCCCTTGGTCCACGCCGAGGATTTCGCGGTTTCCTGCGACGACCGCGTGCTGGTGACCGGCCCGACCGGCTCCGGCAAATCGACGCTGTTCCGCGCGGTCGACGGCATCTGGCCGTTCGGCTCCGGTACCGTCACGATCCCGCGCCACGCCGAGGTGATGGTGCTGCCGCAACGGCCCTACTTCCCGACCGGCTCGCTGGCGGATGCCATCGCCTATCCGTCCCAACCCGGCCGCTTCGACGCCGCGGCACTGCGCGACGTATTGACCGCGGTCGGCCTGCCGGCATTCGCCGAACGGCTGGACGAGCGCGCGCACTGGAACCGCATGCTCTCGCTCGGCGAGCAGCAGCGCCTTGCCGTCGCGCGCGCCATCCTGCACGCGCCCGACTATCTGTTCCTCGACGAGGCGACGGCGTCGCTCGACGAGCCGTCGGAAGCGGCGCTCTATCGCCTGATGCAGGCGCGGTTGCCGCACACCGCCATGGTGTCGATCGGCCACCGCTCCACGCTGTTCGCGTTTCATCGGCGGCACCTGGCGCTGGAGCGCGCCGGCGACCGGTATCAGCTCCAGGAATCAGGCATCAGGAGAGTGATGCCCGATCCCTGATGCCCGATCCCCGATAACTGCTCAGGCTGCCGCCTTGCGGTTGACCGCCAGGCGCGCATCGACCAGCGCGACGGTCTCGTCGACCACGCTGTTGCGCATGCCGATCTGCATGCCGATGGTCTGCACCAGCCGATCCACCCGTTCGATATTGGGGGCGCCGGCGAACAGCGCGCGCGCCGCGGACGAGGGCCGCACCAGGCCGAGCGCGGCGCTGGCGTATTTTTCGAACGGCACCAGGTCGTCCGGCGAGGCGCCCAGCTTGACGCACAAGTCGCGCACCCAATTGTACACCGCGCGCGAGGCTTCGATGTCCGTGTGCACGGCCTCCTTGATGGAGCGGGCGGCGTCCTTCTGCACGCAGCGATAGTTGCCGGTCAAAAGCATCGCCCACTTCGCCAGCGGCACGAAGATGGAATCGTGCACCTTGAGCTTGACCGGCAGTTCGATCTTGGTGCCGTCGCCGGGGTCGAAGCGGATCGCCTCGATGTCCGCCTGCATCCGGCGCAGCATGGCGGTGCTCGCCTCGGATTCGAACCGGGCCACCTTGAAGTTGGTCGGCAGCGTGACCTGCAACACGTTGACCTTTTCGTCGGGCGGACGAAACGCCTGCGGATCGGGGCTGCACAGGGTCACCAGCGCGGGGTCGAAGTTCTGCCACACGGTCGCGTCGGTGTAGCAGGACTTGAGCGGGTCGGTGTTGAGCCCGGGAATCCGCTTGAGGTAGGGCAACGGCGGCATGTTCATGATCGACATGCATGGCACCCTGGCTCGCGCCACCGCATCGAGCAACTCGCGTACCCCGGCGGAACGGTATTGCGGCTCCTGCATGGCGAGCCCGACGAGATCGAAGTCGGCGGGATTGAACGCGCCGGGGCCGCCGGCGGACAGGCTTCCCGGCAACTTGCGGGAATCGATTTCGACAAGGTCCTTTCTGCCCTTGATCGGCAGACGCACGCGGGCGCCGTCCTTGTTGATCGCCTCCGCTTCGGCGGGAAGGCACACGAGCTTGACGCTGTGTCCCCCGAACAAGAGCTTGGTCGCGAGCAGCGAGCCGTAGGAGGCCCCCAGGATCAGGACATTGTAAGCGGTCACGTAACGCACTCCCTCTGTCGCATGGAAAAGCGCAACCGGCGGCTTTGCGCGTCCGCGCGCCGTCGGCCGTCTCGCCCAAATCTATTCAGGATATGCCGCCGGCGCAACGACGCTTGCCGCAGGCGCCTCGCTTGCGCGCCGCGCCGCGCATGGGCGCTCGGGCATCCGGCATCAGCAAATTGCCACGGACGGAGCGGTGCGGGCGACGCGCACGCGGCGTTGGATCGGCCGCCGGAGCGCGCCGTCGAACCGGACGCGCTCCGGGGTTCGCGTCAGTCCTTCTTCTCGTCGGACCCCGAACCGTGCCCCCCGTGCCCGCCGTGCCCCCCGGACTCGGGCGGCTTGGGCGGCGTAGAGAAGGGGCGATAGCCGCCCGGCATGGCTCCGGGCGAACCCTGCGAAGGGGCGGGGCTCGGAGGGGCGGGCGGAGCGCTGCTCGCGGGCGGGGTCGGGGCCGGGCGCGGCGGCATCGGGGCCGGGCGCGGCGGCGCCACGACCGGGCGCGGTGCCGGGGCCGGAGCGGGCGTCGGCGGAGCGACGACTTTCGCGGGAGCCGGGGCGGCGTGCTTCTTCGCCTTCTTGGGCGCCGCGCGCTTATGCTTGCGTGCCGCCGCCTTCTTCGCCGACCGTTTCGCGGTCTTGCGGCGGGCCGATTTCTTCATCGTCATTTTCTTCTTGGCGGCTTTCCTGGTCTTCTTGGCCCGCTTGGCCTTCTTCGACTTCCGAGCTTTTGCCATCGTGTCCTCCTGCTTTCCTGTCGCGCTTTACCACATAGGCGGTCGGAACGCGCACCCGAACGTCGCCTGCCGGGCCCCGGTGTCGCCGGCCCCTCACGTCGCCGCGGCGGACAATTGCTTCATCTCGGCCGGACGCGGCCCTCCGGTCGCCCAATCGAGCAACTCCACCGTGTGCACGATCGGGATTGCCGTTGCAGTCTTGAGCTGCGCCATGCAGCCGACGTTGCCGGTGGCGATGACGTCGGGCTTGAGCGCCGCGATATTGGCGAGCTTGCGGTCGCGCAGGCGCGACGCAATCTCCGGCTGGAGCATGTTGTAGGTGCCCGCGGATCCGCAGCACAGGTGACCCTCCGGCACGTCGCGCACCGCGAAGCCCGCCTTGACCAGCAGCGTCCTCGGCTGCGCCACGACCTTCTGCCCGTGCTGCAGCGAGCACGCCGCCTGGTAGGCGACGACGAGGCCGCTGTCGCGGGCCGGCTGGGTCAACCTGAGTTTCATCAAATATTCCGAGATGTCCAGGGTCAGCCCCGCGACTCGCGCTGCATTTGTTGCATAGGCCGGATCGTTGCGCAGCAGAAAACCGTAATCTTTGATCATCGTGCCGCAACCCGACGCGGTCGCCAGGATGGCGTCAAGCCCGCGGCCTTCGATTTCCGCCGTCCAGGCGTCGATGTTGCGGCGCACAAATTCGAGCGATTCGGGTTCTCGGCCGAGGTGGTGGACGATCGCGCCGCAGCATCCCTCGCCTTCCGGCAGGACGACTTCGATGCCGTGGCGGTTGAGCAACCGGATCGCCGCCGCGTTGACCGAGGGTTTGAGCACCTGATTTGCGCAGCCGGAAAGGATCGCCACGCGGCCCGCGCGTTCGCCCTTGGGAAAGAACGTTCGCTCGCGCGTGCCGGCCGGGACGACCGGCATGGCCTCGGCAAGGCGGAGGATGGCGGCAAGCCGGCTCGCCCCGAGCCACGCGAACACGGGGGCAAAAGGCCCTGCAATCAGCCCCATAATCAAGGCCAAGCGGAAGAGCCGAGGGTCCGGCATCACCTTGGCAAGCACGGCGCGCCGCCATCGATCAAGCAGCGGGCGACGAAAGGTGCGCTCGATGTGCACGCGCGCGTGGTCGACCAAATGCATGTAGTTCACGCCGGACGGGCACGTGGTCATGCACGAAAGGCACGAGAGGCAGCGGTCGATGTGCTTGACGACCTCGGCGGTGGCCGGCCGATCGTGCTCCAGCATGTCCTTGATGAGGTAGATGCGGCCGCGTGGGCTGTCGCGTTCGTCGCCGAGCAGCACGTAGGTCGGGCATGTTGCGGTGCAAAAACCACAATGGACGCAGGCGCGCAGGATGCGCTCGGATTCCGCGATCGCCGGATCGGCCAGTTGGGCGAGGCTGAAGTTCGTCTGCATAAGGTTCACGCGCCCGCGTACATGCGTCCCGGTCCCAGCGTTCCCTTCGGATCGAAGCCTTCCTTCACCCGACGGGCGAGCGCCGCAATCGACTGGGCCTGCGGTTCGAAGACATCGACCGCCGCGCGTACCGCGACCTCGGCGCGGAACAAGGTGGCGTGGCCGCCGCAGGCGGCAACCGCGCGACGCACGAGCCTGGCGCCGGCGTCGGAGCGGCCGGCGACCTGCATCCAGATGAGGCCGCCGCCCCAGTCGTAGATCGCCGCGGCGTCGCACTGGGCCGCGACGCTCGCCACGATCTCCGGCCCGCGCGACGGCGCCGTCGAAATGCGCCACAGCGCCGCGGCCGTGCCGGCGGCGGGCGCCTCGAACGGCGTCACGTCGCGAACCGCTTGCCATAACGCGCGCGATGCCCGCTCGCCGACGGCGATCAGTTCGCCCACGGGCTTGAGCAGCGCTTCGAGCGCCCCGCGGCGGTGCGCAATCGACGGCGCAACCCCTTCGAGCCGCAGCGCGGTAACCGCGCGGCCGGCCGCCGCCGCGCCGGTCACCCGTTCGGCGGCACCGGCCGGAAGGTGGGCGGCGCCCGATACGTCGGCCGGGGAACCGAGCGCCGTCGCCATGGCGCGCACGGCGGCGCGGTCGTCGAGGCCGAAGGCGAGCAGCGTCTGTTCGCTCTCCGCCCGCGGCAGCACCTTGACGGTCACGTCGGTCATCGCCGCCAAGGTCCCCCACGACCCGGCCAGCACCTTGCACAGGTCGTAGCCGGTGACGTTCTTGACCACCCGGCCGCCGGACTTGAAGGTCTCGCCGCGGCCGGACACCGCGGTCACCCCGAGGAAATGGTCGCGCGCGGCACCGGCCTTGATGCGGCGCGGACCGGCGAGGTTGGTGGCGAGCGCTCCGCCCAGCGTCCCCCTGCTGGGAACGCCGCCGAACACCGGGCCGCAGTCCATCGGCTCGAACGCCAGCTCCTGCCCCCTCTCTGCGGTCAGCCGCTCGATTTCGGCAAGCGGCGTGCCGGCGCGGGCGGAGAGCACCAGTTCCTCCGGCTCGTACAGCGTCACCCCGGCGAGCCCGGACAAATCGAGCGTGAAGTCCCACTGCGCCGCCCGCCCGATCGCGCGCTTCGAGCCATGCCCGACGATTTCCAGGGTCTTGCCCTCGCCGACCGCCCACTCGACAGCCGCAGCGACATCCTTGGCGTCGCGGGGTCTCAGCGTGTCGGTCATCAGAAGCGCGGAATGTCCGGGAACGGCAATTGACCCGCGCGCACGTGCATGCGGCCGAGTTCGGCGCAGCGGTGCAGCGTCGGAAACACCTTGCCGGGATTGAGCAGGCCCTCGGCGTCGAAGGCGCATTTCACCCGCTCCTGCTGCGCCAGATCGACCTCGTTGAACATGGCCGGCATCAGGTCGCGCTTCTCGACGCCGACGCCGTGCTCGCCGGTCAGCACCCCGCCCACCTCCACGCACAGTTTGAGAATGTCCGCGCCGAACGCCTCGGCGCGGTCGAGTTCGCCCGGCTTGTTGGCGTCGTAGAGGATGAGCGGATGCAGGTTGCCGTCGCCGGCGTGGAACACGTTGGCGACGCGCAGCCCGTAGGTCGCCGACATCTCGCGCATGCGGGCGAGCACGTGCGGCAGTTTCGCGCGCGGAATCGTGCCGTCCATGCAGTAGTAGTCCGGCGAGATGCGCCCGACCGCCGGAAACGCCGCCTTGCGGCCGGCCCAGAACGCCAGCCGCTCGGCTTCCGACGCGGACGCCCGCACCACGGCGGCGCGGCAGCCTTGCGCGATCCGCGTCACCCGCTCGAGCAGGTGATCGACCTCCGCCGGCGGCCCGTCGAGTTCGACAATGAGCAGGGCCTCGACGTCGAGCGGATAACCGGCGTGCACGAACTCCTCGGTGGCATGGATCGCGGGGCGGTCCATCATCTCCATCCCGCCCGGAATGATGCCGGCCCCGATGATTTTCGCGACACATTCGCCGGCATCCTCGGACGAAGCGAATCCGACCAGCACGGCGCGCGCGCTCTCGGGCTTGCGCAGGATGCGCACGGTCACCTCGGTGACGACGCCGAGCAGGCCCTCCGAGCCGGTGACGAGGCCGAGCAGATCGTAGCCGTCGCTGTCGAGATGCTTGCCTCCGAGGCGCACCACTTCGCCGGTCATCAGCACCATCTCGACGCCGAGGACGTTGTTGGCGGTCATGCCGTACTTGAGGCAATGCACGCCGCCCGAGTTCTCGGCGACGTTGCCGCCGATGGTGCAGGCGATCTGCGAAGACGGGTCCGGGGCGTAGTAGAAGCCGCGGTGCTCGACCGCTTGCGTGATCGCCAGATTGGTGACGCCCGGTTGCACCACCGCAACGCGATTGTCGAAGTCGGTCTCGAGGATGCGGTTGAACTTTGCCATGCCGAGCAGCACGCCGTCGGCCAGCGGCAGCGCCCCGCCCGAGAGCGAAGTGCCGGCGCCGCGCGGCACCACCCGGATGCCCTCGTCGTGGCAATAGCGCAGGACGCGCGACACCTGCCGCGTCGTCTCCGGCAGCACCACCACCATCGGCAGCTGGCGATAGGCGGTGAGTCCGTCGGACTCGTAGGGGCGCATCGCGTGCTCGGTCGCGATGACGCCTTCCCCGCGCACGATGCGCCGGAGCGCGCGCACGATCGCCCCGCGGCGCGCCAGCACCGGCGCCTCCGGTTCGGGCATCTTGACCGTCATTGCGCGCTCCCGCTACGAGGACCTCGTCCTTATAGCGGCAAAGCGCGGTTTGTGACACGAGGAAACGCCGCTTTCGCCCGATTGTGCGTTGACAGGCGCGGCCGCGCCCGCCATTCGAGGCGGCGTCGTGCGCGCCGCGCGGGCGCACGATTGCCGCCGGCGGTCGGGGGTCGACGGCGATCGCAACGAAAGCAGAAGGGAGACGTCAGGATGAGAAAGGCGGTCATGGCGGCAATTGCGCTCGCAGCCTCGGCAGGCGCGGCTTCGGCGCAGGACGTCGCAGCCGGCGAGCAATCGTTCAAGAAATGCTTCCCCTGCCATTCGGTCGGCGAGGGCGCGAAGAACAAAGTGGGTCCCGAGCTCAACGGCCTCGACGGGCGCAAGTCCGGCTCCGCCGAGGGGTTCAACTACAGCGAGGCCAACAAGGCCGCGGGCATCACGTGGGACGAAGCCACGTTCAAGGAATACATCAAGGACCCGCGCGCCAAGATTCCCGGCACCAAGATGGTGTTCGCCGGCATCAAGAACGAGCAGGAGGTCAACGATTTGTGGGCCTACCTCAAGCAGTTCGGGCCGACCGGCACGAAAAAGTGACGGGCATGGCCGAGCCGCCGATTGATCCCGATCAAAACCCGGCGGCACCGGGTACGCTAGCTCGGCCGCCCCGGCCGAGCGCTGCCAACGGGAGGACGCCGCCATGATCAAGGACCTTGTGGTCAATCTCACCGTGGGCCCATCCCACGGGTTCGCCGGCGACTACGCGGTCTCGGTCGCCGAGGCCTTCGGCGCGCACGTGGCGGCCATCGCCTTCGCCCATGATCCGGTGCTGCCGCCGGCGCTGATGGGCGGCATCCCGGCCGACTTCATCGAATCGCAGCGGGCGGAAGCCGAGGCGGCCGCCACCGCGGCCATCGCGCGCTTCGAGGAAGCGGCCCGTCGCGCCGGCGTTTCGGCGGAATCGCGGATGCTGGCGGCATCGCTTGCCGAGGCGTCCGATCAGTTCGGCCGCATCGCCCGGCGGTTCGACCTTGCGGTGGTCGGCCAAGCCGAGCCCGACAAGGCCTCGCCCGAGGAGCTGATCGCCGAGAGCGCGCTGTTCGCGGCCGGCCGGCCGATCCTGCTCGTGCCCTACATCCAGAAGACCGGCCTGAAGCTCGGGCAGGTCCTGGTCTGCTGGGACGGCAGCCGCAGCGCCGCCCGCGCCGCCGCCGACGCGATGCCGTTTCTCACCCGCGCCGAGGCGATCCAGGTCCTCATCGTTTCCGGGGAGCGCGGCAAGAGCGACGAGGTCCCCGGCGCCGACATCGGCCACCATCTCGCCCGCCACGGCCTCAAGGTCGACGTGAAGCGCATCGTCGCGACCGACAGCGACGTGGCGAACACCATCCTGTCCTACGTGGCGGACGCCTCGGCCGATCTCATCGTCATGGGCGGCTACGGCCACTCGCGCCTGCGCGAATTCATCCTGGGCGGGGTGACGCGCGGCATCCTCGAGGCGATGACGGTTCCGACCCTGATGTCCCACTGACGCCGGCACGCGCGGCACGCTACGCCGCGTCCCCGGGCGCCGGCACGACGGTCTGCACCACCAGGCCGCGCGCGTGGGCATCGACGATGCCGACCGCCCGCAGGGCAAGGAGGGTGAGCGTTTGCACTGCATCGCGCGCCGCCCCCGCATTTGTCGAAGCGTCGGGCGCCAGCGGCCCGACCAGCCCTTCGAGCAGCGCGCCCACCAGCGCCGGCGCCGCCACGCGCACGTCCTGCTCGGGCAGGTGGCCGGCGCGGATGGCGGCGGCGAGCCGCGTCGCGATTTCAGCCGCCAGCGCCTTGCGGTGGACGAGCCGCACGGCGTCGATCGCGGGGTCGACCGGCTCGGCGATCACCGCCCAGGCGAGGCGCCGGCGCCCGAGCGCGCGCGCGGCCACGGTGGTGATGGCGGCGGCGAGCGCCGACAGCGGGCCGGGCGCCGCATCGCCGGCACGCCGGATCGCCGCAAGCTCGCGCTCGGATACGATGGCGACCACCGCGGCGACCAGCGCCGTCTTCGACGGGAAATAGCGATAGACCGTGCCGGCGGCGATGCCGGCGCGCGCGGCGACCGCGGCGATCTGCACCGCCCCCATGCCCGCTTCCGCCGCCAACGCGCGGGCGGCTTC
>DASPVJ010000242.1:0-2967 GCA_035622435.1 Xanthobacteraceae bacterium | reverse complement strand
GCGCCGCGCAGGAACACGAGGCCGTTGATCGACCCGGAACCGCCCAGCACCTTGCCGCGCGGCCAGCTCAGGCGTCGACCGTTGAGATGCGGCTCGGGCTCCGTCTCGTAGCCCCAGTTGAAATTGGGATTCGGCACCAGTTTGCCGAAGCCCAACGGCAGATGGATCCACGGATTGCGGTCGCGCCCGCCGGCCTCGATCAGGCACAAGGTGGTCGCCGGGTTTTCGGTCAGGCGCGCCGCCAGCACGCATCCGGCCGAGCCGCCGCCGACCACCACCACGTCGAATTCGCCATCGAACTTGTCGACCAAGAGACCGCTCCTTCCATCCGCACGCCGAAATCGCAACCCAATGCTACCCCGGATTTCGCCAGGCTCAATCCGAGGCCCTCACGCGGTGGTGCCGCCGTCGACCGGCAGCGCCGCGCCGGTGATGAACGAGGCCTCGTCGGAGAGCAAAAACAGCGCCGCATTGGCGATCTCTTCCGGCCGCCCCGGCCGGCCCATCGGATTCTGCCCGGCGCGCTGGGCGACCAGCTCTTCGACGTCGCGCCCGCGCGTGCTCTGCTGGTCGGGCCGCGCGACGAAGACGCGCAGCATCGGCGTGTCGGTCGCGCCCGGGCAAATGGCGTTGACCCGGATGCCGTCCTTGGCCACGCGCTTGGCGAGCGCGCGCACGAAGCCGACCACGCCGAACTTCACCGCCGAGTAGACCGGGCTGAACTGGGAGCCGACGAGGCCGGAGGTCGAGGCGGTGTAGAGCAGGCTGCCGCCGCCCCGCGCGCGCAGTTCCGGCAGCGCCGCGTCGGTGGTAACGATCTGCGAGCGCAAATTGAGGTCGACGGCGAGCGCGAAGTCCGCCATTTCGATGCCCTCGACCGACGCCGGGCCGGGATGGCCGAGATGGTTCCAGACGAAGTCGAGCCCGCCGAAGGCGTTCGCGGTCTCGCGCACGATCAGCCGCGCGTTCGCGTCGTCGCGCAGATCGGCGACGATGCCCTTGGCCGTGCCGCCGGCCGCGGCGATTTCTTCGACGACCGCCGCGACGCCGGCGCCATCCACGTCGACCACGGCGACCTTGGCGCCCTCGCGGGCAAAGCGGATGGCGCCGGCGCGCCCCATCCCGGAACCCGCGGCCGTCACGATGCCGATCTTGTCCTTGAGCCGCATGCAGGCGACCTCCCTCTCTATTTTCGTGGCGTCTATTGCGCGCGAGCTTAGCATCGGCACCAATTGCGACAATCGGGCCGGCCCCTGCGATCCGGTGCACGGCTTGTTCCTCGCCGCGGATTGGGGCTGCGGCCCGGGTTCTATCGGCGTATACGCGCCAGTGCGCCGCGCACGACGATGGCAGGGCAGACCATGCTGCCGAAGCGCATTCTCATTCTCGGGCCGAGCGGCGCCGGCAAGTCGACGCTGGCGCGTCGCATCGGCGAGCGGCTTGCGCTTCCGGTCGTGCATCTTGACGCATTCAATTGGAACCCCGGCTGGGTGCAGACCGAAGCCGAGCGATTTCGCGAGAAGGTCGAGGATGCGGCCGCCGCCGACGCGTGGATCATCGACGGCAATTACTCGGCCCATCTCGACGTTCGCTTGCCGAGAGCGGACGCCGTCATCTGGCTCGATCTGCCGCGCTACGTGTATTTTCCCCGCGCGGTCTGGCGTTCGATTCGGAACTACGGGCGCGACCGGGACGATCTCGGGCCCGGGTGCCCGGAGCAGTTCGATCTCGCGTTCCTGCTGGATTGGGTGTGGACTTATCCCAAACGCAGCCGCGCCCGGCATGCGCAGATGATGTCCGGTCTCCCCGCCGGAATCCGCCGGATCATTCTTTCATCGCCCGGCCAAGTGAGGCGGTTCGTGGCCGGCCTGCCCGGCTCGCTCAAGAGCAATTAGCGCCCTACACCGCTTGCGGCGATCCGACGACCAGCTGGTCCTGCGCAACCACGCAATTGCGCCCGCGCCGCTTGGCGGCGTACAGGCAGTTGTCGGCGCGCTCGACCAGATCCTGGGCGCTTTCGTTGCGGCGAAACTCCGCGACTCCGAGCGAAATCGTCACGCGCCCCAGGCTCTCGCCGGTCTTGCGCCGGCGCAATTCCCTCGACATGGTGCTCTGGCGGATCTGCTCCGCCACGCTCACCGCCGGCACCAGGCCGGCGGCCGGCAGGATGACGGCGAATTCCTCCCCGCCGTAGCGCGCGACCACGTCCTGCGTCCTGACCGCCCGTTTCATTTCCGTCGCGATCAGGCGCAGCACATGGTCGCCCATCTGATGCCCGTGCGTGTCGTTGAACGTCTTGAAGTGATCGACGTCGGCGAGGATGAGGCAGAACAGCTCCCCGCGTTCCCGGCTCTGGGCGATGATGCGTTCGAGCGATTGATCGAAGTGCTTGCGGTTGGAAAGCGCGGTCAACGGGTCGCTCAGACTCTCGGCGCGGATCGAGACGAGGTCCTCCTGCAGATGCGCGATCTCCTTGCGCGACAGGCCGAGGCTCTCGCTCAGGGACGAGTTCTCCCGCTCCACCTCCTTGGTCGAATAGACCAGGCTTTCGACGATGACGCGCAGCGTTTCGCGGTCGATCGCCAGGCCCAGCTTGCGGCTGTTGTCCTCGAGCTCGTTCTGGTACTGGGCGGTCGCGCCGATCGCGGCTTCGATCATCGCCACGATCTGATCGACCTCGTCGTTGATCTTGGCGCCGACGGCCTCCACCCGCTCGACCACCCGCGCGTGGGAGAAGAACTGCCGGTGGATCTCGTCGAGTTCGTCCGCCGACAGGGTCTTGCGCTCCGCCAAGACGGCGTTGATGCGCTCGTTGAGCTTGGGAAGGGTGCCGGCGACGTAGGCGTACCAGATTTCGAAGCTTTGCGGTTCGGCGGAGAGTTGCAATGCCTTGATTTGGCCGAGCGCGCGTTCCGCCAGCGTGATGGTGTAGGCCCAATATCCGTCGGTCATTTGCCGGCGTCCCCG